>NZ_AP021901.1:6460000-6777545 GCF_018325905.1 Pseudomonas sp. St316 | reverse complement strand
GTGGATAACCGGCCTGTGGATAACCAGGCATTCCACACACAGCTTATCCGACAGCGCAGCACAGGCTGGCCACCGCTTTCCCGCGTAGTTGTCATTCTCTGTACACAGCGGATTACAAGGCCTGAACGTGGTTATCCACAGAG
Source organism: Pseudomonas sp. St316 (assembly GCF_018325905.1). Taxonomy (NCBI): domain Bacteria; kingdom Pseudomonadati; phylum Pseudomonadota; class Gammaproteobacteria; order Pseudomonadales; family Pseudomonadaceae; genus Pseudomonas; species Pseudomonas sp. St316. The sequence goes on along the minus strand of NZ_AP021901.1, from coordinate 6,777,402 downwards.
AGGTGGTTGCCTTGCTTTTATAAGCTTTACAGAAAAGCTTTAAATAATTCACTTCTTTATTTCTATATCAAGCGCTGGGTGATGAATCCGCCGAAAGCGGCTGGATATCTATTTGAAGGAAACGCTGGTTGGAAATTGACCTAGAGGCTTGCTTTCTCTAGAATCCCCGGTCTCTTAAAACGGGGGCCATTCCGGCCCGTTGTGGACGAACCAGGTAACACGACATGAAACGTACTTTCCAACCAAGCACTATCAAACGCGCTCGTACCCACGGTTTCCGTGCTCGCATGGCTACCAAGAACGGTCGTGCCGTCCTGTCGCGTCGTCGCGCCAAAGGTCGTGCGCGTCTGGCAGTTTGATAATCCGGCACTGGAGGTGAGTCAGGACTTCAGTCGGGAAAAGCGTCTGCTTACACCCCGGCATTTCAAGGCAGTCTTTGACTCCCCTACCGGCAAGGTTCCGGGGAAAAATCTCCTGCTCCTTGCGCGCAGTAACGATCTCGATCACCCCCGACTAGGGCTGGTTATCGGGAAAAAGAGCGTCAAGCTCTCTGTTCAGCGCAATCGCCTCAAACGTCTGATGCGCGAATCGTTTCGCCTGAACCAGGATTCACTGGTTGGATGGGACATTGTTATCGTCGCGCGCAAAGGTTTGGGTGACGTAGAAAGCCCCGAATTGATTCAGCATTTCGGCAAGCTCTGGAAGCGTCTGGCCCGCAACAAGCCAGTACCAGCAGTCAACACCGAAACTGTAGGGGTAGACAGTCCTGATGCGTAAACTGGCACTCGTTCCGATCCAGTTTTACCGCTATGCCATTAGTCCTTTGATGGCCAGTCACTGTCGTTTCTACCCCAGTTGTTCCTGCTACGCGTACGAAGCCATAGAAAATCATGGCCTACTGCGCGGTGGCTGGCTGACCTTTCGTCGTTTAGGTCGCTGTCATCCGTGGAATCCCGGCGGTTATGACCCGGTTCCGCCTATCCCTACCTCCCGTTCTTCTTCGATGGCCGAGTAATCATGGATATCAAACGCACGATCCTGATCGTCGCCCTGGCAATCGTGTCCTACGTCATGGTCCTTAAATGGAACCAGGACTACGGCCAGGCTGCCCTGCCGACTCAGAATGTTGCAGCCAGCAATACCGCACCGAGCCTGCCGGATGCCCCAGTTGGCAACAACGCTGCCAGCAATGACGACATCCCGCGCACGGCAAGCGATACCAGCGCTCCCGCCGAAGCCCCCGTGGCCGTAAGCAAAGATCTCATCCAGATCAAGACGGACGTGCTCGAGCTGGCAATCGATCCACAAGGCGGTGACGTCGCCCAGCTGAAGCTGCCGCTGTACCCGCGTCGCCAGGATCATCCGGAAATCCCGTTCCAGTTGTTCGACAACGGTAACGAGCGCACCTATCTGGCCCAAAGTGGCCTGATCGGTAGCAACGGCCCGGATTCGAACCCGGCCGGTCGCCCGGTGTACTCCGCCGAGAAGAAGACTTATCAACTGGCTGACGGTCAGGACCAACTGGTCGTGGACCTGAAGTTCAGCAAGGATGGGGTCAACTACATCAAGCGTTTCACCTTGAAACGTGGCCTGTATGACGTAACCGTCTCTTACCTGATCGACAACCAGAGCGCACAGCCCTGGTCCGGTGCGATGTTCGCGCAATTGAAGCGTGACGCCAGCTCCGATCCGTCGTCGAGCACCGCCACCGGCACCGCGACTTACCTGGGCGCTGCCCTGTGGACAAGTTCGGAGCCGTACAAGAAAGTGTCCATGAAGGACATGGACAAGGGCCAGCTCAAGGAAACCGTCCAAGGTGGCTGGGTTGCCTGGCTGCAGCATTATTTTGTAACAGCATGGATCCCGCAGAAAGGCGACAGCAATGTCGTGCAGACGCGTAAAGACAGCAAAGGCAACTTCATCATCGGTTACACCGGCCCGACATTGACTGCCGCGCCAGGTGCGAAAGCCGAAACCAGCGCCATTCTGTATGCCGGCCCTAAAAGCCAGGCCGTGCTGAAAGAGTTGTCCCCAGGCCTGGAACTGACCGTGGACTACGGTTTCCTGTGGTTCATTGCCCAGCCGATCTTCTGGCTGCTGCAACATATCCACAGCATCGTTGGTAACTGGGGCTGGTCGATCATTTTCCTGACCATGCTGATCAAGGGTCTGTTCTTCCCATTGTCGGCCGCCAGCTACAAATCCATGGCTCGCATGCGCGCTGTGGCCCCGAAACTGGCCGCGCTGAAAGAGCAACATGGCGATGACCGGCAGAAAATGTCCCAGGCCATGATGGAGTTGTACAAGAAAGAGAAGATCAACCCGCTGGGTGGATGCTTGCCAATTCTTGTGCAGATGCCGGTGTTCCTGTCGCTGTATTGGGTATTGCTGGAAAGCGTGGAGATGCGTCAGGCACCGTTCATGCTGTGGATTACCGACCTGTCGATCAAGGATCCGTTCTTCATCCTGCCGATCATCATGGGCGCGACCATGTTCATCCAGCAGCAGCTGAACCCAACGCCTCCGGATCCGATGCAGGCGAAGGTCATGAAAATGATGCCAATCATCTTCACCTTCTTCTTCCTGTGGTTCCCGGCTGGCCTTGTGCTGTACTGGGTTGTGAACAACGTGTTGTCCATCACTCAGCAGTGGTACATCACGCGTAAAATCGAAGCGGCTACGAAAAAAGCCGAGGCGTAACTTGCTCTGTGGATAACCACACAAAACGCCCCCTAGTGGGGCGTTTTGCTATCTGCCACTTTTGTCTGGATACCGGTTTATGAGCGCTCCGCGTGAAACCATCGCCGCCGTTGCCACCGCCCAAGGTCGCGGCGGTGTCGGCATCGTCCGTATTTCGGGGCCCTTGGCCAGTGCCGCGGCCAAGGCCATCAGCGGTCGCGAACTCAAGCCGCGGTTTGCTCATTACGGCCCATTTTTCAGTGACGACCAGCAGGTCCTCGACGAAGGGCTGGCCTTGTACTTCCCGGGGCCGAATTCGTTCACCGGCGAAGACGTGCTGGAACTGCAGGGCCATGGCGGACCCATCGTGCTGGACATGCTGCTCAAGCGTTGCCTGGAACTGGGCTGTCGCCTGGCGCGGCCGGGTGAGTTCAGCGAACGGGCATTTCTCAATGACAAGCTCGACCTGGCCCAGGCCGAGGCGATTGCCGATTTGATCGAAGCCAGTTCTGCACAAGCGGCACGCAACGCATTGCGTTCCTTGCAGGGTGCGTTTTCCCAGCGTGTGCATAACCTCACCGAACAATTGATCGGCCTGCGGATTTACGTCGAGGCCGCGATTGATTTCCCGGAAGAGGAAATCGATTTCCTCGCCGATGGCCACGTGCTGAGCATGCTGGATAAAGTGCGCGATGAGTTATCCACAGTGCTGCGCGAAGCCGGGCAGGGTGCCTTGTTGCGCGATGGGATGACCGTGGTGATCGCCGGGCGGCCGAATGCCGGCAAGTCCAGCCTGTTGAATGCCCTGGCTGGTCGTGAAGCGGCGATTGTCACCGAGATCGCCGGCACCACCCGGGACATCCTGCGTGAACATATCCACATCGATGGCATGCCACTGCACGTAGTGGATACCGCTGGTTTGCGCGACACCGATGACCAGGTGGAAAAAATCGGCGTTGAACGGGCGCTCAAGGCCATCAGTGAAGCCGATCGGGTCCTGCTGGTGGTAGATGCCACCGCACCGGAAGCGGACGATCCATTTGCCTTGTGGCCTGAATTCCTCGAAGTCCGCCCGGATCCGGCAAAAGTCACCTTGATCCGTAACAAGGCCGACCTGACTGGGGAAGCAATTGTGCTTGAGGTCAGCCACGACGGCCATGTGACCATCAGTCTGAGCGCGAAGGCGGCGGGCGAAGGCCTGGAATTGCTGCGTGAACACCTCAAGGCCTGCATGGGCTACGAGCAGACCTCGGAAAGCAGCTTCAGCGCCCGCCGACGGCATCTTGAAGCCTTGCGCCATGCCAGCGCAGCCCTGGAACACGGTCGCGCGCAGCTGACCTTGGCGGGGGCGGGTGAGTTGTTGGCCGAAGACCTTCGCCAGGCCCAACATTCCCTTGGGGAAATTACCGGCGCCTTCAGCTCCGATGACCTGTTGGGACGGATCTTTTCCAGCTTCTGCATCGGTAAATAACCCCGCCTTTCAAACCGGGTTTGTCCTCGAAGCCTCTCGAGTCCAACGCAAACCCGGTTCCTCCCCGTTGTTTTTGCAACGATTGCCCCTGATGGCGGCTTGCCTGTGGACGCTGCGGCGGTCCACTGCGGTGGTTTTCTGTGGATTAAGCCCTGTGAATAACTGCCATTAAGGTCGGTTGATAAACCCCCTTCAAAACTGAAGATAACAGCCTCTGTGGATAACAGGCCCATTCATCCACAGGCTTACACCGGTTATCCAACCCCCTCATTGCCACCTGACCACAGGGTTTCAAATCTCTGTACACATTATAAATAAAGGCCTGTGTAACTTTATCCACAGATAGGTGGCTCAGTAAGAATAAACATAAAAACAAAGATTTTATAAATTTCTTTCTTTTTAATTTCTTTAACCCCGAGTTTTCCACAGCTGGTTAAATTTTGTGCAAAGGGTTCTTTAGGAAAGGGGAAGTCCCTATACTTGCCGACCTGGCTCGAAAAACGCTCTGGCCAGGCTCAAGACCTATTTCCGAATTACCTGAATTAAGCAGGCACGAGGTGCGTGGTGGATTTCCCTTCCCGTTTTGAAGTGATCGTCATCGGCGGCGGTCATGCCGGTACCGAGGCAGCACTTGCATCAGCACGCATGGGGGCAAAAACCCTGTTGCTGACGCATAACGTGGAAACCCTCGGTGCCATGAGTTGCAACCCTGCCATTGGTGGGATCGGCAAAAGCCACCTGGTCAAGGAAATCGATGCCCTTGGGGGCGCGATGGCCATGGCCACCGATAAAGGTGGTATCCAGTTTCGCGTTTTGAACAGTCGCAAAGGCCCAGCCGTGCGCGCTACTCGCGCCCAGGCCGACCGCGTCCTGTACAAGGCCGCTGTCCGCGAAATCCTGGAAAACCAGCCGAACCTGTGGATATTTCAACAAGCGGCCGATGACCTGATCGTCGAGCAGGACCAGGTACGCGGTGTCGTCACGCAAATGGGCCTGCGTTTCTTCGCCGATTCCGTGGTGTTGACCACCGGGACCTTCCTCGGCGGACTTATCCACATCGGCATGCAGAACTATTCCGGCGGCCGCGCCGGCGATCCACCTTCGATCGCCTTGGCCCAGCGCCTGCGTGAATTGCCGCTGCGCGTTGGTCGGCTGAAAACCGGTACGCCACCGCGTATCGACGGTCGGTCTGTGGATTTCTCGGTGATGACCGAGCAACCGGGCGATACGCCGATTCCGGTGATGTCGTTCATGGGTTCGAAAGCACAGCACCCCAAACAGGTGAGTTGCTGGATCACCCACACCAACGCCCGTACCCACGAAATCATCGCCGCCAACCTGGATCGCTCGCCCATGTACTCCGGGGTGATCGAAGGTATCGGCCCGCGTTATTGCCCGTCGATCGAAGACAAGATCCATCGCTTTGCCGACAAGGAAAGCCACCAGGTCTTCATCGAGCCAGAAGGCCTGACGACCCATGAGCTGTACCCGAACGGGATTTCCACCTCCCTGCCGTTCGATGTGCAATTGCAGATCGTGCAGTCGATTCGCGGGATGGAAAACGCCCACATCGTTCGCCCGGGCTACGCCATCGAGTACGACTACTTCGACCCGCGTGACCTGAAGTACAGCCTGGAAACCAAAGTCATCGGCGGCCTGTTCTTTGCCGGGCAAATCAACGGCACCACCGGTTACGAAGAGGCCGGTGCCCAAGGGCTGTTGGCCGGTGCCAACGCCGCACTGCGCGCCCAGGGCAAGGACAGTTGGTGCCCGCGTCGCGATGAGGCCTACATCGGGGTGCTGGTGGATGACCTGATTACCCTGGGTACCCAGGAACCGTATCGGATGTTCACGTCCCGCGCCGAATACCGCCTGATCCTGCGTGAAGACAACGCCGACCTGCGCTTGACCGAGAAAGGTCGCGAACTGGGGTTGGTGGACGACGTGCGTTGGGCCGCGTTCTGCAAGAAACGCGAGAGTATCGAGCTGGAAGAGCAGCGCCTGAAAAGCACCTGGGTTCGTCCCGGTACCGAACAGGGCGATGCCATTGCGGCAAAATTCGGCACACCGCTGACCCACGAATACAACCTGCTCAACCTCTTGAGCCGTCCGGAAATCGACTATGCCGGGTTGGTGGAAGTGACCGGCCAGGGCGCCGAAGATCCACAGGTGGCCGAACAAGTCGAGATCAAGACCAAATACGCCGGTTACATCGACCGCCAGCAGGACGAAATCGTCCGTCTGCGCGCCAGTGAAGACACCAAGCTGCCTGTGGATATCGATTACACCGGCATTTCCGGGTTGTCGAAAGAAATCCAGAGCAAGCTTGGTGCGACCCGTCCAGAGACCTTGGGCCAGGCCTCGCGCATTCCAGGCGTCACGCCGGCGGCGATTTCCCTGTTGATGATTCATTTGAAAAAACGCGGCGCGGGCCGCCAGTTGGAGCAAAGCGCTTGAGTTCGATGGTCACCTCGCAACACGCTGAAGAGTTATCCACAGGTGCCCGTCAGCTCGGCGTCAGCCTCACCGAAGCCCAGCACGCCCAGCTGCTGGGTTACCTGGCGCTGTTGATCAAATGGAACAAGGCCTACAACCTGACCGCCGTGCGCGATCCGGATGAAATGGTCTCGCGCCATTTGCTCGACAGCCTCAGCGTCATGTCCTTCATCGAAAACGGTCGTTGGCTGGATGTCGGCAGCGGCGGGGGCATGCCCGGAATCCCGCTGGCGATCCTGTTTCCCGACTCGCAAGTGACCTGCCTGGACAGCAACGGCAAGAAAACCCGCTTCCTGACCCAGGTCAAACTCGAACTCAAATTGGATAACCTGCAAGTTATCCACAGCCGCGTCGAAGCGTTCCAGCCTGCCGAGCCGTTCAACGGGATCATTTCCCGGGCGTTCAGCAGCATGGAGAACTTCAGTAACTGGACTCGCCACCTGGGCGATGCCGATACGCGCTGGCTGGCAATGAAGGGCGTTCATCCGGCCGATGAGCTGGTAGCATTGCCGGCAGACTTCCACCTCGATAGCGAACACGCCTTGGCCGTACCCGGTTGCCAAGGCCAACGCCATCTGCTGATACTGCGCCGCACGGCATGATTGGGAACACAAGCAAGAATGGCTAAGGTATTCGCGATAGCGAACCAGAAGGGTGGTGTGGGCAAGACCACCACCTGTATCAACCTCGCAGCATCCCTGGTCGCGACCAAGCGTCGGGTGCTGTTGATCGATCTCGATCCACAGGGCAACGCCACCATGGGTAGTGGTGTGGATAAACATGGCCTGGAAAACTCCATCTACGACGTCCTGATCGGCGAATGCGATCTGGGCCAGGCCATGCACTTCTCCGAACACGGCGGTTATCAACTGCTGCCGGCCAACCGTGACCTGACGGCGGCTGAAGTGGTGCTGCTGGAAATGCAGATGAAGGAAAGCCGCCTGCGCAGCGCCTTGGCACCGATCCGGGAAAACTACGATTACATCCTGATCGACTGCCCGCCGTCGCTGTCGATGCTGACCCTCAACGCCCTGGTGGCGGCCGATGGGGTCATTATCCCCATGCAGTGCGAATACTTCGCATTGGAAGGGTTGAGCGACCTTGTGGATAACATCAAGCGCATCGCCGAACTGTTGAACCCGCAGCTGAAGGTCGAAGGCCTGCTGCGGACCATGTACGACCCGCGCCTGAGCCTGATGAACGATGTTTCAGCCCAGCTCAAGGAACACTTCGGCGAGCAGCTCTACGACACGGTCATCCCGCGTAACATCCGTTTGGCCGAAGCACCGAGCTACGGCATGCCGGCCCTGGCCTACGACAAACAATCCCGTGGTGCGCTGGCTTACCTGGCCCTGGCGGGCGAGATGGTTCGCCGTCAGCGCCGCAATCCACGCACCGCTGCAGCCCAGCCAACTTAAGGAAACCCCATGGCCGTCAAGAAACGAGGTCTCGGACGTGGACTGGATGCACTGCTCAGCGGTCCCACGGTCAGCTCGCTGGAAGAGGCGGCCGTGCAGGCCGATCAGCGTGAGTTGCAGCATTTGCCGCTGGATCTGATCCAGCGCGGTAAATACCAGCCGCGCCGGGACATGGATCCGCAGGCGCTGGAAGAATTGGCCCAGTCGATCAAGAGCCAGGGCGTGATGCAGCCGATCGTGGTCCGGCCGATCGCCAATGGGCGCTTCGAGATCATTGCCGGCGAACGTCGCTGGCGTGCCAGCCAGCAGGCTGGCCAGGAAACCATCCCGGCCATGGTCCGCGATGTGCCGGATGAAACGGCCATCGCCATGGCGCTGATCGAGAACATCCAGCGCGAAGACCTCAACCCGATCGAGGAAGCCGTGGCCCTGCAGCGCTTGCAGCAGGAATTCCAGCTGACCCAGCAACAAGTTGCCGAGGCCGTGGGCAAGTCCCGCGTGACCGTGGCCAATCTGCTGCGCCTGATTGCGTTGCCGGAAGTCATCAAGACCATGCTGTCTCATGGCGACCTGGAAATGGGTCATGCCCGGGCATTGCTCGGTTTGCCGGAAAATCAACAAGTTGAAGGGGCGCGACATGTTGTCGCACGCGGTCTGACCGTGCGCCAAACCGAAGCACTGGTTCGCCAGTGGCTGAGCGGCAAACCGGCCCCTGTCGAGGCACCCAAGACCGATCCGGATATCGCTCGCCTGGAACAGCGCCTGGCCGAGCGCCTGGGCTCTGCGGTGCAGATCCGCCACGGAAAGAAGGGCAAGGGGCAATTGGTGATTGGCTACAACTCCCTCGATGAGCTGCAAGGTGTCCTTGCACACATTCGCTGAAACAATTGCTCTTGTAGCGCGCAGTCGGAAATCACTACCCGGCAGTTGAATAGGGGCAGAACCGCCCCTATACTCTGCGCGCATTTTGTCGGCACAAATTATGCCAAGTTATTGAATTATGGCGGCCGACTATTGGAGAGCAAAAGCGATGGAAACCCGCACGCCAAACCGCTTGCCGTTCCATCGTCTGGCAGTTTTCCCGGTTTTGATGGCCCAATTCACCGTTGTCCTGATCGCCGCATTGGCGCTCTGGCAATGCAAAGGAGTCGTCGCCGGATACTCAGGGCTTTGCGGAGGCCTGATAGCCTTGCTTCCCAATGTTTACTTTGCTCACAGGGCCTTTCGGTTTTCCGGCGCCCGAGCAGCCCAGGCTATCGTCCGGTCTTTTTATGCCGGCGAGGCGGGGAAACTGATTTTGACGGCAGTGCTGTTTGCATTGACGTTCGCAGGTGTGAAGCCACTGGCGCCGCTGGCTGTATTCAGCGTCTTCGTGCTGACCCAACTGGTTAGCTGGTTCGCTCCCCTGCTAATGAGAACAAGACTTTCGAGACCTTAGGGCGTTTGAGGCAACCATGGCAGAGACAACCGCTTCGGGCTATATCCAGCACCACTTGCAGAACCTGACCTTCGGTCAGCTACCCAACGGCGGCTGGGGCTTTGCCCACTCCGCAGCAGAAGCCAAGGCAATGGGCTTCTGGGCTTTCCACGTCGATACCCTCGGCTGGTCGGTCGCATTGGGTCTGATCTTCGTTCTTCTTTTCCGCATGGCGGCAAAGAAGGCGACTTCCGGTCAGCCTGGTGCACTGCAGAACTTCGTTGAAGTACTGGTCGAATTCGTCGATGGCAGCGTGAAAGACAGCTTCCATGGCCGTAGCCCGGTGATCGCACCGCTGGCACTGACCATCTTCGTCTGGGTGTTCCTGATGAACGCCGTCGACCTGGTACCGGTCGACTGGATTCCTCAGCTGGCCATCCTGATCTCCGGTGACCACCACATCCCATTCCGCGCCGTGTCGACCACCGACCCGAACGCGACCCTGGGCATGGCGCTCTCGGTTTTCGCACTGATCATTTTCTATAGCATCAAGGTCAAGGGCATCGGCGGTTTCATCGGCGAACTGACCCTGCACCCGTTCGGCAGCAAGAACGTTCTGGTTCAAGCCCTGCTGATCCCGGTGAACTTCCTCCTGGAGTTCGTGACCCTGATTGCCAAGCCAATTTCCCTGGCCTTGCGTCTGTTCGGCAACATGTATGCCGGCGAGCTGGTGTTCATCCTGATCGCTGTGATGTTCGGCAGCGGCCTGCTGTGGCTCAGCGGCCTGGGTGTAGTTCTGCAGTGGGCGTGGGCTGTGTTCCACATCCTGATCATCACCCTGCAGGCGTTCATCTTCATGATGCTGACCATCGTCTACCTGTCGATGGCGCACGAAGAAAACCATTAAGGCCAGTCTCGACTAGTCTGATGTCCTTCCCGGTCAAACGGGAAGGAGCCCGAACCGGGCTGAGAAACGATTTGTTTTACCGCTTTAATCTAAAAAACCTAAACCATACGACGTAAAAGTCGGGAGGAAAGATGGAAACTGTAGTTGGTCTAACCGCTATCGCTGTTGCACTGTTGATCGGCCTGGGCGCACTGGGTACCGCAATTGGTTTCGGCCTGTTGGGCGGCAAGTTCCTGGAAGGCGCAGCGCGTCAGCCAGAAATGGTTCCAATGCTGCAAGTCAAAATGTTCATCGTGGCCGGTCTGCTCGACGCCGTGACCATGATCGGTGTTGGTATCGCTCTGTTCTTCACCTTTGCGAACCCGTTCGTTGGTCAAATCGCTGGCTAATTACTCGGATGTCTCGAGTAGATTGGTGTGATGGACAACGTAACTGCGAGGTGTTGGCGTGAACATTAATGCGACCCTGATTGGCCAGTCCGTTGCGTTCCTGATTTTTGTACTGTTCTGCATGAAGTTCGTATGGCCTCCGGTCATTGCGGCATTGCACGAACGTCAAAAGAAGATCGCTGATGGTCTGGACGCTGCCAGCCGTGCAGCTCGCGACCTGGAGTTGGCCCATGAGAAAGTGGGTCAGCAACTGCGCGAAGCGAAAGCTCAGGCAGCTGAAATCATCGAGCAAGCCAAGAAACGCGGTACCCAGATTGTCGACGAAGCCCGTGAACAGGCTCGCGTCGAAGCTGACCGTGTGAAGGCTCAGGCTCAAGCCGAGATCGAACAGGAACTCAACAGTGTCAAAGACGCGCTGCGTGCCCAAGTGGGTGCTCTGGCCGTTGGCGGTGCTTCGAAGATCCTGGGTGCCACAATCGATCAAAACGCGCACGCAGAGCTGGTTAACCAACTGGCTGCTGAAATCTAAGCGAGGGCGATCATGGCAGAACTGACCACGTTGGCCCGACCTTACGCTAAGGCGGCCTTCGAGCACGCTCAGGCCCACCAGCAACTGGCCAATTGGTCAGCCATGCTCGGCCTGGCTGCAGCGGTGTCGCAAGACGACACCATGCAGCGCGTGCTCAAGGCCCCGCGACTGACGAGCGCAGAAAAGGCCGCCACGTTCATTGACGTGTGCGGCGACAAGTTCGATGCCAAGGCACAGAATTTCATTCACGTCGTTGCCGAAAACGACCGTCTCCTGCTTCTGCCGGAGATCGCCACTCTGTTTGACCTGTACAAGGCCGAGCAAGAGAAGTCGGTAGACGTGGAAGTGACCAGTGCTTTCGCATTGAACCAAGAACAGCAAGACAAACTCGCCAAGGTTCTCAGTGCACGACTCAACCGGGAAGTGCGCCTGCAAGTCGAGGAAGACAAGTCCCTGATAGGGGGCGTTGTAATCCGCGCCGGCGACCTGGTTATCGATGGCTCGATTCGCGGCAAAATCGCGAAACTTGCCGAAGCATTGAAATCTTGAGTTTGAAGGGGCAGCAGAGCAATGCAGCAACTCAATCCTTCCGAAATAAGTGAAATTATCAAGGGCCGCATCGATAAGCTCGATGTGACCTCCCAAGCCCGTAACGAAGGCACTGTCGTCAGCGTATCTGACGGTATCGTGCGGATTCACGGTCTGGCCGACGTCATGTACGGCGAGATGATCGAGTTTCCGGGCGGCGTCTACGGTATGGCCCTCAACCTGGAGCAAGACTCCGTAGGTGCCGTTGTACTGGGTTCCTACCAGTCGCTGGCCGAAGGCATGAGCGCCAAGTGCACCGGCCGCATCCTCGAAGTTCCGGTTGGTAAGGAACTGCTGGGTCGCGTTGTCGACGCACTGGGCAACCCTGTTGACGGCAAAGGTCCGCTGAACAACACCGAGACCGACGCGGTCGAGAAAGTTGCTCCTGGCGTGATCTGGCGTAAGTCGGTAGACCAGCCTGTACAGACTGGCTACAAGGCTGTCGATGCCATGATCCCTGTCGGCCGTGGCCAGCGTGAGCTGATCATCGGTGACCGTCAGATCGGTAAGACCGCTCTGGCGATCGACGCGATCATCAACCAGAAGAACAGCGGCATTTTCTGCGTCTACGTAGCCATCGGTCAGAAGCAATCGACCATCGCCAACGTGGTTCGCAAGCTGGAAGAAAACGGCGCCCTGGCCAACACGATCATCGTGGCGGCCAGCGCATCGGAATCTCCAGCACTGCAGTTCCTGGCACCGTACTCCGGTTGCACCATGGGCGAATACTTCCGCGACCGCGGTGAAGACGCGCTGATCGTTTATGACGATCTGTCCAAGCAGGCAGTGGCTTACCGCCAGATCTCCCTGCTGCTGCGCCGTCCACCAGGTCGTGAAGCCTACCCAGGCGACGTGTTCTATCTCCACTCCCGTCTGCTGGAGCGCGCATCCCGCGTTTCGGAAGAGTACGTAGAGAAGTTCACCAACGGCGCAGTGACCGGCAAGACCGGCTCCCTGACCGCTCTGCCGATCATCGAAACCCAGGCTGGCGACGTTTCCGCGTTCGTTCCGACCAACGTGATTTCCATCACCGACGGTCAGATCTTCCTGGAATCGGCCATGTTCAACTCCGGGATCCGTCCTGCTGTGAACGCCGGTGTTTCGGTATCCCGTGTGGGTGGTGCCGCTCAGACCAAGATCATCAAGAAGCTGTCCGGTGGTATCCGTACCGCCCTGGCCCAGTACCGTGAACTGGCGGCATTCGCCCAGTTCGCTTCTGACCTGGACGAAGCGACCCGTAAGCAACTTGAGCATGGTCAGCGCGTTACCGAGCTGATGAAGCAGAAGCAATACGCACCAATGTCGATCGCTGACATGGCGCTGTCGCTGTATGCCGCTGAGCGTGGGTTCCTGACTGACGTTGAAATCGCCAAGGTCGGCAGCTTTGAACAAGCGCTGATTGCTTACTTCAACCGCGATCACGCCGACTTGTTGGCCAAGATCAACGTGAAGGGTGACTTCAATGACGAAATCGACGCTGGCATGAAAGCCGGTATCGAGAAGTTCAAGGCCACCCAAACCTGGTAAGCCGCAGCGGGAGTCGCAAGGCTCCCGCTTGCTAACCTGATAGGTGTTACATGGCAGGCGCAAAAGAGATTCGCAGTAAGATTGCGAGCATCAAAAGCACGCAAAAAATTACCAGCGCCATGGAAAAAGTGGCGGTCAGCAAAATGCGCAAGGCACAAATGCGCATGGCTGCTAGCCGCCCTTATGCGGAGCGCATCCGCCAGGTTATTGGTCATCTGGCCAACGCCAACCCGGAATATCGCCACCCGTTCATGATCGACCGTGCTATCAAGCGCGTCGGTTACGTCGTGGTGAGCAGTGACCGTGGTCTGTGTGGTGGCTTGAACACCAACCTGTTCAAGGCCCTGGTCAAGGACATGGCTGTAAACCGCGAACAAGGCGTCGAGATCGATCTGTGCGTGATTGGTAGCAAGGGTGCGGCTTTCTTCCGCAACTTCGGCGGCAACGTCGTCGCAGCTATCAGCCACCTGGGTGAAGAACCGTCGATCAATGACCTGATCGGCAGCGTCAAGGTGATGCTGGATGCTTACCTGGAAGGCCGGATTGACCGCCTGTCCGTGGTATCCAACAAGTTCATCAACACCATGACGCAACAGCCAACCGTGGAGCAATTGGTCCCACTGGTGGCGACCCCGGAACAGGAACTCAAGCACCACTGGGACTATCTCTACGAACCGGATGCCAAGGAGCTGCTTGACGGCTTGATGGTCCGCTACGTGGAGTCGCAGGTTTACCAGGCGGTGGTCGAGAACAACGCAGCTGAACAAGCAGCGCGGATGATCGCGATGAAGAACGCTACCGACAACGCCGGTGATTTGATCAGCGATTTGCAGCTGATCTACAACAAGGCGCGTCAGGCTGCGATCACCCAAGAGATCTCGGAAATCGTCGGCGGCGCTGCCGCGGTTTAACGGTTCAAATATTCAGAGGATCCAGCTATGAGTAGCGGACGTATCGTTCAAATCATCGGCGCCGTTATCGACGTGGAATTTCCACGCGACAGCGTACCGAGCATCTACAACGCGCTGAAAGTACAAGGCGCGGAAACTACCCTGGAAGTTCAGCAGCAGCTGGGCGACGGCATCGTTCGTACCATTGCGATGGGTTCTACCGAAGGCTTGAAGCGCGGTCTGGACGTTATCGACTCCGGCGCAGCCATCTCCGTACCGGTCGGTAAAGCGACTCTGGGCCGGATCATGGACGTACTGGGTAACCCGATCGACGAAGCGGGCCCGATCGATACCGAAGAGCGCTGGGGCATTCACCGTCCTGCGCCATCCTTCGCTGAACAGGCAGGCGGCAACGACCTGCTGGAAACCGGCATCAAGGTTATCGACCTGGTTTGCCCGTTCGCCAAGGGCGGTAAAGTCGGTCTGTTCGGTGGTGCCGGTGTGGGCAAGACCGTAAACATGATGGAACTGATCCGTAACATCGCCATCGAGCACAGCGGTTATTCCGTGTTCGCCGGTGTGGGTGAGCGTACTCGTGAGGGTAACGACTTCTACCACGAGATGAAGGATTCCAACGTTCTGGACAAAGTGGCACTGGTCTACGGCCAGATGAACGAGCCGCCGGGAAACCGTCTGCGCGTAGCCCTGACCGGCCTGACCATGGCCGAGAAGTTCCGTGACGAAGGTAACGACGTTCTGCTGTTCGTCGACAACATCTACCGTTACACCCTGGCCGGTACCGAAGTATCCGCACTGCTGGGCCGTATGCCTTCGGCAGTAGGTTACCAGCCGACCCTGGCTGAAGAGATGGGCGTTCTGCAAGAACGTATCACTTCGACCAAGGAAGGTTCGATCACTTCGATCCAAGCGGTATACGTACCTGCGGATGACTTGACCGACCCGTCGCCAGCGACCACCTTCGCCCACTTGGACGCCACCGTCGTTCTGTCCCGTGACATCGCTTCCCTGGGTATCTACCCAGCGGTTGACCCACTGGACTCGACTTCGCGCCAGCTGGACCCGAACGTGATCGGCCAGGAGCACTACGACACCGCTCGCGGCGTCCAGTACGTGCTGCAGCGCTACAAAGAGCTGAAGGACATCATTGCGATCCTGGGTATGGACGAGCTGTCGGAAGCCGACAAGCAGTTGGTATCCCGCGCTCGTAAGATCCAGCGCTTCTTGTCGCAGCCGTTCTTCGTGGCTGAAGTCTTCACCGGTGCCTCGGGTAAATACGTTTCCCTGAAAGACACCATTGCTGGCTTCAAAGGCATCCTCAACGGTGACTACGACCACCTGCCAGAACAAGCGTTCTACATGGTCGGCGGCATCGAAGAAGCGATCGAGAAAGCCAAGAAACTGTAATCCCGGCGCCCGGCAACGGGCGCTAATTTAGGTTGAGGCAATCAGATGGCTATGACAGTCCATTGCGATATCGTCAGTGCGGAAGGGGAAATCTTCTCCGGCCTGGTCGAGATGGTGATTGCGCATGGTGAGCTGGGTGATCTTGGTATCGCCCTGGGTCACGCACCGCTGATCACTAATCTTAAACCGGGTCCGATCCGCTTGATCAAGCAGGGCGGGGAAGCCGAGGTGTATTACATCTCCGGTGGTTTCCTCGAGGTTCAGCCGAACATGGTCAAGGTCCTTGCCGACACTGTGCAACGTGCTGCCGACCTGGACGAAGCCTCCGCTCAGGAAGCCGTCAAGGCTGCCGAGAAGGCCCTGCACGAGCGTGGCGCGGAGTTCGATTACGGTTCTGCTGCTGCACGTCTGGCCGAGGCCGCAGCCCAGCTGCGCACCGTCCAGCAGATCCGCAAGAAGTTCGGCGGTTAAGCCGTCTGCTTCCTGTGCGATTGATTAAAAAGGGTAGCCTCGGCTACCCTTTTTCTTTTCCCGATACTCATCATCTGGTCGCAGCCGCTGACCACCCAGGATTGGTAGCCAGTCATGTCTCTCGAAATCGTTATCCTCGCGGCCGGTCAAGGCACTCGCATGCGTTCGGCGCTGCCCAAGGTCTTGCACCCGGTAGCCGGTAATTCCATGCTTGGCCATGTTATCCACAGCGCCCGGCAACTTGATCCACAGCGCATTCACGTGGTGATCGGCCACGGTGCCGATGCGGTGCGCGAACGCCTGGCCGCCGATGACCTGAATTTCGTCCTGCAGGACAAACAACTGGGTACCGGCCATGCAGTGGCCCAGGCTGTGCCGTTCATCACGGCTGATACGGTGCTGATTCTTTACGGCGATGTGCCGCTGATCGAAGTCGATACCTTGCAGCGCCTGCTCAAGCATGTGGCGCCACAACAGTTGGGCCTGTTGACCGTCGAGCTGGACGACCCCACCGGTTATGGCCGCATCGTGCGTAACGTCGACGGCCAAGTGACCGCCATTGTCGAGCAGAAGGACGCCAACGAAGCCCAGCGCGCGATCACTGAAGGCAATACCGGGATTCTGGCCGTACCGGCTGAGCGCCTGGGTGACTGGATGAGTCGTCTGTCGAACAACAACGCCCAGGGCGAGTACTACCTGACCGACGTGATCGCCATGGCGGTCAGCGATGGGCTGGTGGTCGCCACCGAGCAGCCGCTGAACGCCATGGAAGTGCAGGGCGCCAATGATCGCCGGCAACTGGCCGAACTGGAGCGCCACTATCAATTGCGCGCCGCCCGCCGCCTGATGGCCCAAGGCGTGACCCTGCGCGATCCGGCCCGTTTCGACGTGCGCGGTGAAGTCAGCGTGGGCCGCGATGTGCTCATAGACATCAACGTCATCCTCGAAGGCAAGGTTGTCATCGAAGACGACGTGGTCATCGGCCCGAACTGCGTAATCAAGGACAGCACCCTGCGCAAAGGCGTGGTGATCAAGGCCAACAGCCATCTCGACGGTGCGGTCATGGGGGAGGGCAGCGATGCTGGCCCGTTTGCCCGCCTGCGCCCAGGTTCGGTGCTCGAAGCCCGTGCCCATGTGGGTAACTTCGTTGAACTGAAGAATGCTCATCTGGGTGAAGGCGCCAAGGCCGGGCACCTGACCTACCTCGGTGACGCTGAAGTCGGCGCCCGCACCAACATTGGTGCCGGGACCATCACCTGCAACTACGATGGCGCCAATAAGTGGAAAACCGTGTTGGGTGAAGATGTGTTCATCGGTTCCAACAACTCTTTGGTGGCACCTGTGGATATCTCCAGTGGTGCGACCACGGCAGCCGGTTCGACCCTTACCCAGAATGTGGATAAAGGTCAATTGGCAGTCGGACGCGCCCGTCAACGCAACATCGACGGCTGGAAACGCCCGGAAAAAATCAAGAAGCCCTAAAGTTATCCACAACCCCCTGTGGGAGCGAGCTTGCTCGCGATAGCGGTGTATCAGGTAACGCAGCATTGCCTGACTTGGCCGCTTCGCGAGCAGGCTCGCTCCCACAGTGATTTAGGGAGTTTCTGAATTTTTCTTCTGCTGGCTTGACGACATCCCTTCAATAGGTTTTGATTGCTTACGTTATCTTTCGAATCGAAACTTATACCGCCATGTCGAAACGCAACACGCCCCAACGCCGTCACAACATCCTTGCCTTGCTCCAGGAGCAGGGTGAGGTCAGTGTGGATGAGTTGGCCAAGCGCTTCGAAACCTCGGAAGTTACGATTCGCAAAGACCTCGCCGCCCTGGAAACCAACGGTCTGCTGCTGCGTCGCTACGGTGGCGCAGTCTCGATGCCGCAGGAGTTGGTGGCCGATAACGGGCAGGCCGTTTCCAAGTACAAGCTCGCCATTGCCCGGGCCGCCGTGAAACGAATTCGCGAACATGCGCGCATCATCATCGACAGCGGCAGCACCACGGCGGCCATGATTCCTCAACTCGGCCAGCAGCCAGGCCTGGTGGTGATGACCAATTCCCTGCATGTCGCCAATGCCTTGAGCGAACTGGAGCACGAGCCGGTGCTGCTGATGACCGGCGGCACCTGGGACCCTCACTCCGAGTCGTTCCAGGGCCAGGTGGCCGAGCAGGTTCTGCGTTCCTACGATTTCGACCAGCTGTTCATCGGCGCCGACGGCATCGATCTGGTTCGAGGTACCACCACCT
Source organism: Pseudomonas sp. St316 (assembly GCF_018325905.1). NCBI lineage: Bacteria > Pseudomonadati > Pseudomonadota > Gammaproteobacteria > Pseudomonadales > Pseudomonadaceae > Pseudomonas > Pseudomonas sp. St316. The sequence continues at coordinate 6,758,951 of NZ_AP021901.1, read as the reverse complement.
TCAACGAACTGCTGGGCTTGAGCCGTGTGATGGCTGAGGTTGCCCGGGAAGTGATCGTGATGGTGGAGGCCGACAAGATCGGCCGCAAGATCCCCAACCTGGAGCTGCCGTGGAGCAGCGTCCATACCCTCATTACCGATGATCGCCTGCCCGTAGAGGCCCGCGATCAGATTCAGGCCCGCGGCATCACCGTGATCTGCGCGCCTGTCAGCCAGGAGAAATAGCATGTGTGGAATTGTTGGCGCCGTTGCTGAACGCAACATCACAGCAATCTTGCTCGAAGGCCTCAAGCGCCTTGAGTACCGCGGTTATGACAGCGCCGGTGTGGCGGTGTTTACCAATGACGAGAAGCTCGAACGCATGCGTCGTCCGGGCAAGGTCAGCGAGCTTGAGCAGGCGCTGGACGCCGAACCGCTGCTCGGCCGCCTGGGCATCGCCCACACCCGTTGGGCCACCCATGGCGCACCGTGCGAGCGTAACGCTCACCCGCACTTCTCCGGTGACCTGGCGGTGGTGCACAACGGCATCATCGAAAACCACGAAGCCCTGCGTGAACAACTCAAGGCGCTCGGTTATGTGTTCACTTCGGACACTGACACCGAAGTTATCGCCCATTTGCTCAACCACAAGCTCAAGGACCTGCTGGACCTGACCGTCGCCCTCAAGGCCACCGTCAAGGAACTGCACGGTGCCTACGGCCTGGCGGTCATCAGCGCGAAACAACCTGATCGCCTGGTGGCGGCCCGCAGCGGCAGTCCATTGGTCATCGGCCTGGGCCTGGGGGAAAACTTCCTGGCCTCCGATCAGTTGGCGCTGCGTCAGGTGACCGACCGCTTCATGTACCTGGAAGAAGGCGATATCGCTGAAATTCGCCGCGACAGCGTGCAGATCTGGGACCTCGATGGCAAAAGCGTAGAGCGTGAGACCGTCCAGTACCGCGACGGCGCCGAAGCCGCCGACAAGGGCGAGTTCCGCCACTTCATGCTTAAGGAAATCCACGAACAGCCGGCCGTGGTGCAACGCACCCTCGAAGGCCGCATGAGCCAGAGCCAGGTGCTGGTCCAGGCGTTCGGTCCACAGGCGGCCGAGTTGTTCGCCAAGGTCCGCAACGTACAAATCGTCGCTTGCGGCACCAGTTATCACGCCGGCATGGTCGCCCGTTACTGGTTGGAAGAGCTGGCCGGTATTCCGTGCCAGGTCGAAGTCGCCAGCGAGTTCCGCTATCGCAAAGTGGTGGTGCAACCCGATTCGCTGTTCGTCACCATTTCCCAGTCCGGCGAAACCGCCGACACCCTGGCCGCCCTGCGCAACGCCAAGGAACTGGGGTTCCTCGCCAGCCTGGCGATCTGCAACGTCGGCATCAGCTCCCTGGTGCGTGAATCCGACCTGACCCTGCTGACCCAGGCCGGCCGCGAAATCGGCGTGGCGTCGACCAAGGCTTTCACCACCCAATTGGTCGGCCTGTTGCTGTTAACCCTGTCGTTGGGCCAGGTGCGCGGGACGTTGGCCGAGGGTGTCGAAGCCAAGCTGGTGGAAGAACTGCGCCGCCTGCCGACCCGCCTGGGCGAGGCCCTGGCCATGGACAGCACCGTGGAAAAAATCGCCGAGCTGTTCGCCGAGAAAAACCACACCCTGTTCCTGGGCCGTGGCGCGCAATTCCCGGTGGCGATGGAAGGGGCCCTGAAGCTCAAGGAAATCTCCTACATCCACGCCGAGGCCTACCCGGCTGGTGAGCTCAAGCACGGCCCATTGGCGCTTGTGGATAACGACATGCCCGTCGTCACCGTCGCGCCGAACAACGAGCTGCTGGAAAAGCTCAAGTCCAACCTGCAGGAAGTGCGCGCCCGTGGCGGCCAGTTGATTGTCTTCGCCGACGAGAAGGCCGGCATGACCAATGGCGAAGGCACCCACGTGGTGCACATGCCGCACATCCACGACATCCTGTCGCCGATTCTCTACACGATTCCGCTGCAGTTGTTGTCGTACTACGTCGCCGTGCTCAAGGGCACCGACGTGGACCAGCCGCGTAACCTGGCGAAATCGGTCACGGTCGAATAAGGCTGTAGCGCGGACGACAAATCCAGCTTGTCGGCTCGGAACCAAAACGTTCCAAGAAAACAACCCCCTGAATTCAGGGGGTTTTTTTGGATTCAACGCAATGTCATGTCCCTGTTGGCCAGGAGCGGAGCATTCAACGGCAGCTGGGCCCTGTTCGTCGTATTCACAGCGAGCCGCTGAACAACGCGTTGACAACATGGCGCATAGGTGGTGATATCGAGTCATACGACAACGTATGACATAAAAAATAATAAAAACGAAAGGCGCAGTCATGTCTTCTGCAATTGCCGCCCAGCGAATTTACAGTCCATCGGCCCCGCGCGTTATCGCAGTGCGCCAGCTACCTTCTTTTCCTCACGAAAAGCCCCGTAGGGGCTCGCCCGTGCATTCGAATTCCCCGATCTCGACGTCCAAGCATCCTCGCCTGTCTCGCCAAGCGTCAGCGCTGGGCGTGGTCATTCCCTGCTTAGTTTCAATCCCATAATGAATGGCAGCACCTGGAGAACAATAATGAAGAAAACACTCTGCGCCTCTTTGATCGCCTCTTTTCTGAGCTTGACCGCTGGCACGGCGATGGCCGCCGACGCTAGCGATTGGCCAAATCGTCCGGTGCAGGTGGTGGTGATTGCCAACGCCGGCGGTGACACTGATTTCAACGCACGAATGATGGCCAAGTACTTTACCAAGCTCACCGGCAAATCCATGGTGGTGACCAATATGGCCGGCGGGGGCGGGACAATTGCCGCCGATGCGGTCAAGAGCGCGGCGCCGGATGGCAATACCATCCTGTTCACTCATACCGGCCAGTTGATCGTCAACGAAGTCGCGGGCCTGTCGGAGGACCGCTTCGACGCGTTTGATATCTCCTGCATCGCCGGCGTCGACAAAGGCGCGGTGTTCGTCTCGGCGAAAAGCTCGGGCATCGACAGCCTCGACCAACTGCTGGAAAAAGCCAAGGCCAAGCCCGGCACCGTCACCTACGGCACCGAGATGGGCAACTTCTCTCACCTGCAGGGTTTGATGTTCGAGAAGCTCGCCGGCGTGAAACTGAAGATGGTCGACAGCGGCACGGTCTCCGAAAAAATCGTTGCCTTGCTGGGCAAGCGCATCGACCTCGGTGCCATCAGCTATGGCTCGGTCCAGGATTACATTTCCAGCGGCAAGATGACCGCCCTGGGCCAGCCCAACGCCGAGCGCAACGCGTTGCTGGGCGATGTGAAGACCTTCAAGGAACAAGGCGTGGATTTGATTCTGGACAAGCCTTACGTCGTCGCCTTCCCGAAAGGCACGGACCCGGCCATCGTCAAGAAAATGGCTGACACCATGAAGAAAATCACCGAAGAGCCGGAATATGCCGAGGAATTGAAGAAGTCCTTCAAGCAGCCGGTCAGCTTCCAGGGCACCGAAGAAGCCGTCGCGACATTGAATAAAACCCGCGACAGCTTCATGCAGTTCAAGGACGAGATGCGTAAAGCCAAATAATTTTACGTAACGGCTCGGGTGTGCGCCGCATTGGCAAGCGCCCGATCCCCCGTCTTTTCCAGCAAGAGGAGCCTGTATGGATTCCTATAAAAGAAACGAGCTGATAGCCGGGCTGGCCATGCTCGGCGCCGGCGTGGCTTATCTGATCTTGACCCTGAAGCTGCCGCATCGCGGTTTCATCGACGCCGCGTTTGTACCCTGGGTACTCGCCGTCGCGCTGTGCCTGTTGGGAGCATTGCAATTGTGGGCGTGGCGAAAGCTGCCGGACAAGAGCCCTGAACCGGCGGAAAAGCCGGAGTCGATCGATTACCCGACGGTCTTCAAATCCCTGGCATTGGTGCTGCTTTTTACAGCGCTGCTGGAGACGGTGGGTTTCGTGATCATGACGGTGCTTTATCTCTATGCCCAGTTCATCGTGCTGACCCCGGCGGAACAAAAGGTCAAGCACCTTCAATACGCGTTGATAGCGGCCGTTTCGTCAGTCCTGATTTTTTACATTTTTCGCCATGGCTTCGACTTGCTCTTGCCTGTCGGTTTATTGGATTTCTAGGGGACGGCCATGATTGAACTCATGCAAACAGGCTTCGCGGCCGTACTTACACCCTACGTCTTTCTCCTGATCACCCTCGGTGTTGCGGTGGGGATCGTTTTTGGCGCGGTGCCCGGCCTCTCGGCCACCATGGCTATCGCGCTGTGCTTGCCGCTGACGTACTCGATGGGGCCAGGCCCGGGCTTGGCGCTGCTGGTCGCGCTGTTCGTCGGCGCCACCTCGGGAGGGCTGATATCGGCGATATTGCTCAACATACCGGGAACGCCGGCCTCCATCGCGACGACGTTCGATGGTTGGCCGCTGATGAAACAAGGCCATGGCGTCAAGGCCCTTGGGATTGGCGTGGTGTTCTCGTTCCTCGGCACGATTTTCAGTATTGCCGCGCTGATGTTCATTGCCCCGATCCTGGCGGAGCTGGCATTGAGTTTTGGCCCGCACGAGTACTTTTCCATCGCGATCTTCTCGTTGACGTTGATCGCCACGCTGTCCACCGGCTCGCTGGTCAAAGGCTTGTTTGCCGGTTTCCTGGGCTTTGCCTTCTCCACCGTGGGAATCGCGCCGGTCGAGGCTATTCGCCGCTTCACCTTTGGCTTGCCAAGCCTCAATGGCGGCTTCGCCATGCTCACCGTCATGATTGGTATGTTCGCCGTCGCCGAAGTGCTGAAGTTCGCCGAAAGCGCACGCTTGAGCCACCGGGCAAAACCGCAGCACGTCAGTATGAAAGGTGTGAAAGGGTTTGGCTTTTCGATGAAGGAGTTCGTCGGCCAACTGCCCAACGCCACCCGTTCATCCCTGATCGGTCTGGGCATCGGCATCTTGCCCGGTATCGGGGCCGGTACCTCGAATATTGTTTCCTACATCGTGGCGAAGAAACGTTCCAAGACGCCTGAGGAGTTCGGCAAAGGCAAGATCGATGGCGTGGTCGCCAGCGAAACGGCCAACAATGCCGGCATCGGCGGGGCAATGATTCCGCTGCTGACATTGGGCATTCCCGGTGATACCACCACGGCGGTCATGCTCGGCGGGTTCATGATCCATGGCATCCAGCCCGGGCCGCTGCTGTTCATCAGCCAGGCACCTTTGGTCTACACGATTTTCGCCGCGCTGATCCTCGCTTCGGTGCTGATGCTGGTGCTCGAGTTCTACGGCCTGCGCATGTTCATCAAGTTGCTGGCGGTGCCCAAGCACATTCTGTTGCCGATTATCCTGGTGCTCTGTGTGGTCGGCGCCTTTGGCCTGAACAGCCGGATCTTCGACGTCTGGGCAGTGCTGCTGTTTGGCTTGCTGGGGTACGGTTTCGTCAAGGCCGGTTTGCCGATTGCGCCGTTTATCATCGGTTTCATCCTCGGCCCCATGGCTGAAACCAACTTGCGCCGTGGCTTGATGCTGTCCGATGGCAACTTCAGCGGCTTCCTGAGCAATCCCATCTCGGCGGGCTTCCTCATCCTGGCCGCCGCCTCCATCTCCTGGCACTTGGTGACGGTGATTCGCAACCGCAAAAGTGCTGCTATTGAATTGATGCGCAGCTAGCCCCCTGCTTTTGTCCGCATTCGTTGCTGCAACACGATCCCGTGTTGCGGCAGCCGAACCCAAACATTCGGAGCATAGCCATGCAAGACACGCCTCAAACGTCTTCCGCCGACGACGACCGCATTGCCTGGGTGCGCGTGGCCTCGGTTTTCCTGCCATTGGCCAACCCCATCAGCGATGCCAAGGTACTGACCGGTCGGCAAAAGCCAATGACCGAAATCGCCATTCTGTTTGTTGAAATCGAAACCAGGGACGGCCACCGTGGCCTGGGGTTCAGTTATTCCAAGCGCGCCGGTGGCCCGGGGCAATTCGCCCACGCCCAGGAAGTCGCCCCCAGCCTCATCGGCGAAAACCCCAGCGACATTTCCAAACTGTGGGACAAGCTCTGCTGGGCGGGTGCCTCGGTGGGGCGCAGCGGCCTGGCAACCCAGGCAATCGGTGCGTTCGATGTCGCCTTGTGGGATCTGAAAGCCAAGCGGGCCAATCTTTCCCTGGCGCGCTTGCTTGGCGCCCATCGTGATTCTGTCCAGTGCTACAACACCTCGGGTGGATTCCTGCACATCCCGCTTGATCAATTGATGATCAATACGGACCTTTCTCGGGAAAAGGGCATCGGAGGGATCAAGCTCAAGGTCGGCCAGCCTGACCAGGCGCTGGATCTGCACCGGGTCAGTACCATCCGCAAACACCTGGGCGATGACTTCCCCTTGATGGTCGACGCCAACCAGCAGTGGGACCGACCCACTGCGCAGCGTATGTGCCGGCGCCTCGAGCCGTTCAACCTGGTCTGGATCGAGGAGCCGCTCGATTGCTATGACGCCGAAGGCCATGCTGCGCTGGCGCTGCAATTCGATACGCCGATCGCGACCGGTGAAATGCTCACCAGCGTCGCCGAGCACTGGGAGTTCATCAAGCTGCGCGCGGCCGATTACCTGATGCCCGACGCGCCCCGTGTGGGGGGCATCACCCCTTACCTGCGGGTCCAGGCATTGGCCGAGCAAGCGGGGCTGATGATCGCACCGCACTTTGCCATGGAACTGCACATTCATCTGGCCGCCACCTATAGCCGCGAGCCTTGGGTGGAGCATTTCGAATGGCTGGAGCCGCTGTTCAACGAACGCATGCAAACCCGTGATGGCCGCATGTTGGTGCCCACCCGGCCTGGCCTTGGGCTGTCCTTGAGTGAGCGCGTGGCGGGTTGGACCGCGGGTCAGGCAACGTTCGGGCAGCGTCCGTAAACCGGATGAGGAGAGCGGGATGTCATCCTTGAGTGATGAAGTACTCCAGCGCATCGAGCGGGTGGTCGGGCAGGCCGGGCTGGTGCGTGACCCGCAGTTGATGCAGCGCTATCTGACGGACTGGCGTAACGCCTATCAAGGCCAGGCGGCGTTGGTGGTGCGCCCGGCGACGACCGACGAAGTGGCGCAGGTTGTACGCATCTGCCATGAAGCCCAGGTTGCCTTGGTGCCGCAGGGCGGCAACACCGGGTTATGTGGCGGCTCGATCCCTGATGCCTCTGGCAACCAATTGGTGTTGTCCTTGACCCGGATGAAGCGCATCCGTGAAATCGACCTGGCCAATGAAACCATCACGGTCGAGGCCGGGGTGATACTGCAGCAACTACAGGAGGCCGCCAGCCAGGCCGGTCGCCTGTTTCCGCTGTCGCTGGGGGCGGAGGGCAGTTGCACGGTGGGCGGCAATCTGGCCACCAATGCCGGCGGCACGGCGGTGCTGCGTTACGGCAACATGCGTGAGCTGACCCTCGGCCTGGAAGTGGTACTACCCGACGGTCGCGTCTGGAATGGGCTGCGGGGCTTGCGTAAAGACAACACCGGCTATGACCTCAAACATTTGTTCATGGGCTCGGAGGGTACGCTGGGTATCATCACCGCGGCGGTGCTCAAACTGTTCCCGGCGACCCACAGCACGGCGACCGCCTGGGTCGCGCTGCCTTCGCCGCAGGCGGCGGTGGACTTGATCGGCCATGTTCGCAGCCTGTGCGCCGACCGCTTGACGGGCTTCGAGATGATGTCGCGCCAGAGTCTGGACTTTGTCCTGGACCATGTGGCTGGCTGCAGTGACCCCCTGGAAGCGCAGCACCCTTGGTACGCCTTGATCGAGTTGCGCGACACGGTGCCCGACGCGCCCTTGACGCTGTTGCTTGAAAACGGCCTGGCCCATGCCTTCGAGCAGGGTTGGGTCCTCGATGCGGTATTGGCCAGCAGCCAGGCACAGGCCGCAGCGCTGTGGGCACTGCGCGAAGGTATTTCCGAGGCGCAGAATCATGAAGGCCCTAGTCTCAAGCACGACATCAGTGTGCCCGTGAGCCGGATACCGGAATTCATCGAGCGCACCGATTGCGCGCTGCAACAGGACTTTGCGGGCGTGCGCATTGTTTCCTATGGCCACATGGGCGACGGCAACCTGCACTACAACATCAGCAAACCGCTTGGCGACACGGACGCCTCGTTCAAGGCCCGGGAGCACGCGATCATGCAAGTCATCTACCGGATGACGACGGCCTTCAACGGCAGCATCAGTGCCGAACATGGGCTGGGACAGGCCAAACCAGAGGCGGCGGTCCGCTTCAAAGACCCTCTGGAGATCGAGTTGATGCGTGCCATCAAACGCACGTTGGACCCGACCGGGCTGATGAACCCCGGCAAGGTCTTCACGGCCGGGTTGGAGTGATCGAGTCGGCCGCTGCTAGCCTCCGCTCCGATACTCGGTGCAGTGGAGGGCGCCAGCATTTGCGTTTGCCCACTAGGCGCTACTCCAGAAAACAACGATCGAAAAGGTAAACGCTACCCGGCTTGAGGTTTTCCACCGTGCGTTGCGGGCGGCCGCCGTCGCCGCTTTTCTTGCGACCGGTCTCTTGCAGGTAGCCTGCCTCGGTCATCTTCAGCAGACGCTGGCGCATGCTGGTCTTGAGCACCGGGCGATCAAGCACCACCGAGAAAATGCCCACCGCTTCCGGCGCACTGAATTCCGGGCCCAGGAACATCAGTGGCAGGCTGCTATAGAGGGCTTTGGACAACAGCCGCTCGTGGACCGCCGCCACCAGGCTGTTGTGATCGAAGGGCAGTTTTATCGACGCATCCGCCACGTCCTTGAGCGGGAAAAATCCCTGGTGTTCGGCGAGCTCGACCGCATCACTGGCAATCGCCAGGTAGAACGTCGAGGACGACCAGCAGCGCGGATCGCGGAAGGCGTCGCCGACGGTGCCGACCTGTTCGATCCAGGCCAGTGGCATCCCCACCTTGTTCGAGTGGCGCAGGCGCTCAACGGCGTCGTTCAGCGTGAGATCCTCGACCCCTCCATTGACCACGATCCCAGGCAACGCCCAATGCCCGGTGAACGGTTCGGCTTCCCTGCGGTTCAGCAGGATTTCAATGGCCTGGGCTTGCCGATTGAAGCGCAGCACGCAGAGGTCGATGGTGTGCAGATAATCGCGCGCGGGAGCTGGGCTATTCGGCATGTCGGTTTCCGTGGGTCGCATAAAGGTCATAGTTTAACGGGTCCATGCCGGGTGCCATCCAGTGGCTGGGCAACGGTTCGCCCAACGCCAGGCGTTCGCGAAGCAACGTGCTGCGTACATGGATCCTTTCCTCCACGCACAGGATGGAAAAACGCTCCAGCAATGCCTGGCCGCGATAGAACCTCGGCAACTGGTCCGCCACATCCTCTCCCACCACCAAGGCGATGCGCTTGCCGTCCAGCGCCAGGCTGTCGGCGAGGTGGGCGAGCAGGGTGTAGCTGTAGATGGCGCCTTCGACGCCACGGGCCACGATCTGCTCCACCCGGCTGGCGCGCACTTCGGCATGGCACAGCGGCTGGATGTTTTCGACGATCGCTTCCAGCCAGTTCAGGCGAACTTCATAGTCGACCATTCGCTTGCCGCAAGGGTGCCTGAAGCTGGGCGCCACCAGCACGCGCCGCGCCTGGCGGGAGGCTTCGATCATCACCTGGGCATGGCCGGCGTGCGGGGGATTGAAGGCACCGCCATAAAGCGCAATCTCGAACATGGCTTATCCTCATTTGGTACGTGACGTGTACTTTAGCATCGAAATCTGTAGCGACATATCCATGCTTTCCTTATTTTTTGAATGTATGCGTGAAAATATTTCGCAAACGAGGCTTGTCGTTAAAGTACATGACGTGTACTGTTGCAGCCATGAAGAGGAGAAACCCAGTATGAACAGCCTGACCCGGAAAACCGCTTCCTTCGATGTCGATGCGCAAAAGAGCTTTACGCCGCTATGCCCCGATGAGCTTCCGGTGCCGGGCGGCGACCAGATTGCCGGTGAGCTGAATTTCATCGCATCCCTGGCCAGCCTCCGTATCGGCAGCAAGGACGCCCATTCGCCCCTGGCCCCGTGGGTGGTCGCCGATCACGCACAGATGTTCGTGCCAACCGGGCTCGAGCACGCCGACATCACCTGGGTCAGCCACTGCGTTCCCGGCACCGAAGGTTTCGCCCTGCTGGACCAACTGCCGACTCCCTACGACTACGACTATTTCGTCTGGAAGGGGGTCGAGCCGGATTTGCACCCCTACGGCGCGTGCTATCACGACCTGCACGGCAAGCTGTCCACCGGGGTGATCGAGTACCTCAACGGCCTGGGTGTGCAGCAGGTGATTGTTGGCGGGCTGGCGCTGGATTTCTGTGTCAAGACCACCGCTCTGCAACTGGCTGCCGCTGGCTTCAAGGTGATCATTCACCTCCCGGCCTGCCGGGCCATCAGTGAAGAGGGGGCCATTCAAGCCATTCACGACATGCGGCAAGCGGGCGTCTCGGTTACCGCGACGCGCGAAGAAACCCTCCAGTTGGCGAACGCATAAGGAAGAGCCATGGACAGTGCATTCGATTCAAACAGCGGCACCATCCAGAGTCTTCTGGATACCGACTACTACACCTTCACCATGATGCAGGCGGTCTTGCACCAGCACCCGAATGTAGAAGTGGAATACCAGTTCATCGTGCGTTCCAAGGAGCGGCTCGGTCACCTGATCCCGCAGATTCGGGACGAGCTGGAGAAACTGGCCGGGTTGCAGCTGCGCGAGGGTGAGCAGCGGTTCTTGTTCAGCAAGCGTTTCCGCGAGTACCTGACACCGGACTTCGAACAGTTCCTCGGCCTGTTTCGCTTCAATCTGCGCTACATCCACGTTTCGGAGGTCGACGGCCAACTGCACATCCGCGTCCGTGGTCCGATGTTGCATTGCATCATGTTCGAGCAACCGGTACTGGCGATGGTCAGCGAGTTGCGCAACCGCGAGAAATACCCCGAAGTCGAGTTGGCCGACGTCACCCGCAAGCTGTACCAGAAGTTCGAATGGCTGGAGAAAAACGCCAGCCGTGAAGAGCTCGCCGAGTTTCGTGTGTCGGACTTCTCCACCCGGCGCCGGTTGTCGTTCAGGGCCCAGCGCGAAGTGGTGAACGTCATGCGCAGCGATTTCCCCGGGGTCTTTGTCGGCACCAGCAACGCGCACCTGGCCTATGAGTTCGATCTTCCCCTGATCGGCACGATGGCCCACCAATGGCTGATGGTGCACCAGCAACTCGGGCGCTTGCGCGAGAGCCAGAACGCCGCGTTGGAGAACTGGGTGCGCGAGTACCGTGGCCGCCTGGGCATCGCCCTCACGGACTGCATCAGCACCGATTTCTTCCTCAAGGATTTCGACCTGTACTTTGCCAAGCTCTACGACGGCCTGCGCCAGGACTCCGGTGACCCCATCGTCTGGGCTGACAAAGTGCTGGGGCGCTATCAGGAGCTGGGCATCGATCCGCGCACCAAGGACCTGATGTTCTCCGATGGCCTCAATTTCGAAAAGTGCCTGCCGATCCTGCGTCATGTTCGCGGCAAGGCCAAATTCGGGTTTGGCATGGGCACCAGCCTGGCCTGTGATGTCGACGGTGTCGAGCCGCTGAGCATCGTCATGAAATTGGTGCGGGTCCACGGCGAGCCGGTCGTGAAGTTCTCCGACGACCCGATCAAGAACGTCTGCGAGGATGCCTCGTTTCTGCGCTACGCCGCCCAAGTGTTCAACGTCGCCCTGATCAATCCACAGCTGGGAGCCTGATATGACTACGCTTGCGCAAGAACGCATTGCCCAGGACCTGGGCATCGACCGTCAACTCACACGGGGTGGCGAAGCAACCGAGATTGCCCGCCGCATCGAATTCATCAAGCAGATCCTGCGCGAATCGGGTTGCCAGTCCCTGGTCCTGGGGATCAGTGGCGGTGTCGACTCGCTCACCGCCGGCCGCCTGTGCCAGTTGGCGGTGGAACAACTGCGGGATGAAGACTACGAGGCGCGTTTTATCGCCGTCCGGTTGCCCTACAAGGCTCAGGCAGATGAGCAAGACGCCCAGGCGTCCCTGGATTTCATCCGACCGGACTTGATCACCACCAGCAACATCGCCGCTTGTGTCGACGGGCTGATGGGCAGTGTCGCCATCGACGGTTTGCAGCCTTCGGCCGAGCTCATCGACTTTGCCAAAGGCAACGCCAAGGCCCGGGCGCGGATGCTGGCGCAATACGCCATTGCCAATCTGAGCAACGGGTTGGTGGTGGGCACCGATCATGGGGCGGAGGCGGTGATGGGTTTTTTCACCAAATTTGGCGACGGCGCGTGCGACCTGGCCCCGCTGTCCGGGTTGACGAAGACTCAGGTGAGAATGTTGGCCGATGCGATGGGCGCCCCCGGCTCTCTGGTGCACAAGGCTCCGACCGCTGATTTGGAGGACCTGGCACCCGGTAAGCTGGATGAAGTGGCGTATGGCTGCAGCTATGAGGAAATCGATGGGTATCTGATGGGCGAAGAGGTGTCGCCGCAGGCGCGACAGATCATTGAACGCGCCTACCTCAAGACGGCCCACAAGCGAGCATTGCCCCGCGTCCCGCCTACCCGGTTGTGAATGACGCTCAGATCTTGAAGGTGTTGACCATTTGTTGCAGGCGGCGTGACTGGTTTTCCAGTTCTGTGCAGGCCTGCAAGGTGGATTGCAAATGGCCGACCATTTCCTGGTTCAGGTCATTGATGTGGCTGATGTCGCGATCCAGATTGTCCACCACTGAGGTTTGTTCTTCGGTGGCGGTGGCTACCGACAGGTTGATCTCGTCGATCTCGCCGATGCCCAGCAGCACCCGATTGAGTCGCTCCCCCGCGAGCCTGGCGGTCGTGACGTTGTCGTCGCTGTGACGCTGGCTTTCGAGCATGGCGCTTACGGCGCTGCCGGCACCTGCTTGCAGTTCCTCGATCATGCTGTGGATTTCCTGGGCGGACTGTTGGGTGCGATGGGCGAGCGTACGCACTTCGTCCGAGACCACGGCAAAACCGCGCCCGGCATCTCCGGCGCGGGCGGCCTCGATGGCAGCGTTAAGGGCCAGCAAGTTGGTCTGGTCGGAGATGCCTTTGATGACGTCGAGAATACGTCCGATCTTCAGCGTTTTCTCATTCAGGCTTTCGATGTCCTGGCGGGTATTGACCACCTGCGAGGAGAGTTGCGACATGGCGCTGATACTGCGTTGCACCACCGATTGGCCTTCCTGGGTCTGATCCCTGGTATCAGAGGCGCGGCTTGAAGCATGAGCGGCGCTGCGGGCGATTTCCTGGGCTGCGGCCCCAAGCTCATTGATCGCCGTGGCGACGTTATGGGTCAGCGCCGCTTGGGTGTCAGAGCTTTTCAGGGAAGCGTTTGACGCCTGGCTGACCTGTGCCGCCAATTGGGTGAGCTGGACACTGGACGCCAGGACTTCTCGGATCGACTGCTGGATACGTTCGACGAAGCGGTTGAACCCCCCGGCCATCATGCCGAACTCGTCCCGGGACAGGCTGTGCAGGCGCTGGGTCAGGTCGCCTTCGCCATCGGCTATGGATTGCATGGCCGAGCCCATGCTGCGTAATGGTCGCATCAGGGCATTGATCAACAGGCCGAGCAAACCGACCGTCACCAGCATGGCGATCAATGTGGCGACCAGCGCCGAAGTGCGAAATTCGTGGAGTGCGGCGTAGGCTTTGTCTTTATCCACGGAAAGTCCGATGGACCAGTGCAGCGAGGGCAGGCCGTTGATCGGTGTAAACGTGACGATCCGCGTTCGGCCGTTTTCCTGCACTTCATTCAAGGCGCTGTTGATGCCTGGCGGGCCTTCGGGGAACGCTTGGGCGAGTGTCTTGGTCACTTTTGTATTGTCCGGGTGCACCAGGACCTTGCCGTCGTCGCTGACCAGGAAGGCATAGCCTATGCCGTTGAGGTCCACGGCATTGATGATTTTGGCGAGTTGTTCCAGGCTCAGGCTTGCACCCAGCACACCCACGGCCTTGCCATCGACCTTGAGCGGAGCCGCTTGGGTCATGATCAGATAATCAATACCGGCACCGATGTAGGGTTCGGTCAGCACCGGTTCAAGGGTGCGAGCCGCGTCTTTGTACCAGGCACGCTGGCGAACATCATACCCATCGGGCATTACCCGTTCGGGGTGAATAAAGAAATGACTGTCTTCAAGGCCGACGTAGCTGGCGATGAAGGTCTTTGTAATGATGTCCTGGGAGAGAATTGCGCCGATCGTTTCCGGGGTGGGGTTGGCGGCGATGGTTTCGGCGGCACCTTCGATCAATAGGATCCGGCCGGCCAGCCAGCTGTCGAGGTTGGCGCCCAGCAACTGGCCGGTGGCCTGTAAGTTGCGGTGCAGTGCTTGGCGGGTGCTTGCTTGCTGGCGATGGTCGTTGAACAACGAGAAAGACAGGAATACCGCCATCACGATGACGCAGGCACCCAGAAGAATCTTGTGGCCGAATTTCAGGTTGATGCCCATGAGGAGTTCTCGTCTGGTTTTTTTTATGGGTGCAATCCCCGCAGGCTCAGGGCTGGTCGAAGATTTAATGAGCGGGCAGGTTTTGTCGAACTAGAAAAAACGATCGGGCATCGTGATTTTTTTTGTGAGCATGAAAGAGGTGCGGATGGACTTTTCAAAGGGGACCCCGGGTTCCGAACGGAGTGGGCAATGACACAGGCAATTGGCATCCAGGATCGCGTACGCATCAAGCACGTCGAAGTCCTCTCGGACAATTGGTACGTGCTGCGCAAGACCACCTATGACTACCTCGGGCGCAACGGCCAATGGCGCGAACTGACGCGCGAGACCTACGACCGTGGCAACGGCGCCACCATCCTGCTGTACAGCAAGGCCAAGCAGACCGTGGTGTTGACCCGGCAATTCCGCTTCCCGGCCTTCGTCAACGGCCACGATGACCTGTTGATAGAAACCTGCGCTGGCCTGTTGGACAACGACGACCCGCACACCTGCATCCGCAAGGAAACCCAGGAGGAAACCGGCTATATCATCCAGGACGTGCGCAAGGTATTCGACGCCTTCATGAGCCCGGGCTCGGTGACGGAACGGGTGCATTTTTTCGTCGGCGAGTACTTCGATGAAGACAAGCTGCACGAAGGCGGCGGCCTGGAAGCCGAGGGCGAAGAGATCGAAGTGCTGGAGCTGCCCCTCGACCAGGCCTTGGGCATGATCGAGACCGGGGAGATTTGCGACGGCAAGACCATCATGCTGTTGCAATACGCCAAGCTGCATCGGTTGCTGGATTAGCCGCGTTTTTTGTTCAGCTGGATTGGGCCTCGCCGTCTTCCTGCATATCGTCCAGGTATTGCGGCTGGTCCGCCTGCTCAGGCAGTTCGGTCACGACGCTGAAGTCGCTGATCTCGATGGCGCCGACCCCGTGACCGAGCAGATGGAAGGAAAACGCCTTGCGCTGCTGCGGGTTGTCGAAACTGATGTTCATCACCAGCGGCTGGTCGGGTGTCACCGCCACGTCGGTGGGCAGGTCCATCGATACATCCTGTTCGAACTCCTTGGCCTTGAGGGAAATGTAGGCGGCATGGTCAGCCTCCACAGTGCGGATGGTCAGGCTGACGCGGGTCTGTGAACCCTTGGGCATTTCCAGGTATTGGGCACCGATCAGGTTGTCGGTCCAGTCGTTGGTGACCTGGGCCGGCAGCGGGATTTTATCCGCGCTGCCGAACTGATAATGCTGGTTCAAGGGGGTGCGCAGCAGGGTCTGGTCCAGGGCCGTGGCCCGGGCGCCGATCAGCCTGGCGCGCTGGCCGCTGTATTGCCCGCCGTAGGTTGCGCGGTCGGCAATGAAGCCTGCGCTGGAGTAGTCACGACAATGCTGGAGGAAGTCGCACTCGGTAAAGGTGCCCTTGCCGTTGTGATAGCGCAGCTTACCGTTGGTGAACGACATGATTTCCCGACCCGTCGGGTAGTCCCTGAACATCGAGCGGCCGGACAACGACGCGGGCACCGCAAAGCCGAAGTAATCGAGGATCGAGGCGGTCAGGTCGACATGGCCATAGGTACCTGACTTGATCCTGGGCAACGGCTCCGGCGCCAGGGTCAGGTTGAACCCCCAGGACGACGCCAGCCGCACGTCGTCGATGCCATGGGATTCGTCCGAGGTGATGACCACCAGGGTGTTGTCCAGGATGCCCTGGCGTTCCAGGCCCGCCAGGAAGTTTGCCAGTGCATCGTCCAGGTAACCCACCGCTGCCTGCTTGGCGGTGTCGTAGCGTTGCAGGTAGTCATCCGGTGCCGAGTAGGGTTGGTGCGTGCCCACGGTCAACAGGGTCAGCATCCAGGGTTTGTCCGTTTGTTGCAGTTGCCCGACATAGTCCAGCGCACCTTCGAAGAAGGTCTTGTCGTCCTTGCCCCAAGGGAACTCCAGGTAGGCGGGGCGAGTGAACCATTCCATGCCCAAGGTTGTGTCGAAACCGATGTGCGGCATGATCCGGTCCTTGGCCATGAACCGCAGGCCCGCGCCCTGCAGGAAATGCGTGGAAAAGCCGTTCTGGCGCAACTGGGCCGGCAGGCAGGCCTGGTTGCGCTGGGTCTGGTTGAGCATTTCGACGCCTTTGGGCGTGCCGTTGTCGAGCTTGTCGTAGTCGCCACACAGCATCGCGTACAAGCCGCGGATGGTCTGGTGGCTGTGCAGGACGTAATCGGGTGTGTTCATGCCGCGCTCGGCCCAGGCACTGAGGTGCGGCATCAGGTTCTCCTGATAGCTGCTTTTCAAGGCCTGGCGGTTGGCGCCCACGTAGGCACCGGGAATGCCCTCCAGGGCGATGACCAGGACGTTGCGCGCCCGGCCCGGTTCGGCCAGCAGTCTGTTGCCATCGAGGTCCAGCCGGGTCAGACCCTCCATCGGCGGGGCTGGGTCCACCGCATCGCCGTCGAGCCATTGCCGGGCCTGGTCCTGGCCGGCGGCGATACTGGCGGTGATGAGTTGGTGAGGCAGGTTGAACACGTTCCATTGGTCCGCCTCGCTGGGGCGCCAGGCTTGCAGCGCGCCGTGGCTCAGCAGGAGCAACACGGGCACGGCCCAGGCGTGGCGAGGCAAGCGTGGCGCCTGGCGGGGGCGGCCGGTCCATTGAGTCATCAGCCAGAACGCCAGCGCGGACAACTGGATCGCGGCCAGACAGGGATGGGCAAAGCCGCCGCTGGTGGAGTTTTCAACGAATTGCGGGTCGGTCAGATAAAGAATGTCCGAAGGATTGGGCATCCGCCCGACCGCGCCGACCAGCTCGATGCTGGCCAGCGTCAACGCGCTCCAGGCCAGCAATACCGGGAACGCCAGCCACCCGGGCCGACGATGGAGCAGCACGATCAGCAACCCGCCGATACCCAGGTCCGAGAGATAGCCCAGCGGATCGGACCAGCCGAGGGCCAGGCGCAGGATCATCGGGATGAGTAATACGCATCCGACCAGGGCGATAAGGGCGGCGTTGGGGTGGGTTGACGCGCGATAAAGAACGTTCACAAAAGCAGGCCTTTCGGTTGAAACCAATCCACTGAACGGACACGACCCTGTGGAAGCGAGCTTGCTCGCGATAGCGTCGGATCAGCTGAATTCATCTCGGCTGACACACCGTCATCGCGAGCAAGCTCGCTCCCACAGAGGGGGTTATTTGGTCATGAAACTGTCATGTGCAGGGATGGTACCAAGGGCAATCGCCCCTGGCCGGGCCAATGTCCCGGTGTCTGGTTGCGCTACGCTGTGGTTCACTGGCCCAGGCCTCTACAATGGCCGCGTAGCGCTGCTTTGAGACGCGCAGAAAACTTGTATCAGGATTTCTCATCGGGGGATGGATGGACAGGTTCCAGGAAATGCAGGTTTTCCTCGCCGTGGCCCAGGAGTCGGGGTTTTCGGCCGCAGCGCGACGCCTGGGGCTGTCGGCGGCCAGCGTCACGCGGGCGGTGGCGGCGTTGGAGCAACGCATCGGCACGCCATTGTTGGTGCGCACCACCCGCAATGTGTACCTGAGCGAAGCCGGCCAGCGCTTTCTCGAGGACTGTCGCCGGATCCTGAGCGATTTACAGGAAGCCGAGGATTCGGCGGCCGGCAGCCACGTCCAGCCCCGTGGCCAGTTGACGATTACCGCGCCGGTGCTGTTCGGCCAGTTGTTCGTCACGCCGCTGCTGGTGGATTACTTGCACCGGTTCCCCGAGGTCAGCATCAACGCTTTGTTGTTGGATCGTACGGTCAGCCTGGTGGAGGAGGGCATCGACGTTGCCCTGCGCATTGGCGAGCTGCCGGACAGCAACCTGCACGCCGTGCGTGTCGGTGAAGTTCGGCGGGTGGTGTGCGGGGCTCCTGATTTCTTCACGCGCCACGGACGGCCCCGGCATCCGGAAGACTTGGAGCGAATGCCCGTGGTGGCGTCATCGGCCATTGGCCAGGTCAAAAGCTGGACCTTCATCGATTCAGGTCAACCGTTGACCGTCCGGCCCGTGCCTCGGCTGGTGGTGACGGCCAACCAGGCCGCGATCACGGCGGCCTGCCTGGGGCTGGGGATGACGCGAGTCCTGTCTTACCAAGTGGCAGGCAACGTGGCGGCCGGGGAACTGGAAATCGTCCTGGCCGATTTCGAATTGCCGCCGCTGCCAATCCATGTGGTGTACCAGGGCGGGCGCAATGCGCCGGCGCGGGTCCGCAGTTTTGTCGATTTTGTCGTCAGTGCGTTGCGCGAACATCCGGCCTTGAGCGGTTGAAGCATTGTTTCTCTGGCTGAAACAATGGATTGCATTTCTCGGTGATTCTCTTGTTTTTGTCTGGAGCGGAAGATGACCCCATCGACGCCGTTGTGCTGATGGCGTCATTTGCAGCGGAGTCGACCATGAACCCTATCAAGCACTATCACTTCCCGCTTTCCGGCCATTCCCACCGCGTTCAACTGATGCTTTCGTTGCTCGGGCTGCCTGTCGAAGAGGTCTTCGTCGACTTGGCCAAGGGCGCGCACAAACAGGCGGATTTCCTGGCGCTCAATGCTTTTGGCCAAGTACCGGTCATTGACGATGACGGCGTGGTGCTGGCGGACTCCAACGCGATCCTGGTGTACCTGGCGCACAAATATGGCAAGGGCCGCTGGCTGCCGACCGATCCTGTTGGCGCCGCCCAGGTGCAGCGCTGGTTGTCGGCGGCGGCCGGGCCGATTCATGCGGGGCCGGCCACGGCGCGGCTGATTACGGTGTTCGGCGCGACCTATAACGCCGAGGACGTGATTGCCCGTTCCCACACCGTGCTGAAAGTCATCGATCAGGAGTTGAGCAGCCGCGCTTATCTGGCGGGTGACGCTGCGACCGTCGCGGACATCGCCGGCTACAGCTACATCGCCCACGCACCGGAAGGCAATGTGTCGTTGGAGGACTATGCCAATGTGCGGGCCTGGCTGGCGCGGATCGAAGCCTTGCCGGGGTTCGTGGGCATGCCGCGTACGGTTGCCGGGTTGCAAAAGCATCCCTGAAGCGGAACCCGGTGGCGAGGGGGGTTATCTGCACTGTGGGAGCAAGGCTTGCCCGTGATGAAGGCACTGCGGTCTTTCAGAGATCGAGGCGTCTATTTCGCGAGCAAGCTTTGCTCCCACACAGCAGATAGGTCCTCCACCACAGCGAATACATCGCTCCAGTAGTAGGCCTATGCATAAGAAAGCGCCTTTTCCTCCAGCAGTTCCTCGTATAGCCGCACCCACTTGCGGCCCATCTCTTCAGACGTGAACAACTGTCGGTAACGGGCTTCGGCCCTGGTGCCCATCGCCTGGGCTTGTGCCGGGTTTTCCCACAGGGTGCGCATCGCCTCGCGAAAAGCTTCGGGGTTGCTCGGTGGTACCACCAGGCCGGTTTCTTCGTGGATATTGATGTAGCTGGTGCCGGTGCCGATTTCGCTGGAGATCATCGGCTTGCCGAACATTGCGCCTTCAAGCAACGAGATACCAAAGGCTTCGGAGCGCAAGTGCGAAGGGAAGACGATGGCGTAACTCAGCTCCAGCAGCGCGACCTTGTCTTCATCCCCCAGGCGTCCGAGGAAATGCAGGTTGCGCAGGCCCAGTGCCTCGGCCTGGGTGTGCAGTTGTCTTTCCAGCGGGCCGGCACCCACGATGACCACGGGGTAATCCACGCCTTTGAGGGCGTCGAGCAGAATGTGCAGGCCTTTGTAGTAACGCATCACCCCCACGAACAAAAAGAAACGCTCGCCCAGTTTTGCCTTCCACCCCGCCATGCGCTCGGCGTCAGGCTGTGGATAACTGGACTTGTTCAGGCCGTAGGCGATGATCCGGGTCTTGGCGGGGTATTCCTTGAGCACATCGCTGGTATGAACATAGTTCGGCGACGCCGCGACGATGCGCTCGGCGCCGTCGAGAAAGCGCCGCATCAAGGGACGGTAAAGCTTGAGCAGGTGCCGCTGGCGAACGATGTCTGAATGGTAGGTCACGACGTAGGGTTTTTTCAGGGAGGTGAAAAAATGCACCAGGTCCATGAACGGCCAGGGGAAGTGGTAGTTGATCACGTCCGCTTCGGCGGCCAGCTCACGGAATTTCTTGAACACGCTATAGGAGAAGCCGGTGGACGCCAGTTGGAAGTCCATTCGCGCCTGATGAACGACATGCTGTCGGATCTTGATCGGCCCAGGCGCCGGCTGCGTGCTCAGGGTCAACACGGTGTTATCGATACCCAACCGGTCAGTGCTGTCGCACAGCTGGAAGATGACCTGTTCGATGCCGCCCATGGAGTCTGGCAAATAGGTTTTGTAAAAGTGCAGGACTCGCATTCAACCTCCCAAGACCTGGCGATACGCTTGAGCGGTGACCTTTGCACAGCGTTCCCAGGAAAAAAGCGCCGCTTGTTGCAGCCCCGCTTCGCGACACGTTTGCCAGTGCAGGCGATCTTCCATCAATCGGACCATGGCTTCGCGCATGCCTTGCGCATCGTCCGGCGCGCAGTAGTTACCGGCGGGCCCCGCCACCTCGGGCATCGCCGAGCAGCGGGTGGTAATCACCGGTGTGCCACTGGCCATGGCTTCAAGCACCGGCAGGCCAAAGCCTTCGTAATAGGACGGGAAAATCAGTGCCCGTGCCCCCGCCAATAGCTGGGCGACCTGTTCGTCAGGCAGGTAACCCGCCAGACAAACATGACCGCCAGCCAGGGCGCCTTTCAACTCATCATTGAGCTGTGCCTGTTGCCATCCGCTCATTCCTACGATGAACAAAGGAAAGGTCTGACGTACGGATTCAGGAAGCCCGGCGTGGGCGCGCAGGGCCAGTGACAGGTTCTTGCGCGGTTCCAGGGTACCGACACACAGGAAATAACGACCCGCCTCCAGGCCATGGGCCTTGAGTACGGCGTCGATGGCTTCGGGTTCACGCGGGTGGAAACGCGCTGATGCCCCCAACGGCGCGACCCGCAGACGCTCGGCGGGGAGGCCGAAATACTGCTGGGTTTCATCGGCGATGAACTGCGAGTCGGTCAGAATCAGCTGTGCCTGTTCCACCGCGCGACTGAGCCGTCGCTCGATTTCCTTCAGGCGTGCCGGTGGTTGCGTTTCGGGGTAACGCAGGTGCGTGAGGTCATGGAGGGTGATCACCGTCGGCCCTTCAAAGGCCAGCGGCCAAAGGCTGGGTTCGTGATACAGGTCGATGGCCTTTGAACGGCCTTGGTCGAAACGTTTCTGCTCCAGCCAGCGCCGCGCCTGATAGGCGCCCGGAACCCGTCGCAGCAAGGGGCTTAGCTTTGAATAACCCGGCTTGGCTGTTTGCGGTAATTGCGAACTCCAGCCCCAGCCGTGAAACAGTGACAACTGTACATCCGGCTCCCGGGCCAAGGCGCTAGCGAGTTCCGCGACGTAGTGGCCGATGCCAGTGCGTGGCGCCTGGAGGATGCGCGCGTTGAGGGCTATCCGCATGCTGTTTCCCTGTCGACTATGACTTCGTCGACGTGTCGCTCGATGCGCTCCACCAGTTGCGCACTGGCCTGGCGCCAACTCAGCCATTGCCAGTGCTCCAGGTTGCGCTTGGCCGGGAATACCCCAGTATGTTCCATGTCGATGACCAGGTTCGCCAGGCTTTGAGGATCGTCGAGATCGAAATAGGCCATGAAGTCTGCGCCGATTTCCCGAAACACTTCGATATCGCTGCCCATTGCCGGCAAGCCGCGTTGCATGGCCTCCACCAACGGTAAGCCGAAGCCCTCCACGTAGGACGGGAACACCAGCGCAGTGGAGTGTCGATAGGCATGTTCCAGGCTTTGGTCCGCCAGATTGTTGAACATGAACAAGCGGCTATTGAGGTGTGGATGACGCTCGATGCGTTCGATCAGCGCCTCGCACTTCCAGCCGATTTTCCCGACGATGCACAGCCGTGCCTTGGAGCCGGCGGCCCAGGCCCGCTCGAATGCATCGAGCAGATAAGCATGGTTCTTGCGCGGTTCGATGGTGCTGACCATCAGGAACACCGGTTCAGGGCGCTTGAACAACCGTAGCAACTTCGAGTCGACGGCGTGGGCGGCGTTGATCTGGTCCAGTTCGCTGCCCAGGTGGAAATAGTCGAACCAGCGTTTCTGCACTTGCTGCTCGCCAATGCGCCGGACCATTTCCTGGCGCAACTGGTCACGGATAGTGGCGGAGATGGCGATGTAGCCATCGGCGGTGCGGGCAATCCAGTCGAACCAATGGTTGAACACCTTGACCAGCCCGGCGTCGCAGAATTGCGGATGGGACAGGGGAATCAGGTCGTAGACCACCGAGATGATCCCGACGCCATCGCGCTTGAGCCGTTCGGCCAAGGGGAAGATATCCGAGTGCCAGGATGAATCGAGCAAGACCAGCTGATCGCCGGCCCGATGCTCCAGCGGTACGCAACGTTGCGGCAGTTCCTGGCCGTTGAGGGCGCGATCGAACAAGCGTATCGGTATGCTCAAGGAGCCGAAGGCGAACAGTCGGCAGCCAACATACAGGAGGCGACGGGCCCACAATGATCGGCTGAAAGGCCATTGCCGTGCCAGCGTCCGGTGCCAGAACCAGAACCGGTTGGCCATCTGTTCCCAGCGGATCCGCAGGCTGACCAGATCCAATTTATGGGTCGACAGCGGTGCCAGGCTCTTGGCCTCGTACAATTTGCCCTGCAGCATGACCACGGGAATGCATTCACGCTCGCCATCCTTGGCCGGCAGTTCGCGGATCACATTGCGCACGACGCGCTGGATACCGGAATTGATTTCCGGGTGTTCGAACACGTAGGTGCACTCCACCAACAGACGGCTCATGGCAACTCCTTTTGCGGCTGCGCCTCGACGGCAGGCTGGCTCGAACGCCGTATGCAGGTCTCGGCCTGGAGCCAGGAACAGCCGACGAAATCTTCCTGGCGATTATTGATCACGTGAAACACCAACCCGTAGTCGCGCCATTCGAAATTACGGTCCAGGTGCGAGTCCAGCCGCGACAGGCTGAGCGCAACGGAGTAATTGCCCTTGCCCAGGCGCATGTCGAAGCTGAAGCGGAAGGTGATTTGTTCACCGGCCTTGAGGTCGGTCACGGCTTTGTCCTGGCGATGGGTGTTGATGCCGTACATGGGCTGGCCAAGACGGTCCTTGATCAGGAAGCCCAGCACCAGCCGCTCGATGTCCTGGCGGACTTCAACCCGCACTTGCAACACCATCGGCTGGCCGATTTCGGCTACTTCCACCGATTGCCCCTGACTGTTAAGCAGTTGCACATCGATGATGCCGGCTTCGCCGGTGCCGGAAATCGTGCGCACCTGGCCGTTGGCGAGCATTTCCTGGCGGACCACCTGGCCTTCGCGCTGGGCCAGCATTGCGTTGTAGTAATCCATCACTTCTTCGGGCTTGCCGCGCATGGCCATGCGCCCGTGTTCAAGCAGGATGGCGGTGTCGCAGATCGACTGGATCGCCGAGCGATCATGAGACACGATCAGCAGCGTGGTGCCGGCCTTGCGGAAGCTGCGGATGCGCTCGAAGCTCTTGTGCTGGAAGTAGGCGTCGCCCACTGACAGCGCCTCGTCGACGATCAGGATGTCCGGGCGCCGGGCGGTGGCGACGCTGAACGCCAGGCGCATCTGCATGCCGCTGGAATAGGTGCGCACCGGCTGGTCGATGGCTTCACCGATTTCGGCAAACCCCTCGATCTCGGGCATCAAGGCTTCGATTTCCTCCACCTGCATACCCAGCAACTGACCGGCCATGAACGCGTTCTGGCGGCCGGTGAAGTCCGGATGAAAGCCCATGCCCAATTCCAGCAACGCGGCGACGCGGCCTTGCAACTGGATGTGCCCGCAGGTGGGTTGGGTGGTGCCGGTGATCATCTTGAGCAACGTGCTTTTGCCGGCACCGTTGACCCCGACGATGCCGACGGCTTCCCCGGGCTGGATCTCGAAATCCACTCCTTGCAGGATCCAGTGCAATTGATGACGCGGGCGGGAAAAGGGGATCAACCATTCGAACAGCCGGCTCCAGCGGTTCGGATACTGCTTGTAGGCCTTGCCCAGGCCGCTGACGCGCAAATGTCCCATCAGAGTTCGTCCACCATTTCACCGCCACGCCGTCGAAACATGCGCAAGCCCAAGGTGCATAACAGCAGGCCGACCACCAGCAACGGCACCAGCGAGCTCCACACCGGCCATTGGTTATAGAGAAACAGGTTCTGGTAGCTCTGCATCAGGGCGGTCATGGGATTGCAGGCGAGCAGTTGCTGGATCGGCGGCGGCAGGATCGTCATCGGGTACACGATCGGCGTGAGCCAGAACCAGAATTGCAGGCAAATGCCGAACAACTGCCCGACATCACGGAAAAACACATTGAGAATCCCCAGCAGCATGCCCAACCCGGCGGCGAACATCACTTGCAGGGCCAGCAACGGCACCAAGGCCAGCAAAGCCATGCCCGGCCAGCGCCCGGTAATCAACAGGAAACCGAGAAACAACCCGAGGATGATCGCGAAGTTGATCCCGGCGTTGAACAGCACGATCACCGGCAGGCAGATCCGGGGGAAGCTGATTTTCTTCAGCAGGTTGGCGTTTTCCAGGAACATGCCCTGGCTGCGGGTGGTGATTTCCGCGAACAACCCCCAGGTCAGCAGCCCGGCGCAGAGGTAGACGCTGTAGGCCATGCCGTCTTCCACCCCGGGCAGGCGGGCACGCATGATGTGGGAAAAAATTACCGTGTAGACGAGGATCATCGACAACGGATTGAGCACCGTCCACAACGCGCCGAACAACGAGTTGCGATACCGTGCCTGGAACTCGCGCTTGACGCTGCCAAGGACGAAGCCGCGGTAGCTCCACAGTGTGCGTTGCAAGGCCAGCAGCATCAGACGGCCCTGCCATAGTGATCTTCGAAACGGACGATGTCGTCTTCCCCCAGGTATTCGCCGCTCTGGACCTCGATGATGACCAGGTCGATGACTCCGGGATTCTCCAGGCGGTGCTTGTGGCCGGCCGGGATAAAAGTCGATTCGTTCTTGGCGACCAGGTGCGAACCCGAGCCGTTGTTGGTGACCTTGGCCATGCCTTCGACCACCACCCAGTGTTCGTTGCGGTGATGGTGCATTTGCAGCGACAGCGACGCGCCAGGCTTGACCACGATGCGCTTGATCTTGAAGCGTGGACCTTCTTCGAGCACGGTATAACTGCCCCATGGGCGGCTGACCGTACGGTGCAGGCGATAGGCTTCGTGCTCCTTGTCCTTGAGTTGCCGGGCAACGCGGCGCACATCCTGGGCGCGGTCGGCATGGGCCACCAGTACGGCATCGGCGGTGTCGATGATGATCAGGTTTTCCACGCCCAGGGCAGCCACCAGGCGGCCGTCGCTCTGGACGAAGTTGTTCTGGCTGTCGATAAACAGGGCCTCGCCAGTGGCGCGGTTGTTTTGCGCATCGGCCGGTACCAGGTCGGCAACGGCGCTCCAGGAACCGATATCGCTCCAGTCGAATGCGGCCGGAATCACCACGACATTGGCGGAACGCTCCATCAGGGCATAGTCGATGGAGATGTCTGGCATTTCGGCGAAATGCGCTGCGGACAATTCCTGCTGCACACAACCTGAGGTCTCCACCGCCGTGCTGGCCGCGACACAGGCGCGCGCCTGTTCCAGCAGCTCGGGGGCGTGGGCTTGCAGCTCTGCCAGCAGGGTCTTGACCGAGAAGCAGAACATCCCCGAGTTCCACAGGAAGCGGCCGCTTTCCAGGTATTGCGTGGCGGTCTGCAGGTCGGGTTTTTCCACGAAGCGTACGACCTTGGCCGCGCCCTTGGTATCCAGGGGCTTGCCCCGTTCGATATAGCCGAAGCCGGTTTCCGGCGCCGAGGGCAGTATGCCGAAGGTTACCAGGTGGCCGTTTTTAGCCAGTTCGACCGCGTGTTCCACGCAGGCCTTGAAGGCCGCCTCGTCCTGGATCAGGTGGTCGGCAGGCATGACCACCAGGATCGCGTCGTCACCATGCTGGGCCTGCACCGCGAGGGTGGCCGTGGCAATGGCCGGCGCGGTGTTGCGACCTGTCGGTTCGAGCACGAAATGACCGCGATAACGCTCCAGGTGGGCGCTTTGATAATGGTCGCGGCTCTGGAAGTAATACTCGCGATTGGTAACGGTGACGATGTCGCCACGGCCGTCGAACAACCCTGCGGCACGTCGATAGGTCTTGCCCAGCAGCGACTGGCCGTCGGGCAAGAGCATGAAGGGCTTGGGATGGCCCTCGCGGGACACCGGCCACAATCTCGTCCCGGCACCGCCGGAGAGAATTACGGGAATGAGCATGGCCTACTCCTTGGCAACGCGTTTCATGTCCGCATCCATCATCATGCGGATCAGGGTGTCGAGGTCGGTCCTGGGCTTCCAGCCCAAGACCCGTTGTGCCTTGGCCGGGTTGCCGAGCAACACCTCGACTTCGGCCGGGCGGAAAAACGCCGGGTCGATCTTGACGAAGTCACGGTAGTCCAGGCCCACGTGGTCGAAGGCAATCCTGCACATCTCGCGCACGGTGGTGGTGACGCCGGTGGCCACCACGTAATCGTCGGGCTTGTCCTGTTGCAGCATCAGCCACATGGCCTCGACGTAATCGCCGGCAAAGCCCCAGTCGCGCTTGGCGTCGATATTGCCCAGGCGTAATTCCTGCTGCTTGCCCTGCTTGATGCGCGCAGCGGCGTCGGTGACCTTGCGGGTCACGAACTCAATGCCACGCAGCGGTGATTCGTGGTTGAACAGGATGCCGCTGCTGGCATGCAGGCCGAAGCTTTCCCGGTAGTTGACGGTGATCCAGTGGCCGTACAGTTTCGCCACGCCATAGGGGCTGCGTGGATAAAACGGGGTGTGTTCGTCCTGTTGCTCGGCCTGGATCAGGCCGAACATCTCGCTGGTGGATGCTTGGTAGAAGCGCGTATGCACGCTGAACTGGCGAATGGCTTCGAGCAGGTGGGTGACCCCCAGTCCATCGACGATGCCGGTGGTCACCGGTTGGTCCCAGGAAGCCGCGACGAAACTCTGCGCGGCCAGGTTGTACACCTCGTCCGGCGTCGACTTGATCACGGCCCGTTGCACCGAGCAGGCATCGGCCATGTCACCGTCCAGGTAAACGATGTCCTGTTCGATGCCCATCTCTCGCAGCCGCCAGCGCGAGTCGCTGCTTCGTCGCGCCACCAGGCCGTGGACTCTGTAACCCTTGTCGAGCAGCAACTTGGCCAGATACGCGCCGTCCTGGCCGGTGATCCCTGTGATCAGTGCACTTTTCATTCTTGTTGTACCCGTATCTCCCAGTCGGACAGGATCGCCCGCAAGGATTGTTGTGTTGTTGTTTCAGGCGTCCATCCGGTGGCCTGTCGTAGCTTGGCTGGGCTACCACAGACGCGACGCTGTTCTGCGCGACGAAGACGCGCAGGGTCCTGGATCAGTTGCACGTCGACCTGGGCGATATCGCCCAGTTGTTCGATCAGGCTGCGAATGCTCTGCTCGCGGCCCGAGCAGATGTTGTAGACCTGCCCCGGCATGCCTTTGTCGAGCAGGGCCAGGTAGGCCGAAATCACATCGCCGACATCAAGGAAGTCGCGCGTCACGTCGATGTCGCCCACCTGTAGCCGGGCCGGTTGCAGGCCCAGCTTGATCCGGCTGATTTGCCGGGCGGCGCTGGCAATGACGAAGCTGTCCTTCTGACCGGGCCCGATGTGATTGAACGGGCGGGCCACCAGCACCGGCCAGCCTTCGCTCATGCCCCATTGCAGGCTCAGCAGTTCGGCCGACAGCTTGCTCACGGCATACGGGTTGCGCGGGGCGGGCGGTTGCAGTTCGGTGATTGGCAGTTGGTCTTCGCTGACCTGGCCATAGACATCACCGGAGCTGACATACAGGAACGTTCCGGTGAAACCCCGGGCCTTGAGGGCCTGGAGCAGGTTCAAGGTGCCCAGCAGGTTGATGTGCAGGGTACGCGCCGGATCGCGAAAGGCTTCAGGGACAAAGGTCTGTCCCGCCAGGTGGATCACGGCGTCGGGAACCTCGGGCCAAAGGCCTTCCAGGGTCTTGGCATCCGTCAGGTCGTAGCGGGCAGCAACAGGCATCACCTGCCACGCCGAATCATGACCGTTCAGTCGAGATTTGATGTGACGTCCCACGAAACCGCTGAGGCCTGTAACGAACAGACGTTTTTTCAAGCACCAGCCCCCTTTGCGGTTGCTTCGTCTAGTGCGAACTGAGTGGGAAATTTCCGTAAGATCGGGGAAAAATCACTCAACGTTCAGCCTGGAGAAGCGTTTGTTGTAGTTGTTTGGTTGCCAATCTGTGCCAATTTTGCAGCAATTTCAACAGCGCGCACCGTGACCGGTCAGTTCTCATATTTATAGCCGGTTTATTCTCGCCAGGCGGTTCACGAACCCTTGGCGGATGTGTTTAGAATGCCCTCGTCACGCTGCCCATGGCGCCGATCTTCGGGTCGAACCCCAGGGGCCTGGCCACAAAAAAACAAGAACGAGACGGGTAGCAAGACGAACGACGAGCGGCGCCCCCTGGGCCGGCTCTGTGCGTGACTCGACCGTCATCAAGTGGGGCTGCCGGGATGGCGGCGCGCATGATGGGATGCCATGAATTTCATTCTTTACTCGGACGTAAACGATCACTCCATCAGCCAGAGCCTCGGTCGCCCTGAGTACAGCTATTACTTCGTGCTCAAGGCCTATCGTCCCGTACTGGAAAGCCTGGGGCCGGTGCATGTGGTGTCGTCTGTCGCCGAGGTCGATCCGCTTTATCAAACGTTGCAGCAGGCCGGACAGGACTGTTTGTTCCTATCGTTTTCACCTCCGCACAAGACGCCACTGGACCTGCTTTGTCCGATGGTCTGCGTGGTGGCCTGGGAGTTCGATTCGATCCCGGCCGAGCACTGGGACGACGACCTGCGCCATGACTGGAGCCGCACGCTTGCCCGTCATGGTCGGGTGATTACCCTGTCCAGCCACACGGCCGAGGCGATCCGTCGAACTTTGGGCGAGGACTTCCCGGTGTTGGTATTGCCCACGCCGCTATGGGAGCGTTTCGCGACGGTTCGTGAGCAATACCCAAGCTTGCCGGTGAACCCGGGAACGACCTTGCAGATCAAGGGCTGCATCATCGACAGCCGGCCTCTCGGGCTTTCGGCTGACGGCTTGATCGCGCCGATCATCGAAGAAGCGCCGGAGCCAGAACCGGAGCCAGAACCAATCATCGAGCCGCCGCCCCTGACTTGGCGGCGGCGGGCATTCATTTCCCGCCATTACCTGCGTGAAATGATTCGCGCGTTTACCGGCAAGACCGAGCAGGGCCCTGTGTGGCTGTTCAAGCACAACCTGTTGTGCTGGTATCGCGAAGCGGTCCGCGACCTGGTACCGATGCCTGTACGCGTTGGGGTCAGCAGGGTCCTGAGGGGGCCGGTACCGCCGCAGGTGATCGTCGAGGTCGTTCCAGAGCCTGTTCCAATACCCATTCCAGAGCCCGCCCCGGAACATCCCCAGGCCGTCCTGCCGGACACCAGCCAGGTGGTGGAGACCGACGTCAGCGGGGTGGTGTACGTCAGCGTGTTCAACCCCGATGACGGTCGCAAGAACTGGCACCACTTGATCACTGCATTCTGTTGGGCACTGCGCGACGTCGAGGACGCCACGCTGGTGCTGAAAATGACTCAGAACGACCTGTCGACCTACTACGTCGAGCTGCTGACGCTGCTGTCCCAGCTGTCGCCGTTCAGTTGCCGGGTGGTGGTGATGCACGGTTACCTGGAGGACGAACAATTCGCCCGGCTGTATGGCGCGGCGAGTTTCTACGTCAATGCGTCCCGCTGCGAAGGCCTGTGCCTGCCGTTGATGGAGTTCATGTCCTGCGCCCGCCCGGTCATCGCGCCGGACCACACGGCGATGCGCGACTACATCGACGCCGAGGTGGCCTTCATCGTCAAGTCCAGCCGCGAACCGACCATCTGGCCGGAAGACTCGCGCATCTTGTACCGCACCCTGCGCCATCGGCCCGACTGGGGCTCATTGAAACTCGCCTACCAGCAGAGCTACGCCATGGCCAAACATCAGCCGCAGGCCTACCAGGCCATGGCCGCCGCTGCGAACGAGCGGATGCGCCGCTATTGCGCCTTCACCCCGGTGCAGCAGCGCCTGGCGGACTTCCTGGCGCTGCCCGGCTGTGACGACGGGCTGCCGTTGGTGCTCCAGGCAGGTACCGCCTCATGTTGATCATCATTTATTCGGAAACCAACCAGAGCAACATTCTGGAGAACCTCGGCAAGCCCGAGTACAGCTATTACTTCGTGCTCAAGGAGTTTCGCCCGGTGTTGGAGCGGTTGGGGCGGGTCGTCGAAGTGACCCGGCCGGACGACGAGGTCGATCAGCTGTACACCGATTGCCAGGAGCGTGGCGAAGATTGCGTATTCCTGTCGTTTTCACCCCCTCATCGCACCGCCCCCCACTACGCCTGCCCGACCATTGCAGTGTTCGCCTGGGAATTCAGCACCATTCCTACCGAAAGCTGGCAGGGCGAGCCTCGGCACGACTGGCGGATGGTCCTGGGCGCAACCGGCATGGCGATTACCCACTCCAGCTTCACCGTTAAAACCGTTCGTGAAGTGATGGGAGATGACTTCCCCATCACTGCCATCGCGGCGCCGGTGTGGGACCGCTTTGCGGCGCGCGGCGCGGTGCTGGCCCAGCGACCGACGGTGGATCACATGCGCCTGCAATTGCGTGGCCTGTTGATCGACAGCCGTACCACCGACCTGCGGCCTTATGGCCCGCCAGCGCACCAGGCGGGTACGCCGCTGGTGCTGGACGGCCCGGCGCAGGATTGCGAGTTGCTCCTGGACGGCGTGATCTATACCTCCGTGTTCAACCCTTACGACGGCCGCAAGAACTGGAAGGATATGATCAGCGCGTTTTGCACGACGTTCCGCGACGTTGCCGACGCGACCCTGGTGCTCAAGCTGACGCATCACGATGTCACTGCCGCGCTCACCGACATGCTCCATCACGTCTACAAGAACCAGTCGTACCGCTGCCGCATCGTGCTGATACATGGCTACCTGGCGGATGCGGACTACGAGCGGCTGGTGGAAGCCACCCGGTATGTGGTCAACAGTTCCTATGGCGAAGGGCAGTGCCTGCCGTTGATGGAGTTCATGTCTTGCGGTCGCCCGGCGATTGCGCCGCTGAACACGGCGATGGCCGACTACATCGACCACGACAATGCCTTCGTGGTGGATTCAACCGAGGAGCTGACCGCCTGGCCCCACGACCCGCGTGCCGCGTACCGGACCCTGCGTTATGTCACCGATTGGGACTCGCTGTGTTCGGCCTACCGCGCCAGTTATGACGTGGCCAAAAACGACCCTGAGCGTTACCGCCGCATGTCGGCCCACGCCGTGCGCAGCCTGGAGAAGTTCTGCAGCCAGGCCAACGCCGAGCAGCGTCTACGGGGTTTTTTCGAAGCCATACCTGAGCGGCGTCGGAACGCACAGCAACCATGATCCGCCGATGGCTGGCCGGGCTCAGGCCTGCGGTGGAACCTTCGCTACCGCCGGCGGTGGCCGTTTCGCCCCGTGATGCCGGTCTCTACGACGCGCTGCTCGACGGCTGGTTTCGCAGTGAAACCGGCGAATTGCTCAAAGGCTTCGCCATCACGGCCGACGATACCTTGCTGGATGTCGGCTGCGGCGAAGGCGTGGCGACCCTGTTTGCAATGCGCCAGGGTGCGTCTGTGATCTTTACCGACAGCGAACAGGATAAGGTGCGCGACCTGGCCCGTCAGGTCGAGGCCCAGGCCAGTGCGCCTTTCCTGGGCCTGGTCAGCAACAGCTTGCCGCTGCCCCTGGCCGATGGCTGCGCGAACAAGATTGTCTGCATGGAGGTGCTCGAACATATCCAGGAGCCGGAGCCGTTCATGGCTGAACTGGTGCGCATGGGCCGGCCAGGGGCGCAGTACTTGCTCAGCGTGCCCGCATCGGTGGGCGAGCATTTGCAGCAAGGCATCGCGCCGCCGGGCTACTTCCGAGCGCCCAACCACGTGCAGATTTTCAGTACCGAACGATTTGCCGCGCTGGTGGAGGAGGCGGGACTGGTGATCGAGCACCGCCAGGCCAGCGGATTTTTCTGGGTCATGGGCATGATTTTCTTCTGGGCCAGCGAACAGGCCGCTGGCCGGGACCTCAAGGGGGCCGTGCGCGACCGTATCCAGGCGCCGTATCCCGCGTTGATGGAGCGCTGGGCGAGCCTCTGGCAGGACTTGCTGACGCAACCCGACGGCCTGGCGATCAAGCAGGTGTTGGACCGGTTCATGCCCAAGAGCCAGGTCATCATCGCGCGTAAACCCGATCCTTTCTCCGGGAGCACTTCATGAGCAGCAAGCGGATCATGGACATCGAGTTGCTGCGCGCCGTAGCGGTGATGGGCGTGTTGTTCCACCACCTGCAAGGCATGCCGTTTCCTGGCGGATGGCCGGCCCTGGCAGCCCTGGCCGACAGCTTCCAGCTGTGGTGGGGCGTGGATCTGTTCTTCGCGATATCCGGGTTCGTCATCGGACGCAGCCTGATCCCGCAATTGCGTCGCTGCGACAGCCCTCGGCAATTCTGGGCCGTCACCCGGGAATTCTGGATTCGCCGGGCGTTTCGCCTGTTGCCGTCGGCCTGGCTCTGGCTGCTGCTGGTGCTGCTGGCGGTGTTCTTCCTGAACCGCTCCGGTGCGTTCGGCAGTGTGCAGGCCAACCTGCAGGCGACCCTGGCCGGTTTCCTGCAGTTCGCCAACCTGCGTTTTGCCGATGCGTTCATGCACTATGAATACGGCGCAAGCTTCGTGTACTGGACGCTTTCCTTGGAAGAGCAGTTCTATTTGATCCTGCCGCTGCTGGTGTTCGTCTCGCGCCGCTATCTGGTCTGGGTGCTGTTGGCGGTGGTGCTGGTGCAGTTTTTCACTTGGCGGGCGCTGTGGCTGTCGGTGATCCGTACCGATGCCTTGGCGCTGGGGGTGTTGTTGTCGATCTGGAGCCTACGGTCCAGCTATTGGCGCTTCGAGCCCACGTGGTTGCGCCGCCCGCCCTTGGGGGGCTGTTGGTGGTGGGCCTTGGCAGCGTGATGGCCTGGATCGCGACCGAGCACTTCAATTTGTCGTTCTACCGTCTCGGGGTCATTGCCGTGCTCAGTGCCGTGCTGGTCTGGGTGGCCTCGTATGATCGGGATTACCTGCTGCCTCGCAGCCGTTTTAAAACGGCGCTGACCTGGGTGGGCAGTCGCTCCTATGGGATCTACCTGATCCACATCCCGGTATTTTTCCTGTTGCGCGAGTTGTGGTTTCGTTTCGCGCCCTTGGGCTCGCCAGATCCGGCAAGCCATCCCTGGCTGGCCCTGGCTTGCGCCCTGTCGCTGATCGGGCTGTTGAGCGAACTCAACTACCGCTGGGTCGAAATGCCCATGCGCAATCGTGGCGCCCAACTGGTTGAACGCCTGGCCGCCGCCCGAACCGTCCTTCCTGTCTCTGGAGCCCCGTCATGCTGAGCCTTTTGAAGAAACTCACCACGGGCACGCCCGCGCCCGTCGCGCCGGTCGCCGACAAAGTCGACCCGTATATGCTCGGGCTGCACGATGCGATGCTCAGCGGCTGGTTCAACCAGCAAACCGGCGAACTGTTCACCGGTTTCCCAGTGACGCCTGAAGACACGCTGCTGGACGTGGGGTGCGGCGACGGCGGCAACGTGCATTTTTGTGCGATGCGCGGGGCGAAGATCATCATCGCGGACATCGACGCGGCCAAGGTCGAGGCCACTCGCCAGCGCTTGAGCGACACCCCCGCGCGTGCAGTCGAGTGCCACGTGACCGACTGCAACCCGCTGCCCATTGCCGACGCCACGGCCACCCGGGTGGTGTCCACCGAAGTCATCGAGCATGTGGACGACCCGGCACAGTTCCTCGCCGAACTGGTACGGGTCGGCCAGCCCGGTGCGCTGTACCTGTTGAGCGTGCCGCACCCCAGCTCCGAAGACCTGCAAAAGGACATCGCCGCGCCAGAGTACTTTCGCAAACCCAACCACATTCGCGTCATCAGCGAAGAGCAGTTCAAGGCGATGGTCAGTGAGGCGGGGCTTACGGTGTTGAGCCACAGCCAATACGGTTTCTACTGGTCGATGTGGATGCTGTTGTTCTGGGAGGCCAAGGTGGATTTCAGCAACGCCGACCACCCGTTGCTCAATCATTGGGCCGACACCTGGCAAGCCGTGCTGAACTCGCCCCGTGGCGCGCAGATCAAGCAGGCGCTGGATGCGGTGGTGGCCAAGAGTCAGGTGATTATTGCGCGTAAGCCTTGATGGGCGGTTAAAGAACCCAACCCTGTGGGAGCGAGCTTGCTCGCTCCCACCTGTGCACGGCGGTAATCTGCACATCTTTTTCGGGGTGATAAGGCTTCATGATTGTTCTTTTCCGGCTATCCCTGGCCCTCACCATGTTGCTTTTGGGGGGCTGCGAACAGCCTCCAACCCCGGCCCTCGATCAACAGGTCTATATCTGGCAGCGTCAGTGGACGCCCGCCCATGAGTCGGCGCTGCGCCAAAGCCAGGCGGACTTCTCCAGCCTGCGGGTCCTGGCGCTGCAGGCTTTTCCCGGAGCGGGCTGGAGCCGTGCGCGGATCGATCCGGCGATGCTCAAGGCGGACGGTCGTCCGCTGATCGCCGTGATTCGCCTGGACGGCCAGCTCAAGGCCTTGGACCAGGACGAGGTGATCGCGCACATCCAGCAAGTGCTGAGTGATTGGCAGGCCCAAGGCTTGGCGCCGATAGGGATAGAAATCGACCACGATGCCGGCAATGCACGGTTGCCGGCCTATGGGAAATTTCTCGGCCAACTGCGGCATGTGCTGCCCGCCAACCTGCGGCTAAGCATCACGGCGCTGCCGGCCTGGCTCGACAGCCCGGCACTGCCGGGGCTGCTGGAAACGGTGGACAGCAGCGTGCTGCAGGTCCACGCGGTGAGCGATCCGCGGCAGGGATTGTTCGATCCGAAACAGGCCCGGCACTGGGCGCAACGTTGGAGCGAGGTCACCCAGAGGCCATTTTATCTGGCCCTGCCGGCCTACGGCGTGGCGCTGCTGACCCAGGAGAGTGGCGCGCCGGTGGTGGAAAGCGAAGTGCCGATCGATCGTGGTGGCGAGCGGCGGGAGTTGCTGGCCGATCCGCAACAAGTGGCCGGGCTTGCGGCAAATTTGCGTGCCGATCCGCCGAAACATCTCGCTGGGTTGATCTGGTTTCGCCTGCCGCTGGCCGGCGACCGACGAGCGTGGAGCCTGACCACGCTCGGCGCCGTCGCCCGGGGAGATAACCTGGACAGTCGCCTGGCGTTGCAGTGGGGAGAGCAGGGTGGTTTGTACGATATCCGCCTGGTTAACCAGGGCAACCTGGACAGCCCCTGGCCCCAGCGCCTGACGCTTGCCGTGGGCGCGTGTGACGGCGTCGATGCCTTGGCTGGTTATACGTTGCAACAAACCCCCGGACTGCTTACCTTCACCCGCATTCAGGAAGGCCGCTTGGCTGCTGGCAGCCAACGGGCAATCGGCTGGGCGCGCTGTACGAAAATTGATCAAGGAGGTTTCAATGTTTACCCGTAAGTGGCCTCGTCATTTGCTGTGCCTGAGCCTTTGCCTGCCGCTGGGCCCGGTGCTGGCTTGCGGGCCGGATTTCCCGATGCGCCTGCTGGATAACCGTGCCCAGTCGCTGGCCGAATTGCCCGAAGGCAGCTTTCGCTTCGAGGTCAGCCGCCTCGGCCAGGCGATTGCCGGGCTCAAGCCGGCTACCGAGGCGACGCGCAACCCGGACTACAGCTATGACGACCCGTCCTCTTACGTTGAACAACGCACCAAGGCCGAGCAGCTTGGCCTGACCCCACCGCAGCAAGCGGTGGTGGAGCGCCTGCGGACCCTGACCGATGTCGACCAGGTGGCAGCCGAAGCGGCCAACCTGCCCGATGAGCTGCGTCTGTATGCCATTGGCGCGGCGGCTTTCAACATCGGTGAGCATCAGCGCGCCGTGGAAGCGTTCCAGCAGTTGCTGGCGTTACCGGCCGACCAACGGCGGTTGCGCAGCACCTGGGCCGCGTACTCCCTGGGGCGGGCATTGTTCGCCGTGAGCACCGAGGCCGGCAGCGGTGACCCTGTGGTCTTGCAGGACCAGGCGCGGGCTGCGTTTCGCCAGGCCCGGGAAATGAGTGTTGCCGGCTTCAGCGATCCGCTGGAGCTGGGTATCGCCAGCCTTGGCGAAGAAGCCCGGGTGGCCTACACCGCTGACGACTGGGACAGTGCCATCGGCCTGTATGCGATCCAGAACCTGCAAGGGTCTGCGGTCGGCTACAGCTCGTTGCTGCAATTGGCCGGTGATTTGAGCGTCCAGCCGGATGAACGCTTGAACGAGCTGCTCAAGACTAAGGCGGTGCAGCGATTGGTCACCGCCTACCTGCTCAGCCGCGTCGGCTGGTGGGACGGTGAAGAACCCGCTGGCGAGAAAAGGCTGTTCGAACGGTTGCAAGCCAATGCCCGGGACAACCTGGACGATGCCGACCGTTTGGCGGCGGTGAGTTACCAGCACGGCGATTACGCCAACGCCCAGGCGTTTGTGCAAAAGGCTTCCGACACCGGCCTGGCCTGGTGGGTGCGTGCCAAGCTGGCCTTGCGCGACGGCGACAAGGTGGCCGCGGCCGCGGCTTATGCCAAGGCCGCCCAAGCCTTTCCGAACGATGAGTCCTGGGGCTCCCGGCGCACAGCGGATTGGAATTACGAGTCGGTGCAGCCCAAGTGCCGGGTCGAAGGGGAAAGCGCGATCCTGGCCTTGCAACGAGGTGATTACCTGCAAGCCTTCGATCAGCTCTATCGCGGCCAGAGCAACTATTGGTACGACGCGGCCGCAGTGGCCGAGCGTGTGCTCACGGTGGATGAGCTCAAGCAGTACGTCGACGCCCAAGTCCCGGCGCCACCGGCGTTGAGCCAGGAGGATCGGGACAACTACGTGCCGCTGCCGGTGGCCGCGAGCCTGCGCAATCTGCTGGGTCGTCGCTTGCTGAGGGAAGGGCGCTTTGATGAAGCGCCGGCTTATTTCGATAACGCGGACCTGCAGAACAAGGCCCGCACCTATGGGCAATTGCGCCAGGACGCGCAGTCCAAATGGTGGCCAACCCGGCGGGCCGAGGCCTATTTCAATGCGTCCTTGTTGGCGCGTAAATGGGGCATGGAACTGCTGGGCTATGAGATGGCGCCGGATTACGCCAGCCTGGGAGGCAGCTACAGCCTGGAACCGGTCGCGCTGAACGTCGGGCCGCTGGTGGCCGAAGGCGAAGTGCAACGCCAGCAGGCCAGCGCGGCGCAGCCGGATGTGCGTTATCACTATCGCTTTGTCGCCACGGCGCTGGCGAGCCAGGCAGCGGATCATTTGCCGCATACCAGCCAGGCATTTGCGGCGGTGCTGTGCAAAGCGGTGGGGTACAACTCCAGTCTTGAGGAGCAAAGCGCGCTGTATCAACGCTATGTGAAGGAAGGTCCGTATGTGGATTGGGCCGGGGATTTCGGTCATCAATGCCAGGAACCGGACTTCGATAACGCGAACAAACGCTACGTGACCCAGGCCCTGGACCCGATTCGTTCGACGCTGCGCCCCTACAAGGTTTGGCTGCAAGTGGGCGGTGCCGTGCTGGTGGTGGCCGTGGCGTTGGGATTGATCAGTCGGCGCCGGCGCAAGGCGCGGATGTCGACCTCCTGAGATGCAGAACCCATTGTGGGAGCGAGCTTGCTCGCGATGAGGCCATCACAGATGCCTTTGTAGCGCCTGCAATGGCGCCATCGCGAGCAAGCTCGCTCCCACAGGGGCGCAAGATGAATCCCCTCGCCACAATGAATCGGGCACGCCTTAAGTGAACAGCATTGCCACAGGGGCGGGTGTTATCGCCAGTGGGGCATCTCCCTACATCTGTGTCGCCATCCCCTCCACATTCATTGCCGCCTGGCGCAACGCCTCCGAGCGGGTAGGGTGGGGGTGGCAGGTCAGGGCGATGTCCTCGGCCGAGGCGCTGAACTCCATGGCCACGCAGTATTCCCCGATCATCTCACCGACGCTCGGGCCTACCAGGTGCACGCCAAGGATTTCATCGGTACGTTCATCGGCCAGGACTTTAGCGAACCCTTCGGTCTCGTGGTTGATCTTGGCCCGGCTGTTGGCGGTGAAGGGGAACTTGCCGACTTTGTAGGCACGGCCTTCGGCCTTGAGTTGTTCTTCGGTCTTGCCGACGCTGGCCAGTTCCGGACGGGTGTAGATGACGCTGGGGATCAGCGCATAGTTGACCTCGGCGGCTTTGCCGGCGATCTGTTCGATGCAAACCATGGCTTCGTCTTCGGCCTTATGGGCCAGCATCGGTCCGGACGTCACATCACCGATGACCCAGACGCCGGGCGCTTCGGTCCGGTGATGCTGGTTGACGAGCATGCCGCGCTTGTCAGGACTCAGCCCGACGTTCTCCAGCCCCAATCCTTGCGTGTAAGGCCGACGGCCGATGGCGACCAGCACGTAATCGGCGTCCAGGGTTTGTGCTTCGCCGCCCGCCGCCGGCTCTATCTGCAGCTGCACGCCGCTGGCCGAGGGAATGGCTCCGGTGACCTTCGAACTCAACTTGAACTGGATGCCCTGTTTACTCAGGGCCCGCTGCAGGGTCTTGCCGGCTTCGCCGTCCACCCCTGGGCAGATGCGATCGAGGTATTCCACCACGGTCACCTGGGCCCCCAGGCGCCGCCAGACCGAGCCCAGTTCGAGGCCGATGACGCCAGCGCCGATCACCACCAGATGTCGGGGCACCTCACTCAGGGACAAGGCGCCGGTGGAGTCGAGGATGCGCTGGTTATCGATGGTCACGCCTGGCAGGGGCATGGGTTGCGAGCCGGTGGCGATGACGATGTCCTTGGCGCTGAGTTCGGTCTTGGCGCCATCGTCGCCGGTGACGGTCACCTTGCCCGGTCCGTCGATGTGGCCCCAGCCTTTGATCCAGTCGACCTTGTTCTTGCGAAACAGAAATTCGATGCCCTTGGTCAGGCCGGCTACGCTTTCGTCCTTTTGCTTCATCATTTGCGCAAGGTTGAGGGTGGGGCTGACTTCAATGCCCAGGTTGGCGAACTCCGTTCCCGTGGCGGCTTCGTACAGCTCCGAGGCATGCAGCAATGCCTTGGAGGGCATGCAGCCGACGTTCAGACAGGTGCCACCCAGGGTGGCTCGGCCTTCGACACAGGCGGCTTTGAGCCCCAACTGCCCGGCCCGAATCGCCGCGTTATACCCGCCGGGCCCGCCGCCCAAAATGACCACGTCGTAGTTGCTCATCGCTGTTCTCCCGCTTGGCCTGATAAAAAATTATGTTCGTAATATGAGCGTTTCCAGAGATTTCGGTCAAGGCTTAAGTCAAGAGGCCAGGGCAGGCCTTGTCATGAAGAATTCGAAACGGAAATTTCACAGGAATCGTTATAAGGTAACGGTATACATAGCGGAGCGTCGGTGGGGTTGTCCACGGGCCCGGATTTTGATCGCCACGAGTGCTGGGGTGGTATGCAAGTCGATCTTGATGTCGAGGGGGCACAGGTGGCCGAATGGCCGCGTTTTCAACGAGCGTCGTTCCAAGGGCGCCGTTTGAAACAGACCGCCTTCGCCCTGGCAAGCGTGGCGGGTTTGGGTCTGCTACTGGCTTTTTTTATTGGGGTGTTTTCGCCGCAATCGCTGTGGCCGGCTCTGCTGGTCAGCCAAGGTGCGGGACTCTTGGTGTTGGTAGCGGGTTTGCAATCGGCCTGGTGGGTGACGCAATGGCGTAGCAGGGCGCTGCTGCCTGCTGTGGATAACTTGCCGGCACAAAGCGAGCCTGTTGATAACCTGGGCTGGTATGAGCGGCTGCTGGAGCGAATCGGCGCACGCTGGCTCGGCTTGCTGAAGCAAATCGGTGCGCCTGCGTTGTGGCTGGCCGGTTGGGCAGTGCTGGTATTGCTGGGCCTTGAACACGCCTGGAACTTGCAACTGCCGGCTGCCGCCCTCGGGGTCTCGGCCAGTGTGGGGGCGGTGTTGTCGTTGGTATTGGCGTTCGGGTTATTAGTCTTCGAGCGGCAATTGGCCCAGCAATCCCCCGTTGAATGGCCGGAAGCGCCGTCGCTGGCGCAACTGACGCGAGTGGCGATCATCGTGCTGGTGCTCGGCGCTTTGTGCTTGTTGTTCGCCGCAGAAACGTCCATCTGGCCGATGCGCCTGGCGGTGTTGATAGGGCTGTTGCCGGGTGTGGTGGCGGCCGAGTTTTTGTTGCGCGCCGTGTTGTCGTTATTCATCCCGCGTCGGGACGCCCTGGAGCCGACGCTGCTGGGCCGCAGTGTCGTCGCCGATCTGCTGCGCTGGCCGCCGCAACCGTTGCTGGCTTTGCAACATGAACTGCACAACCGTTTTGGCATCGACTTGCGCCAGATCTGGGCCTTCAGCTACATGCGCCGGGCTTTTTTGCCGGTGTTGGCGCTGGTGGTGCTGGTGGGCTGGTTATTGACGGGCGTGCACGAAGTGCCGCTGCAGGGGCGTGGCATCTATGAGCGTTTTGGCAAACCGGTGGAGGTGTTCGGCCCGGGTTTGCATGTCGCGTTGCCTTGGCCATGGGGCAGGGTGCTCAACGTCGAGAATGGCGTTGTGCATGAATTGGCGACCAGTGTCGCGCAGAGTCGAGCAGTGGTCGAAGCGGAACCGGCGGAGGGGCCGGCGCCGGAAATCGCCAATCGGTTGTGGGACGCCAGCCATGTGAACGACAAGTCCCAGGTCATTGCCAGTCGTCGTGCCGACCAGCAGAGCTTCCAGATCGTCAACATGGACGTGCGTTTTGTCTATCGCATCGGCCTGACGGACTCTGCGGCGTTGGCGGCGACCTACAACAGTGCCGATGTGCCGACGCTGATTCGCAGCACCGCCAGCCGCATCCTGGTGCATGAGTTTGCGTCGCGCACACTGGACGGGTTGTTGGGCGCGGACCGTGTCAGCCTCGCCGACGAAATCGGTCGCGCCGTCCAGGCTGATTTGCAATCGCTCGATAGCGGTGTGCAAATCCTGGCGACGGTCGTGGAGGCGATTCATCCGCCGGCCGGCGCGGCCAATGCTTACCACGGTGTGCAGGCGGCGCAGATCGGCGCGCAGGCGTTGATCGCCCGAGAGCGTGGCGCGGCGGCGGAACAGACCAACCAGGCGCAATTGCAAGCAAGCGTCGCCCATGACCAAGCCACTGCCACCGCCCGGGAAATCAATGCGACTGCCCAGGCCGCCGACCTGCGCTTCAATGCCGACCGCAAAGCCTACGCCACGGCCGGACACGCTTTTGTGCTGGAGCATTACCTGGGCCAACTGAGCCAGGGCCTTGCCAACGCCCGGTTGCTGATTCTCGACCATCGCCTGGGCGGCAGCGGCAACGCGCCGACCATCGACTTGCGTACCTTCACGCTGCCGGCAGACCCCGCGTCGCCGCGTAACCCTGTCCCGCCAGGAGCTGCCCATTGAGCCAGTCCTCTACACACGATCACCACGACCACGCCGGTCACGATCACGGTCATCATCACCACCATCATGGCGATCCGCAGCAAGCCGGTCCGTTCCCCTGGCGGCGGATGGGCTGGGCGGTTCTGCTGGTGGCGTTTGCCGTTGCGGCGGCGAGCCTGGTGCAGGTGCGTTCGGGGGAGGCGACGGTCATCACCCGTTTCGGCAATCCGGCGCGGGTGCTGCTGCAACCGGGTTTGGGTTGGCGCTGGCCGGCACCGTTCGAAGCGGCGATTCCGGTCGACCTGCGATTACGCACCACCTCCAGCGGTCTGCAGGATGTCGGCACCCGTGATGGGCTGCGGATCATCGTCCAGGCCTACGTGGCTTGGCAGGTGCAGGGTGACCCCGAAAACGTGCAGCGCTTCATGCGCGCGGTGCAGAACCAACCGGACGAAGCGGCACGGCAGATCCGCACCTTCGTCGGCTCGGCGCTGGAAACCACAGCCGCCAGTTTTGACCTGGCGAACCTGGTCAACACCGATGCCAGCCAGGTGCGCATCGCCGATTTCGAAGCTCAGCTGCGTCAGCAGATCGATCAACAGTTGCTCACCACCTATGGTGTGCGTGTGTTGCAAGTTGGCATTGAACGCCTGACTTTACCGTCGGTGACGCTGACGGCAACGGTGGATCGCATGCGCGCCGAGCGCGAGACCATCGCCACCGAACGCACCGCCATCGGCAAGCGCGAAGCGGCGCAGATTCGCTCCGCCGCAGAGCGTGATGCGCGAGTCTTGCAAGCTGATGCCACGGTAAAAGCCGCGGACATCGAAGCGCAGTCGCGGGTAGAAGCGGCGGAGATCTATGGCCGGGCATACGCCGGCTCTCCGCAGCTGTACAACCTGCTTCGTTCACTGGACACCTTGGGCACTATTGTCAGCCCAGGCACGAAGCTGATTTTGCGCACCGATGCAGCGCCATTCCGTGTGCTGGTGGACGGTCCTGTTTCCGTGGAAGGCAAAGGTGGAACACAACCATGAGTTTGGTTCCACGTGGAACAAACGAGTTATCCAGTCCGTGGATCCAGGCTGGGCGTTTGGCGTTTCTGGCGCTTTACGCCGTCACGGTGTTGGCCGCATTGGCCTGGCTCTTTTCCAACGTACGGCAGATTGATCCGCAGAATCGTGCAGTGGTGCTGCACTTTGGCGCCTTGGATCGCATCCAGAATGCCGGCCTCTTGTTGGCGTGGCCGCGTCCTGTGGAGCAGGTGATCCTGCTGCCAGCGGCGGATCGGGTGCTTGAACGGCGGGTGGAAAATCTGCTGCGCTCGGACGCGGCCTTGCAAGCCGACCGTGTGGCCAGTTTCGCCACGCCCGTTAGCGATGCGTTGGCTGGCTCTGGCTATTTATTGACCGGTGATGCCGGGGTGGTGCAACTGGATGTGCGGGTGTTCTACAAAGTGACCGACCCTTACGCCTTTGTCTTGCAAGGTGAACATGTCCTGCCGGCACTGGACCGGCTGGCGACCCGTAGTGCCGTGGCACTGACCGCGGCTCGGGACTTGGACACCATCCTGGTGGCTCGCCCCGAACTGATGGGCAGCGACAATCAGGCAGCCGAGCGTCGTGAACGCTTGCGTGGTGATCTGGTGCAGGGTCTCAACCGACGCCTGGCTGACCTGGCGGCGACGGGGCAGGGGTTAGGTATCGAGGTCGTGCGGGTCGATGTGCAATCGAGTTTGCCGGGGCCGGCGGTGAGTGCCTTCAACGCAGTGCTGACGGCCAGCCAACAGGCCGATAAAGCCGTGGCCAACGCGCGTACCGAAGCCGAAAAACTCACCCAAGCTGCCCGCCAAGATGCCGACCGTGCCGTGCAAGTCGCTCATGCCCAGGCCAGCGAACGCCTCGCCAAGGCGTCGGCCGACACGGCCACCGTGCTCGGCTTGGCGAAGACCCAAGGCAGTGATCCGCAAATGCTGCTGCGCCTGTACCGCGAGCGCATGCCGGCCATCCTTCGCCAGGCCGCTTCAGTCACCACGGTC
The DNA here is from genome assembly GCF_018325905.1 of Pseudomonas sp. St316. Classification (NCBI taxonomy): domain Bacteria; kingdom Pseudomonadati; phylum Pseudomonadota; class Gammaproteobacteria; order Pseudomonadales; family Pseudomonadaceae; genus Pseudomonas; species Pseudomonas sp. St316. The sequence continues at coordinate 6,714,946 of NZ_AP021901.1, read as the reverse complement.
GATCCGAAAGACGATTCCCGCCTGATCATCCAGGGAGCCGGACAATGACAGCCCAAACCAGCGCTGCACCGATGTTGTCTTCGACGGAACAACGCGTCGCCGCTCGGCAACTGACCTTGGCGATGCTCGCCCTCGGCTTGCTCGCACTGGGCCTGGTATGGCGCGGTTGGTCGCCGGAGCAGAGCGGCGTCAGTCAACTGCTGTTGGGGGTCGCCTCGCTGTTGGTGGCGGTGCCGGTGATGCGTTCGGCCTGGTACAGCTTGCGTTACCCAAGCCTGCACGGGATTACTGACCAACTCATCGCCCTGGCGATGCTCGGTGCCTGGGCCACCGGCGATCTGCTGACGGCCGCGTTGTTGCCAATCATCATGATCTTCGGGCATGTGCTGGAAGAGCGCAGCGTCATCGGTTCCCAGGAGGCGATCCACGCCCTTGGCCAACTGACCCGCAGCCAAGGTCGCAAGGTGCAGGCCGACGGTTCGATCATCGATGTCGACAACGCGACGCTCCAGCCCGGCGATGTCGTGGAGGTGCGCGCCGGTGACCGGGTGCCGGCCGATGGTCGGGTATTGTCCGGCCAGGCTAGCCTCGACACCGCGCCCATCACGGGTGAGTCGGTGCCGTTGGAGGCCGTGGTCGGCACTGAAGTCTTTGATGGCGCGATCAACCTCGATGGTCTGCTACGCCTGGAAGTGACCCGTACCGGCGAAGAATCCACCTTGGGCAAGGTCATCGCCCTGATGCAAAACGCCGAACGCTCCAAGCCGCCCATCACTCGCCTGCTGGAACGCTACGCCGGCAGTTACCTGGTATTGGTATTGCTGCTGGCGGCGGTGACCTGGTTCGTGACCAACGATGCCCAGGCGATGCTGGCGGTCCTGGTCGCCGCCTGTCCTTGTGCGTTGGTGCTGTCGGCGCCGGCCACCGCCATTGCCGGGATCGCGGTGGCGGCGCGCCACGGGATCCTGATCCGTAGCTCGGCCTTCCTGGAAGAACTGGCGGACCTGACATCGTTGGTTGTCGACAAGACCGGAACCCTGACCTACGGTGTCCTGCGCCTGCAATCCATTGAACAGGCCAACGATGCTCATGCATCGTTGCTGCTGCCTTTGGCTGCCAGCCTCGGTTCGGCCAGCAGTCATCCGGTCAGCCGTGCGTTGGCAGGGTTAGTGGAACAGGAAAACTGCCTGCCGCTGACGGATATCCATGAGCGCCAGGGGTTGGGTGTAGTCGCGATGACCGCCCAGGGTGAGGCGGCGCTCGGTCGGCCGGAGTTGTTTGCACAACTGGGCATTCAAACGTCAGCGGTCCCGGAGCACGACGGCCCGATTGCCGGTCTGGCCCTGGACGGGCAGTTCATCGCTTGGCTGTTGCTGGCCGACAGTGTCAAGCCGGAGGCACGGGTTGCCATGGCCGAGCTATGCGAGCTGGGGCTGGGACGCCAGTTGCTGTTGACCGGCGACCGCCAGAGCGTGGCCACGACCCTGGCCCGGGATGTCGGCATCGGCGATCTGCAAGCCCAGGCCCTCCCGGAAGACAAACTCAAACGGGTCATGGCTGAAATCGACCATGGGTTCCGCCCCATGGTGGTGGGCGATGGCATCAACGACTCCCTGGCGCTCAAGGCCGGGGTGGTCGGCGTTGCAATGGGCGCCGGCGGCGCCGATATCGCCCTGGCGTCGGCAGACATCGTGCTGATCGGCAGCGACCTGCGGCGCCTTGGCACCTGCGTACGATTGAGCCGCCAATGCAGGCGCACATTGCAGGTCAACGTGGTCATTGGCTTGGGTTGGACGCTGGCAATCGTCGCTTTCGCCGCCTTCGGCTGGCTCGGCGCGGCAGGGGCGATGATCGCTGCATTGCTGCACAATCTCAGTACCCTGCTAGTGTTAGGTAATGCAGGGCGATTGCTGCGGTTCCAGGAGCCACTCCTGAAAATCCAAGAGAAGGGAACCGTTGGATAACCGTTGGCGAACTGTACGTCACCCTTGCAGTCTCTGTTGGAGAGGGCGTACCCATACTGGCGTTACCCGGCACAAGGAGTGAATTTGGGACAGTGATAGAGAAAGGCTATAAATTCGATAGCCTGCTATTTTTCTATGATGGTCTACCCTCATTTCAGACGTCTGAAACAAGGGGGATTACTCATGCTCGCGCAACTTCCACCGGCCTTACAGAATCTGCATCTACCGCTTCGGCTGAGGCTCTGGGATGGCCATGAGTTTTCACTGGGTGACGACCCCAGTGTCACGATCGTGGTCAAGGACCCACAAATGGTCGCGCAATTCACCCATCCCAGCCTGGATGCGCTAGGAGCGGCCTTCGTCGAAGGCAAACTGGAACTCGAAGGTTCGATTCACGAAGTCATTCGTGTCTGCGATGAATTGAGCCAGGCCTTGGTCGAGGATGACGCCGACAACCCGCCGGTCCGCTCACTCCACGACAAGGAAACCGACGCCAAGGCGATCTCCTATCACTACGATCTTTCCAACGCGTTCTATCAGCTGTGGCTCGACAGTGACATGGCCTATTCCTGCGCCTATTTCGAGACGGGCAGCGAAACCCTCGAACAGGCCCAGCAAGCCAAATTCCGTCACTTGTGCCGCAAGCTGCGATTACAGCCAGGTGATTACCTGCTCGATGTCGGTTGTGGGTGGGGCGGCCTGGCCCGTTACGCTGCACGTGAGTTTGGTGCCAAAGTCTTCGGGATTACCCTGAGCAAGGCGCAGCTGGCATTGGCTCGGGAACGGGTCAAGGCCGAAGGCCTGGAGGATCTGGTCGAGCTGCAATTGCTGGACTACCGCGACCTGCCCCAGGATGGTCGCTTCGACAAAGTGGTCAGCGTTGGCATGTTCGAGCATGTTGGCCACGCTAACCTCGAGCAGTACTGCAAGACGCTATTCGGCGCGGTTCGTGAGGGCGGGTTGGTGATGAACCATGGCATCACCGCCAAGCACACCGACGGTCGTCCAGTCGGTCGTGGCGCCGGTGAATTCATTGAGAAGTATGTTTTCCCCAATGGCGAGCTGCCGCACCTGTCGATGATCTCTGCCCAGATCAGCGAAGCGGGGCTGGAGATCGTCGACGTGGAAAGCCTGCGCCTGCATTACGCGCGCACGCTCGATCATTGGAGTGAACGCTTGGAAGACAATCTCGAGGCCGCCGCGAAGGAAGTGCCGGAACAGGCGCTGCGGATCTGGCGTCTGTACCTGGCCGGCTGTGCCTACGCGTTCGCCAAGGGCTGGATCAATCTGCACCAGATCCTGGCGGTGAAGGCTCACGCCGACGGCAGCCATGAGTTGCCCTGGACTCGCGACGACATCTACACCCCTTAGAGAATCGGGGAAATAAGCCGGGCGATCCGCATGCCTATCTTTTGAAGGCGGTGGGTCTCCCGGCTTTCCTGTTTGTCGATTTCCACGGCTTGGGCGAAGTCCTGCTCAAGCATCTGCTCGACCTCGGTGGCGAATGGGACATCCACCGTGAGCAGCATGACTTCGAAATTCAAGCGGAACGAACGGTTGTCCAGGTTCGCGCTGCCGATGGCGCTGATTTCCCCGTCGATCAGCACCACTTTCTGATGCAGGAAGCCCGGCGTGTAACGGAATATCCGCACACCGGCCCGCACCGCTTCAAACGCATACAGGCTGGACGCGGCGTAGACGACCTTGTGGTCCGGCCGCGAGGGCAGCAGGATGCGCACATCCACCCCGCGCAGCACCGCCAGGCGCAAGGCCGCGAACACTGCTTCGTCAGGGATGAAGTAAGGCGTTGTGATCCAGACTCGCTCGCTGGCCGCGTGGATAGCTTCGACGAAAAACAGCGAACAGGTTTCGTAGGCATCGGCTGGGCCGCTGGTCAGCAACTGGCAGAGCACACCGTCGTCCGGGTAGGTGTCTGGCAGGATCAGCGGTGGCAGAGAACGGGCCGCCCAGAACCAGTCCTCGGCAAACGACTCTTGCATGCTCCCCACCACCGGGCCGCGGACTTCGACATGGGTGTCGCGCCACGGCGCCAGGGGCGGCTTTTCGCCCATGTATTCATCGCCCACGTTGTGCCCGCCGACGAAACCTAGAACGCCATCCACCGCTACGATCTTGCGGTGGTTGCGAAAGTTGACCTGGAACCGATTGAGCCAGCCGCTGCGGGTGGCAAAGGCTTTCACGTGGACACCCCCGTCGCGCAGCGCCTGGACGTAGCGGTGGGGCAGGGAGTGGCTACCAATGCGGTCATAAAGCAGATACACCGCCACGCCTTCGGCGGCTTTTTTCAGCAGCAGTGTCTGCAGGCGTAGGCCGAGGCGGTCGTCGTGGATGATGAAAAATTGAATCAGCACGGCCTGCCGCGCGTTATCGATGGCCTGCAAGATTGCCTCGAACGTGGCCTGCCCATTGACGAGCAAGCGCACCTGATTGTTCGCCAGGCACGGTGTGCGCCCCAGCTTGGGCATGGCCCGTAGCGAGTTGTAGGCCTGGGATGCGCGGGCGGTCAAAGCCTCTTCGACCCACGGCCGCCAGTTCAGCTCGGAGATCGCCTTGCGCATCTCTTCGTTAGCTTGTCGGCGCGCCTTGATGTAGCCATCAAAGGTGCTGCGCCCGAAAACCAGGTAAGGAATCAACGTCAGGTAAGGAATGAACAGCAGCGAAAGGGCCCAGGCAATCGACCCTTGGGCCGTGCGCACCGTCAACACGGCGTGGACGGCGGCGATGGCACCCAGGGTGTGGAGCAGCGCGATCAGGTAACCGAAAACATGCGGGCCAAAATAATCCATGGGGCATTCTTGCTCCGGAAGTTTCAATGCTTAACAGACCATGTTCCATGGCGAATGTCGCTATTTAATTCACCCGTCCCGGGCCTGAACCGAAGCGCACGGGCGGCGTCTAACGGCCACTTGTCCTCTGGAGTTTATGCAATGAATGTTCGTCTGCTGGGTATGGCCTTGGCGATTGGCTTTTCGGTTCCGATGGCGGCTCAGGCGCAGATGCTCCAGCCAGGTTTGTGGGAACTGACCACCAGCAACATGAAGGTCGATAACCAGAACCTGCCGGATCTGCAATTGATCCTCGGCCAGTTGCAAACCCAGATGACCCCGGAGCAACGGGCGATGCTGGAAAAACAGGGCATCACCATGGGCGGTAAAGGCATTCGTGTCTGCCTGACTCCAGCGCAGGTACAAACCAATGACATACCGCTGCAAGACCCGCAATCGGGTTGCAAGCAGCAGATCACCGAACGCACCGGCAATCAGTGGAAGTTTCGCTTCAGTTGCCCCAAAGCCCAGGGTAACGGGGTAGCGACGTTCCAGAGCGATCGTGAATTCACCACCAAGGTCAACGGCACGTTCAATGCCACCGGCATCCAGCAGAACGGCAGCCTCGACACTCGTGCAGTGTGGCTGGGGCAGGATTGCGGAACGGTCAAGCCGAGGGCTTGAACCTCATTTTGAAGTAATGGCCTGGGGCAATCTGTGGGAGCAAAGCTTGCTCGCGATGCAGACGACTCGGTGAATTGCATAACGCGTCACCGTTCTTTCGCGGGCAAGCTTGCTTCCAAAATGCCGGCTCAAGGCCGACTCAACGCCTCATACAACGTATTGAGGTTGTATTCGAAAAGCCCTGTAAAGGTGCTGGCCGGTCCGCTGGCCGCGAGTGCATCGGAGTACAGCGTACCGCCGATTTGGGCGCCGCTCTCGTCGGCGATCTGTTTGAGCAGGCGTGCGTCCTTGATGTTTTCCATGAACACCGCTTTGACCTTTGACTGACGGATCTGGGTAATCAGCGCCGCGACTTCTGCCGCCGACGGTTCACGCTCGGTGGATAAACCTTGCGGTGCCATGAACTCGATGCCATAGGCCTGGCCCAGGTAACCGAATGCGTCGTGGGAGGTCACGATCTTGCGATTGCCTGGTGGCAATGCACCGAGCTTGGCCTTGGCTTCGGCGAGCAGGGCATAGATTTTCTTCAGGTACGCCTGACTGTTGCGTTCGTAGTCGGCCTTGTTGGCCGGGTCGGCAGCTTCCAGTGCCTTGGTGATGTTGCTGACATACAGCTCGGCGTTCGCCAGGTTGTGCCAGGCGTGCGGGTCGGGGATGGTCTCGCCATCCTCATCCAGTGACCGCGGGATTACACCGTGGCTGGCGCTGATTACCGGGGCGCTGGTTTCGGTGCTGGTCACCAGGCGATCCAGCCATGGCTCGAAACCCAATCCATTCTTGATGATCAGTTTTGCCCCGAGCAATGCCTTGGCGTCGTCTGGCGTGGGTTCGTAGGTGTGTGCATCGGCGTCCGGTCCGACCATGTTGGTGATGTGGACATGCTCACCACCGACCTGTCGGGTCATGTCGTCGAGGATGCTGAAACTGGTCACCACCTGGAGCTTTTCGGCGGCGGACAGGGACATGGACAGCATCAGACTGATTAGCACGAGCAGAGCGCGCATCGGGAAACACCTCATTGGGATGTGAGCAAAGGCGGGCGGCGCAGCAAGCCGTGCACCGGACCGAATACCACCGACAGCAGGTACAACGCGCCCGCCACCAGTACGATGGACGGTCCGCTGGGCAGTGAGTAATAGAAGGACAACAACAGACCAAGCCACACGGAGAGGCAGCCGAGCAGCGCCGCAATCAGCATCAGGAGCGGCAGGCGGCGGCTGCAGAATCGCGATGCGGCGGCCGGCAACATCATCAGGCCGACCACCATCAGCGCACCGATGGCCTGGAAGCCGATCACCAGGTTCAACACCACCAGGGCCAGGAACACACCATGGGCCAACGGGCCGAGACGACTGACGGTTTGTAGGAACAGTGGGTCCAGCGTATCGAGCAGTAACGGTCGGTAAATCAACGCCATCGCCAACAGGCTGGCGCCGGACACCCAGAGCATGCCGGTGAGTGTCGGGCCGTCTACCGCCAGGGCCGAGCCGAACAGCAAGTGAAGCAAGTCCAGGCGTTTGCCGGCCATGCCGAGGATCAATACGCCGGCCGCCAAGGAAATGGGATAAATCGCCGCGAGGCTGGCGTCCTCCCTAAGACCGGTACGCCGGGTAATCCAGGCGGCGAGCCCGGCCATGCTCAAGCCCGCGCCCAGGCCGCCAACGGTCAAGGCGGGCAGGCTCAGCCCGGCAAACCAGAAACCCAGGGCAGCGCCAGGCAGAATGCCGTGCGCCACGGCGTCACCAATCAGGCTCATGCGCCGAAGAATCAGGAACACGCCCAACGGCGCCGTGCTGCACGCCAGCACCAGAGCGCCAAGCAAGGCCCTGCGCATGAAGACAAACTCTTGAAACGGTTCCCAGAGATGAGTGGCCGCAAGCATCAGGCCACCCACGTGTGGGGCTGTTGGGCGATCAAGTCGACGCTACGGCCCAGCACGCAGCCGGTGTTGCTGATCAGCAGCGTATGGGGAATATGTTGGCGGACCGCTGCCAGATCATGGCACACCACCACGACGGTTCGGCCCTGGGCATGCCAGTGGTGGAGGTGTTTCCACAGCAGCGCTTGGCCCTGTTCGTCGAGGGCGGCGTGGGGTTCGTCGAGCAATAGCAGTGGCGCTTCGGCCAGGCTCAGGCGAGCGAGCAGTGCGCGTTGCAGCTCCCCTCCAGACAGCGCCATTAAGGGGCGATGCTCAAGGCCGGTCAGCGCCCAGTCGGCGATGGCGGTCTGGAGCAACTGCCTTCGCATGGCTGGCGTGTGTCGATTACCCCAGGAACCGGCGGCCACTAACTCTTGCAAACTGATGGGGAATTGCCGATCCAGATGTTGCTGCTGTGGCATGAACGAAACCCCACCACGCCGTGGAACATCCAGGGTGACTTTGCCGGAGAGCGGTTTTTGCAGCCCCGCGAGCACTTTCAACAGGCTGCTTTTGCCCGAGCCGTTGGCACCGATAATGGCGGTGAGACTGCCGGCCGGTCGCTGCATGGCGAGCGGCGGTGTGAGGGGTTGTCCGGGGGCGCCCCAGCGCAGCGCTTGGCAGTTGATCATGACGCGTCCCGGGTCCAGCAGCTTTGCGCCACGGCGTCATGGGCGTGCAGGCTTTCGGCGTGAACGACGCGTACATCCAGGGCAACGATGTCGGGTGAGCGGCTGAGGGCCGTGCTTAACCGCCGCGCGGCGTCTTCGCAGAACATCAGGTTCTGGCCGTTGGCCAGAGCGAAGGCCTGTTCATCGGCGCGCTTGACGGCGGTCTGCACAGCGGTGCCGAGGGCTGCTTCGGCTTCATTGATGAAAGACAGCAACGGCAATTCGTCTGCGTTGGTGTTCAGGCGTAGGGTCACGGTCGCGGTACTGCGTTGGCTATGCGGGGTCGCGACAATGCCGTTCGATGAACCCAGCCAGGACAGGATTTCGGCGTGCTCGAGTTTTTTGTTAGCGAAGTCGTCGACGAATTGCTGCTGGATCAACTGTCGAGCAAGTGCGGCTGAACAAGGACAAGTCGAGGAGTAGGCAATCTGAATTTTCAGTTCCACGTGGAACATTTTGTTTTTCAGATGGGCTTCGATGCTCACCGGATAGCGTTTCCAACCTGCCAACGGACTGATTAACGCCGGACGCTTTAGCAGCAGATCGGTATGCACACTGAGTGATGCCGCGTGGGACAAACCCTCATGGCTATCGAGAAATTGCTGCAGGATTCGGCGCAACAACGTTGGCGAAAGCGTCGTCTCTTCGAGCAGCTCCAGCGCTAGGTACAAGCGTGACATGTGAATGCCGCGCGCCTCACCATCATCGAGGCTGACACCCGCGTCGGCCAATGCACTTAGACGCTGGCCGTCAATCAACACCGGCGTTGCGATGCCACACATACCCACCCAATCAAGGGGCAGGGTTTGACGTGAAGCCTGCGCAGCGATGTCGGGCAGGGTTAACGCGTTCATGGTCAAGGTCCATCGAAGGTTCAAAAACAGATGTTATAGTATAACAACTGATTTGGAGAACCCTTTTCCATGAAAGGAGTTTCATCTCCCCCAATGTTCACGTTCCACGTGAAACATCAGCGCGATGAATCCTGGCAACCGTTCATACGTCCACATACAAATGCACTCGAACTACCGCCAGAGCTCGAGAAACGATTGAGGGTCGTCCAGCCCACACGCCGGCTGTATCCGACCCAACTTTCTCCATCCGATGCCAAACCGGTAAAGAAGGTGAGTTGACCGTAACGGCTGTTCGTTTGCGCCCAGTAACGACGACTGGCTGCTTCAAAACCCCGCAAATAAATGGTGTTTCCCGCCGTCGCGACGCTGTATGCATTGCCTTGAACATCCACGCAAGCCAGCAGATTCGCACTACGGGTGCAGTTCGCCAGGAGCGTGCTTTGGGCCGAAGCACCTAACACCCACAGCAGCAACGGGCTCGCCAATACCAATTTCAGATGATTGCGCATGGATGGATCTCAGACCAATGAGGAACGGCGGGGCTGGTTGAATGGTGTTGTTATACTATAACATAAAAACACCCAAACCCTGAACCAAGCCAACCCCTGGAAACGAGCTGCAGTCGAAGCGGCCGCCCGATGAGGATATACCTGATGCCCAATCGTCTTCCCGTAACCGTCCTTTCCGGATTCCTCGGTGCCGGTAAAAGCACGTTGCTCAACCACGTCTTGCGCAATCGCGACAATCTGCGGGTAGCCGTGATCGTCAACGATATGAGCGAAATCAACATCGATGGCAGCGAAGTCCAGCGAGATGTCACCCTGAGTCGTTCCGAAGAAAAACTGGTGGAAATGAGCAACGGCTGCATCTGCTGCACGTTGCGCGAGGACTTGCTCGAAGAAGTCGGGCAACTCGCCAGGGAAGGGCGTTTCGATTATCTGTTGATCGAATCCACAGGCATTTCCGAACCGTTGCCAGTGGCTGAAACCTTCACCTTTCGTGATGAAGAAGGCCGAAGTCTGGCCGATGTTGCGCGGCTCGACACCCTGGTGACGGTGGTCGATGGGGTGAATTTCCTGCTGGATTACCAGGCTGCCGAAAGCCTTGCGTCACGGGGTGAAACCCTGGGTGAGGACGATGAACGCTCGATCACCGATCTGCTGATCGAACAGATCGAGTTTGCCGACGTGATTTTGATCAGCAAAATTGACCTGATCAGCCAGCATGATCGGGAAGAATTGATCGCGATTGTGCGGCGCCTCAACGCCCAGGCGCAGATCATCCCCATGGTCATGGGGCAGGTGCCACTGGGCAGAATCCTCGACACGGGCCTTTTCGACTTCGAGCGCGCTGCCCAAGCGCCTGGCTGGCTACAGGAATTGCGTGGTGAGCACGTGCCAGAAACCGAGGAGTATGGCATCGCCTCGACCGCCTATCGGGCACGCCGGCCGTTTCACCCGGAGCGATTCTTCAACTTTATCGACCGTCCGTGGCCCAACGGCAAACTCCTGCGTTCGAAAGGTTTTTTCTGGCTGGCCAGCAAACCTGAGGAGGCGGGCAGTTGGTCCCAGGCCGGAGGCTTGATGCGGCATGGCTTCGCCGGCCGCTGGTGGCGATTCGTGCCGAAAAACCAATGGCCGCAGGATGAGGAAAGTACCGCGGCGATCATGAAAAATTGGCTTGCTGCCACAGGCGATTGCCGTCAGGAGCTGGTCTTCATTGGTCAGAACATCGACTTCAGCCAGCTCACCGCCGAACTGGACGCCTGCTTGCTCACCGACGCGGAAATGGCCCTCGGTGTTGAAAGTTGGCGGCTGTTGCCGGACCCGTTCGGCCCGTGGCATGACGAGGTCGCGGCGTGATGCTGGCGCCCAATCTGAAAAGGGCAGCGCAGACACGACAGGTCCAAGGTGACACCCCAGGGGTATTCACGCAGATCCTGGACGATGGCACTAACCTGGCGGTCTGGCAGCGTCAGCTTCCCCCTCACATCAGCGATTTTGCGGCCATGGTGCTGGCAATGGACCAGCCGCTGGCCGAATCACGGGTGCTCGACTTGCCGGAAGAAGACACCCAGTCAGCGCTGCAGGGCCTGGCCGCAGGTTTCAGCGACCTGCAAGGCTATGAAGGTTTTATCGCTGATGTCTCCTGGCTGGTCAGTGCATTTGCCTGCTTGTTGGGTGCCCAACGTGTGGGCCTGCGCCTGCGCGTGCTGGACAAGGCGATGTGCCCGCGCTTTCACGTTGACCACGTACCGGTGCGGCTGTTGACCACCTATGCGGGCGTCGGCAGCCAGTGGCTCAAGGACGGTGCCATGGACCGCCAGGAACGGTTACAACCTGAGGCAGAACCCGTCGATCCGCAGGTCATCCAGCAGTTTCGTTGCGGTGATGTGGGTTTGCTCAAAGGCGAAAAATGGCACGGTAACGAAGGGCTTGGCCTGATCCATCGATCACCGGAGCCCGCGCCGGGAGCGCGTCGATTGATTCTCACGCTCGATTGGCTGGCTTAAGGCTTGAGCCAGGTGCCCTGGCTTTGCCCTTCGCAAAATGGCTGCAGGTAAGCGGCATCGGTCGCCACGCCGTAATAGTGAATATCCTGGCGATAAGGCATATTGGCGACCTGAGCGTTGCTGCAAACGCCGAACGCGCCGCCTGGGCATTGATCGACGTATTGCACCTCGACCTTCTGGCCGGCAAGGTTTGGCTGGCAGAAACCGTCGGCAAACAGCTTCTGCGGAATGTTGCGGTTCTGCTGGCAGACTTTCACATCCAGCCGCTCCGCCTGGCTGTGAACCATGCAAGCCTGGGCCAATGCCTGGTTCGAAGTCAGTGCCAGTAACAACCAGCCGATCATTCGCATGTTCACCTCCATCAAAAGCCGTCGATTATGTTGCAGCACATTCCTACCCATGTCATCGCCGGTCCCTTGGGCGCCGGCAAGACCAGCCTGATCAGGCATCTGCTGGCGCAGCGACCGGCCAATGAACGATGGGCGGTGTTGATCAATGAGTTCGGTCAGATCGGCCTGGATGCCGCGTTGTTGACCCAGGCTGGCGATGGTATAGCACTGGGCGAAGTGGCCGGCGGCTGCTTGTGCTGCGTCAACGGCGCGCCATTTCAGATCGGTCTTGGGCGTTTGTTGCGCAAAGCCAGGCCGGATCGGTTGTTCATCGAACCCTCGGGCCTGGGTCATCCGGCACAGTTGCTTGCGCAACTGAGTGAAGCGCCATGGCTTGGCGTGCTGGCGGTGCAACCTTGTGTGCTGGTGTTGGATGCCCGGGCGATGGCGGACGGCAAGCCCTTGCCCGACGCGCAGCAACAAACCCTGGCGGATGCCGGACTGCTGGTGCTGAACAAGTCCGAGACCCTCACACACGCCGATCGCGAACGGCTGACGGCGCAATTGCCTGGGCGTGCGTTGTACTGGGCGCAACAGGCTGCGCTGCCAATCGAGCTATTGCCAGGCCATTCGGCGCGGGGCAGCGGGGCTGTGGATAACTTGAATCTGCCCAAGAGCTTGGGCCAGATACCGGCCATTTGGCCCGACCCGAAGCAACCGATCTGCCTGTATCAGCAGCAGGAAGGTGGCTGGAGCATTGGTTGGCGCTGGCACCCGAGCCAGCCATTCGACGTCGCGGCGCTGACGCGATGGCTACAAGGCCAAGACTGGAAAAGGGCGAAGATGGTTATCCACAGCCTCGACGGTTGGGTCTCAGCCAATGCGCTGGAGGGCGCGGTGCTGGGTTGGCAAACCAGTGAGTGGCGCCAGGACTCTCGGATCGAGCTGATTTTCGATCAGCCGCAAGACGTCGATTGCCTGCAAGCCGGGCTGGCGAATTGTCGGCATCGCTGAGTCAGCCGTGTTTCAAGGCTTCCACTTGTTGTGTTCCTGGCGCCACTGGCTCAACTCGATGACCTCAGCCCTGGGCCTGGCTTGGACCGGTTCAATGGGGGTTGGCGGTGTTTCTTCGAAGGGCATCGGGTAGGGCGCCAGTTCTATTTGTGCGCTGTGGGCACCGAACTGAGTGATGGTGCCCGAATGGCGGCTTTCACCGGTGACGGTGAACTCGAAGGTGTAGACGCGCGCCAGGCGTCGTCGTCCGCTGGCGTCTTTCACCAAACCGATTTTTTTCAGCGCCACGTTGCCGTCCAGCAGCTCGATCTTGAGGTTGGCGCAGTGCTGCATGACCCTCGCCAAGGCCCGTTCGCGCAAGCCATGGTTGTGCCACAGCCAGGCGCCGCCGGTAGCCAGCAGCATCAGCACGAAAATGTTTCCAAGGGTCAGCATGAACGAAGTGCTCCAACAAGTTGCTGCCAGCTTAACTGCCTCGCCGGTCTGTCGTACAGGCTGCGTTTAGTCGCATACTGCGCGGCTTGAATTTCAATCGTTTTACGGAAACTTCCCGCATGAAACGTACACCTCATCTGCTTGCCATCCAGTCTCACGTGGTATTCGGTCACGCCGGCAACAGCGCTGCCGTATTTCCGATGCAGCGGGTCGGGGTGAACGTATGGCCGCTCAACACCGTGCAGTTCTCCAACCACACCCAATACGGGCAATGGGCCGGGGAGGTGCTGGCACCAGAGCAGATACCCGCCTTGGTCGAAGGCATTGCGGCTATCGGTGAGCTGGGGCATTGCGATGCGGTGTTGTCCGGTTACTTGGGCAGCGCTGCCCAGGGGCGAGCGATTCTGACGGGCGTGGCGCGGATCAAGGCTGCCAACCCCAAGGCGCTGTACCTGTGTGACCCGGTCATGGGGCATCCAGAAAAGGGCTGCATCGTAGCGCCGGAGGTGAGCAAATTTCTCCTCGAAGAGGCCGCAGCCGTGGCGGACATCATGTGCCCGAACCAACTGGAGCTGGACAGTTTTTCGGGGCGCAAGGCGCTGTCTTTGCTCGATTGCCTGGCCATGGCCCGGGCATTGCTGGCCCGTGGACCGAAGGCGGTCCTGGTCAAGCACCTGGCCTACCCGGGCAAACCCGATGACAGCTTCGAAATGCTGTTAGTGACCGCCGAGGGCAGTTGGCACCTGCGCCGTCCACTGCTGGCGTTCCCGCGTCAGCCGGTGGGCGTGGGTGACCTCACGTCAGGGTTGTTCCTGGCGCGGATACTGTTGGGGGACAGCCTGGTGGCGGCGTTCGAGTTCACCGCCGCAGCGGTGCATGAAGTGCTGCTCGAAACCCAGGCCTGCACGAGCTACGAGCTGCAACTGATCCGCGCCCAAGACCGGATCGCCCATCCACGGGTGCGGTTCGAGGCTGTGCCGATCAATATTTGATCAAACAGGGCTAACCCTTGTGTGCGAGCTGCTCTCGCTCGGCGACGCAGCCGTCGTAAACCGATAGACGCGGTGTGCCTGGAAAAAGTGCGTCAAACCGGTTGGCCTTTGCCGGTCAACTGATGGAGTCGAGGTCCAGCGCGTAGGGTTTACCGACGGTGTACCCGTGAGCACCGCAGATCAATTCACTGTCGTCATCCAGGGGCGGTGCCATAGCCAACGGCTCGGCCACTCTGTTTTCCGGGTGTGCCTGCCAGCGAGCCAGGCTTTGTGCCAGTTGTTCGGGTTGTCCCGAACAACTTCCGTAAACGTCTTTCTCACCAACCGACGCAGTGCGCAGCGTAGCCAGGCGCGCACGCGTGCTGTGCATCTTGTCGACCTCACGAATGAGTGCAATGTTGATTGATCTTTCGCTACGACCATTGGGCGCACCCCGTCCTGCCACGTAGCGCTCCTCATCGCGCAATTGTTGGGTAATCCGTGTCAGAGCATCATCGATCCACTGATATTCGCGTTTTGTCGCCAATGTGCTCCCGTTGATGTGCGCTTCCTGCCAGCGGCGCAAGGTCGCCCAGCAAGCAGGAATGTAGCTGGGGACCATGAAGTGATCACCGGTCTGGATGAGTTGGGACAGTAATGCCGGACGGTTCGGTAGGCCATGTTTATGCTCGAGGGCGACCTCGCAGGCGGCGTGTTGGGTGATGGTGTCGCAATGGGGTAGCCACAGGATCGAAGAGCGCTCCTTGCGATCGAACTCCACCGGCAGGAAGTGCCGCAAGATACCGTGGTGTTCGTAGGACTCGCCCGTCAGGTTAGTGATGCCCGCCACGAACACGGAAAGGCCGACCGGTACGTTGGCGAACGTAAGGGCCAACCCTGTGCCATAAACACCGCTCTTGGTATTCATCCAACTGCCGGGCACGCTGGGAATCGGGTCGTTGTGGTTGACCATTCGGTAATGCACCAGAGCTTCGGCGTTTTTTGTGAAGGTGGCGTCGGCGGCGCGGGGTGCGCCGTAGGTGTAGAGTTGGATGGTGTAATCGAAGCCTGCTCTGCGTCGCAGTATCTCCGAGAGCAACAGTGCCACGGCTCCTCCCAGGCTGTGACCGCAAATCAGCAATTTTTGCCCCGCATGGAACCTGTCCAGATAGCTTGTCACGAAGGCTGCGGTTTTTTTGGCGGCGCCATAGAACCCTCGATGCACCCGGCCGACACCTTCTTCAAACGGCACTTGGAGAGCATCGGCGTCGCGCAGGAAGTCGGCGGATTGTTGGGTGCCACGTACTGCGATCAGGACCAACTCGTCATTGTGGGTGATGTAGGCCTGGGTATCAGTGCTTTCTTCCTTGTCGGTGTCGTCGAGAAAGTGGACTTTGGCAGGATGTTCCTGGCGTACACCTAGTTCCGGATCGTTAACCGCGTAGAGGGCCGGGTCGAACGGCACGATCTCCAGGCGTTTGGAGTAGGGCACGTCTTCATACAGCGGGTAATAGGGTTTTGTCTGCTCCGGATAGAGCTCCCCGAGTTCTTCGAACTTGGCCAATGCGTCCGCGAACCAGTTACCCACGCTTGGTTGCTCGGTGAAGCTCAGCGGCGTTTTTATCGGAGCCTTGTCAGGTGTCTGCCCTAAGGGGCAATAGGTCAAGGTCGACATGAGCGCCAATTGGTACAAGTTGAGCGCACAAAATTCGGGGGCGGTGGACAGCATGGGCCGCAAGGCGCGCAACGGGCGAACTTCCAGCACGGTGTGTTTTTGCGGCATCAGGACTACACCGTGTTTGCCATGTTCGCCCATCAGCCGTGCCGGCCCTGCAGGGAGTGGATAATGGCGGTACACCTCGGGTGGCAAATGCGCGCCGTGCTTGACCAGGTGCCGTACTTCCACTTGGAAAAAATCGTCTGCGCAGGCTTGTGCGGGATTTTCCCGGGTGCGCGTGGCGTTTGGGTTCAGGTAGCGAGTTTGCTCGGCGCGGACTTGTAGTTCGGTGATTTGGAGGGGGTAGTGTGGTCTTGTCTTTAGAAATGAGTAGACCTCTTCGAACCCTTGATACTTCTGATCAAAAAGCAGGGCAATCGGCCCAGCATGGTGGTTGGCGATCTTGCCGACACCCATGACATCCAGGTTGCCGGGGTATTTTTGTCCTTCTGAATCGGTAGCGATATAAGCCAGCCCTGCATAAGGCTCACCAGAGCCAAACTCATCGACGAGCTGAAAACTGCTCCACTTACCTCCCACAGGGCAGGTCAGATTGCGATGGCTCAGCCGTGACTCCAGTTCTTTTTGCAATGACGTCATACGCGGATCTCCTTATTCCGTACAACCGGGGTAAATAGTGCATTTCTGTCCGTCGGGCATTTGAAAGCCGCTGAAGTCCTGGTAATTGCCATAACAAAATGCAAATGGGTCCTCAAAGTGCTTGCCCATGCAGCGTTTCCAACCGTTAGGCACCTTCACCCAAGTGTCTCCAATGGCGGGTCTTTCCTCGTCCGCCAACTTGATCCTCATCTTCACGGTTTTACCTGGCAGCTGATCCAGGTCGTACGCCGAGAAAGGGCGCCCACGCCCAAGCTCGCCCTGTGGGTTGGTTTTTTTGCAATCGAGGATTTTTACGATGCGTCGTTTGGACCCAGCAGTACGGAACAACCATTGGCATTGGCCGTAAAAAGTGCTTTCACCCGCTTCGCTGAACGTACCTTTGTATTGCGCATCCAGCTCATCGCGAATCACGACGTTGGCTGAATCTTGACTGATATCGCTCCAGTCCTTGCCATAGGCGGAGTTGATTTCGAGCTCAATGCGGCTGATCACCAGGGGGCAACCCATACGGGTTCGGCGAATAACGATTTCAGAATCAGGTTTGTATGCCTTACGCCACTCCCTATTGAACACCGGTGCCTTGTTATACCGGGTCTCGACGGTGCACGTTTCGCCTGGGGCGGGTACGTAGTACACCGCCGCTTCGTAGGCAAAATCGAGCGGCAAATCTGCCGTAAAAATAAACGTGTTCGACTGTGTGTTGGCGCACCCCGCCGTCATCGCCAGGCCGCTCAAACTTGCAATGCGCAGAGCCTGTTTCATAGCGGCACGTCTCCTCGCCAAAACGCCGCCATCAGGCGCACCCGTTCAAAATGCTCGTCGGGTTCTTCAGCGGGGCGTACTTGCCAGTAAGACTCCGGCGTATCGGCGAGTGCCTGCAGGCGCTGGGTCAGTAAAAACTCCAGCTGCTCAGGCGCCTGCCAGTGCCAGGTCTCGGCCTGGTCGAGCGTGGCACGCAACCACGCCTCCGGGTCCTGTTGCTCGGCCAGTGTGGCGAAGGCCTGGACATGCTTGGCCAACAGGAAGCGGCGGGCATTGAGGAGCCGAGTCTGCATCGCTTGCTGAGGGGTAACGGGCACCTGCAACCAAAGAGGCGAATCGGGCACCGGGTATGTCCCAGGTGCCGGGTTATAGGTGCTTGCCCAGCGAGTGCCCTGCCAGTAGCAGACACTGATAGCTGGCCCGAGATAGGCCGGATAGGCTTCAACGGGCAGGTGCTTGAGCGCCCGGGCCAGGACACGGTTGTCATGGAAGCGGTACAACGCCTGATGGGGGCGTTCTCCGATGATCAGCCGTTCACACCAGTGGTCTACCAGCGTTGGCAGGCCGCCCTTGGGAAGACTGGCAAGCCATCCCCAGTGGCTGTCCGGCCGGTTAAACAATTCATTGATGTGTTCGTCGTCGGGCCGATCGAAGGTGAATACGAATGGCCCGGCGTCAGCGAGGTCAGCAACCAGCGTTCGGCCGTACACGCTGCGGTACTGGTCGGGACGACTGCTCTTGAGCAATGCCTGGCGCGTGTGGTGCTCCTGTTCTGCGTCCAGGACGACACACAGGGTGTGGCCGAGGCGTTGCTGTTCGATCAACCATTGGTACGGGAGTGAGTGAGTCATGCAGCGGCGATTCCCGTTGGGCAGAGGCCCTCGCGGCAGGTCTCGCAGATCGGACAAAAGTCCAATCCTGCTGCTTTGCTGGCCGTTATCAGAGCGCGTTGAGTGGGGGCGAGTACTGGGGCTGGGGCCACCAAAGGATCCGTCAAGCCAGGCGTGAATGATGAGGCGGTTGCGCCGGCCATGGGGGCGCCGCCGAGCTGGATTTCACTGCTGCTGTAGATACCGTTGTGGTCGATCAGGATGTGCTGGCCCCCGGCTTTCAAACTGAGGGTTGCACCTGCTTCAAGGACCACATGAGCGCCTGCCTTGATATGTACTTGCTGTCCGGCCTCGACGGCCAGTGTCTGATCGACACGGGTATGTCGGTTGGTGACGCGCAGGTAGTCATTGCCTTCGACCTGGACCGTACGGTCGGCGGCGGTGGTCCGATGTTCCTCGGCGTGCAGGACGCTGATGCTGTTGCCCTGGATGGTCTCCCGCCGCTCGTTGCCAATCTCCAGTCGGCTGTCATTTTCGATCTTCTGTTCCATGTCACGCTGGGCCCGCAGATAGATCAGCTCCTGACCGGCGCGGTCTTCAAGATGCAGCTCGTTGAAGCCTTTGTTGCCCGGCGAACTGCAAGAACGAAAAACGGTGCGGGTCTTGTGCGCAGGCAACGGGTAGGGCCGAGCGTTGGCGCTGTTGGTCAGGCATCCGCTGATCAAGGGCTTGTCGGGATCGCCTTCCATGAAGGTCACCAACACCTCCATGCCCACCCGCGGAATCGTGACGCCCCCGTAGCTGTTGCCCGCCCAGTTGGAAGCGACGCGTAACCAACAGCTGCTGCCGTCGTCGAAGTGTCCCGCCCGATCCCAGAAAAACCTGACCTTGACCCGGCCATACGGGTCGCAGTGGATCTCTTCACCCTTGGGCCCCGTGACGATTGCCGTCTGGCTGCCCCATACACGTGGTTTTTGGTAAACCCGTTGCGAACGAAAGATTGCATCCCAAGGCGTGGCAACGAAGTGATTGCGATAGCCTTGATTGAAGTGGCCTTCAGCCCTGCCAGTGTCGCTGGGGGTGATGTCCTCCAGCGCCTGCGGCTGTTTGCCTTCGTGATGCACTTCGGTCAGGAGCCATAGATCATTCCATTCCTGGCGAGGGTGCCCGCTCAATGTCAGGAAGTGCCCCGTCGTCAGTGCCGGCTGATCACCCTTTCCTTCGGCCTGGCGGTAGTCGATGCGATGGCGTTCCAGGGCTCGCCGGCTCAACAACCTGCCACGTTTTTCCTGGGTAAAGTCGCCCGGATAATCATAGGCCTCCAAGTCTGGTCGGATGTTCTCGATGCCGGGCTGACAGCTGCTCTCCAGCAGGAATGTTGTCCTCTTGAAATCGTAATCACGGCGCGTGACGCGGCTGGTCCGGGTCTCCAGTCGCAGGCCAAATCGATGGATAACCGGCTCGTCGGCAACCATGCCGCTGCCGTGTTTATAAACAGTGCGGTGTTCAAGCAGGGGAAATACGGTCTGGTCATCACCAAATACCAGTTGATGACCGGACTCGCTGTGCTGGAAGTGATAATGCAGACCTTCTTCGTGACACAGGCGCTCGATGAAGTGCAAGTCGTTTTCACGATATTGCACGCAGTAGTCACGAGGCGAGTAACTTGCACTCAACTGGAAGCGATGGGCGTCGGTGAGAATACCATGCTCCTTGAGGATCGATGTAATGATCTGCGGAACACTGACGTGTTGAAAAATGCGCTGGTTGGTGCGGTGTTCCAAGTAAGCCAATCGCGGAACCAGTCTTATTTTGTAATGCGTCAAACGTTTGCCAGTGTCGCCTTGTACAACACGATAGATCAGCCCGTGAACACCGTTTCCCTGTTTGTTGAATGCAAGAAATGCCTGCCGGTTTAACAGATATTCCAAATCCATATCACTTTGTTCGCTGACGAGCTCGATATCGAACGAATAAGGCGTGCTGATGGCTTCGCAGCCTTCGAAGGCCGTCACTTGGAGGTCATGTTCGAGGTCAGGAATTGTGAGATGAAAGTTGTGTAGATCAGGGGTGTGGAACATTCGCGGGTCCTTGGGCGTTGGCTTTGACTCCTGATCACATTGAAGCAGTCTTGGGAGAGGCGCGCGCAGAGATCCGTAAAAAAAGAAAAGGATGTAGGAGTTTCCTTCGAAGAAAGTAAGAACTGAGAATGAAATGATTTGAAGTGAATTTTAGTTAGCTCGATGGTGGTTAGAACTTGACAGAGAAAAATCTGTATTGGGAGTCTCGGGAGGGATAATTTTTTTGAAAAAAGGAAAGGTCCTACTTTTTTGTTTTTAAAACTTTGGCATTCTTTGCTGCGTTCCGCTGGTTGGGGATGATGTGAGTTTTTGGAGTTTGCTGGATTGTATTTGGTGAAACCTCCTACAAGCGAAACCGAATATTTCCTTGAATAACCATGTCACCAAAACTGCCCATGTCACAGACTGAATTATTTAACAGGGTCGTGAATGTCGTATTCCGGAAAATTGTCCGCCCATTATCTGGCTCTCGCCAAAACGCCTATCTCCAACGAGGGTTTTGCGGGTGCGGACGTGCGTTTTTCGAATGAATACGAGGCGTTGGAAAGCGAGCTGGGCAAAGCCCAGTCGATGCACGAAAGCGGTCAGGTCGACTGGCTGAAGATCCGTGAAGGAAGTGAAGCGTTGCTGCGTAGCCAGTCGAAAGACTTGCGGGTGGCGGCCTGGCTGGTTTGGGCGCTGTATCAGCGCGAATCTTTCCAGGGGCTGCTCGCAGGTCTCTGTCTTTTTCACCACTTGTGTAAAAACCATTGGCCAGACCTTCATCCGATCAAAAATCGAACCCGTGCCGCCAGCATCAATTGGTTGGTGCCTCGCCTGGAGCAGGCGTTGGGCGATGACGTTGCGATCAAGGAGCAGTTGCCGCTGTTCCGCCATCTGACAGAACAACTTGAAGGACTCGATACCGCTTGCACCGCCCACTTGGGTGATGACGCACCTCTGCTGCTCCCGTTGCGTCGGCGCCTCAACACTATGATTCAACGTGCGACTGACAATCAGCCGCAGGCAGGTGCCATTGGGACGGTAGTGGCTCAGGTGAAGCAAGTTGCCACCCAACTGCTCATGCCCGGCGCTCCGATCGAAAGCGAAAAAGAAGCCCACAAGGCCCTGCGCACCCAGCAGGAAAGCGCGGGGCCGTTATGCATCTGGTGGCTCAAACAAAAAGCGACCGACGTTCGGGCCCTGCGCCTGAACCGTACTTTGACCTGGCTGACCATTGACGTCATGCCCGAGCGTAACGCCGAGCAGATCACGCAGTTGCGTGGGTTGCCGGTGGACAAGCTCAAGGCTTATCAGGACAGCCTCCACCAAGACGATTACGCGAACCTGCTGGTGGAGATCGAGACCAGCCTGGCGAAGGCTCCGTTCTGGCTCGATGGCCAGAGGCTTGCCTGGGAGTGCTTGCAAGGGCTGAACGCCGAGTTGGCCATGCGTGAAGTGGAGGTCCATTTCGCGCTATTCATCCAGCGTCTGCCGGGGGTTATCGAATTGCGCTGGCATGACGGTACGCCGTTCGCCGATCCTGCCACGCGGACGTGGATTGCGTCCCAGGTCATGCCTCACCTGCAAAGCCCCGGCGCGGCGCCCGAAATCGATACCACCCACAACGATGCGCCTTGGGAGCTGACGCTGGAAGAGGCCCAGTCGATCCTGTCCAAGGATGGCCTCAAACCCGCTGTCCAGCTACTCAGGCAAGGCATGAAAAACGCTCTTGGGGCACGCGAGTGTTTCCTCTGGCGGTTCGCGATGGCCCGCTTGTGCTTCTCGGCGAGGAAATATGAACTCGCCAAAGTCCAGCTGGAGGTTCTCGACCAGACGCTGCAACACGCCGGCCTGAATACCTGGGAGCCCACCCTGGAGTTACAGGTGCTGCATTTGTTGCACAGCTGCTGCGAGTTATTGCCTCAGAACCACGTCATACGCGAGTGCAAGGAAGAGACCTATCGCAGGTTGTGTCATCTCGACCTGGAACGGGTCATTGAATAGGCCTCCGGGTCAAAAATTGTCAGGAGAAAGTCATGGCCAAAGAAGGCTCGATCGCCCCCAAGGAACGTATCAACGTCACCTTCAAACCTGCCACCGGCGGTGCCCAGGAAGAAATTGAACTGCCGTTGAAACTATTGGCGATCGGTGATTACACCCACCGCAGGGATGAACGCAAGATTGAGGACCGCAAGCCGATTGGCATCGACAAGATGACCTTCGACGAAGTGTTGGCCAAGCAAGAGCTGAATCTGACCCTGAGCGTACCGAATTGTCTCCAGGAAGAAAGCGAAACTGAAGAGTTGGCTGTACAGCTGCGTGTGAACTCGATGAAGGATTTCAACCCGGCGAGCCTGGTCGAGCAAGTGCCGGAGCTCAGCAAACTGATGGAGCTACGCGACGCCTTGGTGGCGCTCAAAGGGCCATTGGGTAACGCGCCGGCGTTTCGCAAGGCCATCGAAGGCGTACTCGGCAATGACGACTCCCGCCGCCGCGTACTGGATGAGCTGGGTCTGAACACCACAGCGAAGAACGCTTGATTCTTTCAGCCAAGGAAGCCGAAACATGAGTACCCATGCCGTACAGCAGCAAAGCCCGGACAACGCTGATTACAGCATTCTTGAGAGCATTATCGCCCAGACTCGCCTGACCCCGGACGATGACGCCTACGACATTGCCAGGCGAGGCGTGTCTGCGTTCATCGAGGAGTTGCTCAAGCCGCAAAACAGCGGTGAGCCGGTCAAGAAGGCCATGGTCGACCGCATGATCGCCGAGATCGACGCCAAACTCAGTCGCCAGGTGGACGAGATCCTCCACCACCCGCGATTCCAGGCCTTGGAGTCGGCATGGCGCGGTTTGCAGTTACTGGTGGATCGCACCAACTTCCGCGAGAACATCAAGATAGAAATGCTCAATGCCTCCAAGGACGATTTGCTGGATGACTTCGAGGATTCGCCAGAAGTCATGCAGTCAGGCCTGTACAAACATATCTACACCGCTGAATACGGGCAGTTCGGTGGGCAGCCGGTGGGTGCAATCATCGCTAACTACTTCATGTCTCCAAGCGCGCCGGACGTGAAGTTGATGCAGTACGTATCCAGTGTCGCCTGCATGTCCCATGCGCCGTTCATCGCCGCGGCAGGTCCGAAATTCTTTGGCTTGGAAAGTTTTACTGGCCTGCCGGACCTCAAGGATCTGAAGGACCACTTCGAAGGTCCGCAATTCGCCAAGTGGCAGAGCTTCCGTCAATCGGAAGATGCCCGCTATTTTGGTCTGACCGTACCGCGCTTCTTGTTGCGCACCCCCTACGATCCGCAAGAGAACCCGGTCAAGTCATTCGTCTACAAGGAAACCGTTGCCAACAGTCACGAGCACTACCTGTGGGGCAACACGGCATATGCGTTCGGTACACGGCTGACCGACAGCTTTGCCAAATTCCGCTGGTGCCCGAATATCGTGGGTCCTCGAAGCGGTGGCGCAGTTGAAGACCTGCCGTTGCACCACTTCGAAAGCATGGGTGAGATCGAAACCAAGATCCCGACCGAAGTGTTGGTGTCCGACCGACGCGAGTACGAATTAGCCGAGGAAGGCTTCATCTCCCTGACCATGCGCAAAGGTAGTGACAACGCCGCGTTCTTCTCCGCCAGTTCCGTGCAGAAGTCGAAGTTCTTTGGTAACGGCGCCGAGGACAAGCTTGCCGAGCTGAACTACAAGCTTGGCACTCAGTTGCCCTACATGATGATCGTCAATCGACTGGCTCACTACTTGAAGGTTCTGCAGCGCGAGCAATTAGGGTCATGGAAGGAGCGCACGGACCTGGAGCGTGAACTCAACAACTGGATTCGCCAATACGTGGCCGACCAGGAGAACCCGAGTGCCGAAGTTCGTGGCCGCCGTCCGCTGCGTGCAGCGAAGATCATTGTCAGCGACGTTGAAGGTGAGCCAGGTTGGTATCGCGTAGGCCTGAACGTAAGGCCTCACTTCAAGTACATGGGCGCCGATTTCACGCTGTCGTTGGTTGGCAAGCTGGACAAGGCGTAGGCGCGCTCATGATGTATGGCAGCCTTTTCGAGCGCCTGGCCGGTTATTCAGAAAAGCGCGCGGGTTTGAGCCGTGAGATGTGTGTCGTGACATCGGTGGCTGCCCATCTGGCCAAAATGCTCAGCACCCGGGCGGGTAGCGTGCAGACGCTATCCGATTATGGGCTACCGGATCTCAATGACATGCGCTTGAGCCTGCACGATGCAGGGAGCCAGGCCCGCAAGGCGATCGAGGCGTTTATCAAGGCCTACGAGCCACGCCTCAGGAACGTCTGTGTCGTTTCAATACCAAGTCATGCCGATCCGCTTCGCCTGTCCTTCAGCATCGACGCCTTGCTGGATGTGGAGGGGGTCAGGCGACAGGTCAGTTTTTCCGCGTGCCTGGATGGCAGCGGCCAAGTCAAGGTCAGACAAGGATAGCCATACATGTCGTTCAATCATTATTACCAGAGCGAACTGACGGCACTCCGCCAGTTAGGTCGACGTTTCGCCGAGCGTAACCCGGCGTTGGCCCCCTTTCTGGGGCAGGCCGGACGGGACCCGGATGTGGAGCGGCTGCTGGAGGGGTTTGCATTCCTGACCGGGAGGCTGCGCCAGAAGCTCGATGACCAATTGCCGGAGCTGAGCCATTCTCTGATGCAGCTGTTGTGGCCGAACTACATGCGGCCGTTGCCGGCCTTCAGCATCTTGCAGTTCGATCCACTACAGCGGTCTGGCCCCGCACTGCGGGTGGAACGTGACACACCGGTCGAAAGCAAGCCTGTGCAGCAGGTGCGTTGCCGTTTTCTGACGTGCTACTCAACCGAGGTGCTGGCGCTTGATCTGACCAGGTTGAGTTATTCAGTGAAAGGGGATGGGTCGCTGTTGAGCCTGCGCCTGGAGATGTGTTGCGACGGCCATTTGGGCGAACTGCAACTGAGCCAATTGCGTCTGCACTTGACCGGCGAGCGTTACATCAGCCAGATGCTCTACCTCAGCCTCTTGCGCAATCTTGAAGGTATCGAACTGATCCCGCTGGACGGCACCGGCGGGGCCCTGCGGGCTGCAGATGGCAGCCCTATGGTGTTCAGGATTCCAGCCGGTCGTGTCCAGCCGGTAGGGTTTGCCGAAGAGGAAGCGCTGATCCCGTATCCGCTGAATACCTTTCGTGGCTATCGCTACCTGCAGGAATACTTCGCCTTCCAGGACAAGTTTCTGTTCGTCGACGTCAATGGCCTGGACGTGATCAATGCTGCTCCGCGTGGCAGCGTCGAACAGATGCGGGGCCTGGAACTGCGCTTCGATATTGGCAAAAGCGGTATCCAGCGGATGCGCCCGACACTGGACAACATAAAGCTCCACTGCACGCCGATCGTCAATCTGTTCAAGCATGACGCCCAGCCAATCCGCCTGGACAGCAAACAGGACGAATACCTGTTGCTGCCGGCCGATTATGCCCAGGAGCACTGCGGCGTGTTCTCGGTCGAAAGTGTCACCGGCTGGAACCCTGGTGGCCTGGGTTATCAGGCCTATGTGCCGTTCGAATCCTTCGAGCACGATTCAAGCTTCGATGTGCCCCACAGCCGACCCTATTACAGCGTTCGTCAGCGCCCTTCATTGCTGCACGGTGGTCTGGACACCTGCCTGGGCTTCGGTGTCCGGCACACTCACCCTCATGAAACCCTGTCGATCGAGTTGATGTGCACCAACCAGAACCTGCCGCGCCAGCTCAAGCCGGGTGACATCGACCAGCCCGGTGAAAAAAGCCCCGAGTCGCTGAGTTTCCGCAACATCGGGCCGGTCACTTCGAGCTTCGCTCCCCCGCTCAATCGCGATTTTCTCTGGAAGCTGATCAGCAACATGTCACTCAACTACCTGTCGCTGGCGGACGTCAATGCACTCAAGGTGATCCTCGAAACCTATGATTTTCCGCGCTACTACGACGAGCAGACAGAGAAGGTCAGCAAGCGTTTGCTGGACGGGCTCAAGTCGATCAGGCACCAACATGTCGACCGCCTGCATCGAGGCTTGCCGGTTCGTGGCTTGCGCACCGAACTGACCATCGATCCCCAGGGCTACATCGGCGAGGGCGACCTGTTCGTCTTCGCTTCGGTCCTCAACGAATTCTTCGCGCTTTATGCCAGCCTCAATTCGTACCACGAACTGCGGGTAAACAGCACACAAGGAGAGGTCTATCAATGGACACCCCGAATGGGCCAGCAGCCGCTCCTATAAGCGTGCTGACGCGAGGGATACGCGAGTACTCGCTATTTCAGGCCGTGTTGTTGGTCGTTGATCGACTGCGCGAGGCCCACCCTGACCTGGATGATGAGGCGCTGTATGACCGGCTGGAGTTCCAGGCCAACCCAAGCCTGGGGTTCCCCGCCAGCGACATTGATCGTGTGGAGTTTTTCGAAGAGCACGGCCAGCTGCGAGCGCGCCTGGGCATGAACTTGATCAGCCTGGTAGGGGCAGGGTCGCCGCTACCGGCGTTCTATGGTGAGCAGGCTCTGGGGGAGGAAAATGGCAATCCGACGCGCGAGTTTCTCGACGTTTTCCACCACCGTCTTCAACGGCTGATGCTGCCGATTTGGCGCAAGTATCGTTACTGCGCAAGTTTTCAGAGCGGTGCGAAAGACCCGTTTTCCGAGCTGTTGTTTGCGCTGATCGGCCTGGGCGGCGAAG
Source organism: Pseudomonas sp. St316 (assembly GCF_018325905.1). Classification (NCBI taxonomy): domain Bacteria; kingdom Pseudomonadati; phylum Pseudomonadota; class Gammaproteobacteria; order Pseudomonadales; family Pseudomonadaceae; genus Pseudomonas; species Pseudomonas sp. St316. The sequence continues at coordinate 6,688,111 of NZ_AP021901.1, read as the reverse complement.
ACATTCGCAAGGCCAGTCAACTGAACTGGAAGCGTCTGCTGCCGTATCTGGGCCTGCTGAGCCTTCGTGCTCATTCGGCTGCTCTGATCGAGGCCGTGCTGCGTTATTACTTCAAGCACGCCGCACTGAATCTTGAGCAGTGCATCGAGCGGAGTGTGGACATCCTTGACGAACAGCGCAATCGCCTGGGAAGCGCCAATAGCCTGCTGAGCCAAGACCTGGTGCTGGGTGAGCAGGTGCGCGACCGCAGCGGCAAGTTCCGGATCCATATCAGCGAACTGGACTGGCAGCGTTTTCACGAGTTCTTGCCCATCGGCATCGGTTACCAGCCGTTGTGCTCGCTGGTGCGATTCACCCTGGGTGATCCCCTCGAATATGACATTCGCCTGGTCCTTCGCCAGCAGCAAATTCGTGAGCTGTGCATAGGTGAACAGAACACCTGTCGCCTGGGATGGACCAGTTGGCTGGGACACGAGCGCGCCGATGGCGTAGTGATCCTTGGCGGCAAAATTCATTAGGAATGGATGACATGATCAACGTAGACCTTCAGCAACTGATTCAGGCGTTGGACGCCGAAACCAGGAGCGATCTGGAGCGCTCGGCCGAGCAATGCGTCGCTCGTGGCGCGGACAAAGTCCTGGTGGAAGACTTGATGCTGGGCATGCTGGAGCGTCCGCAAGGTCTGCTCGCGCGGGCCCTGCAAGACGCCCAGGTCAGCGCGGGTGAACTGAGCGCCGCGCTGCAACCACGTATGGGGCACAGTAATTCGCGCAACCCGGTATTCGCCCCAGCGCTGGTGCAATGGTTACAGGATGCTCTGCTGGTGGCCAATCTCGAGCTAGGCCTTAGCCAGGTCGGACAAGCCGCGTTGATCCTGGCGTTGCTGCGCAACCCGCTTCGCTACGCAGGGAGTGCTTACCATGCGCTGCTCACCCAGCTGAATGTTGATCGGTTGAAAGATTTCGCCTTGGCGCAACAGACCCAACCGGTCGTCGATCAGTCCGTCAGACCGGGCGACTCCCTGCTGGCGCGCTTTACCCATGACATGACCCGGCTGGCCCGCGAAGGCCAGCTCGACCCAGTGCTTTGTCGCGACGGCGAAATCCGGCAGATGATCGATATCCTCGTTCGTCGCCGCAAGAACAATCCAATCGTGGTCGGTGAGGCAGGCGTGGGCAAGACCGCCGTCGTCGAGGGGCTGGCGTTGCGCATCGCCGCTGGGGAAGTACCGTCAGTGCTCGAAGATGTCGAGCTGCTTTCGCTGGATATGGGGCTACTGCAGGCTGGTGCCAGCATCAAGGGTGAATTCGAGCGTCGTCTCAAGGGGCTGATTGACGAGGTCAAGACCTCGCCAAAAGCCATCATCCTGTTCATCGACGAGGCCCACACCTTGGTTGGTGCGGGCAGCAGCGCGGGGGGCGCCGATGCGGCTAACCTGCTCAAGCCGGCCTTGGCCCGGGGCGAGCTGCGTACTATCGCGGCCACCACCTGGATCGAGTACAAAAAATACTTTGAGAAAGACCCGGCCTTGGCCCGTCGTTTCCAACCGGTGCAGTTGCATGAGCCGACCGTCAGCGAGGCGGCGACCATCCTGCGTGGCCTGGCTCGCGTCTACGAGAACAGTCACGGCATCTACCTGCGTGATGATGCGGTGGTCGCGGCGGCGCAATTGTCGGCCCGCTACCTGGCTGGTCGTCAGTTACCAGACAAGGCTGTGGATGTACTGGACACTGCCTGTGCTCGCGTGCGCATCAGCCTGGTTGCTGCGCCGCAAAGCCTGGAGCGATTGCGCGGCGAGTTGGCCGAAGGCGAGCGCCAGCGCCAAGCGCTGCGTCGTGATGCGCAGGCAGGCCTATCGATTGATCTTCAGGCGCTGCAAGCGCTGGAGGTACGCCTGGCGATCATCGAAGACGAGCGCCAAACGCTGGAAATCCAATGGACCGAGCAACGCATTCTTGCGCAACGCCTGTTGTCGCTTCGTCAGCAATTGGCCAAGGCACGGGAAGCCTCGGTGGATCACCCCCTCGGCGTCGAAGCCCTGGAAGCGGCGTTGCATGAAACATACGGCACGTTGGTGGCTGCGCAAGTCCATGAGCGCCTGGTTAGCTTCGAAGTTTGCCCGCGACTGGTTGCCGAAGTCATCAGTGCCTGGACCGGTGTGCCGCTGGCACAACTGGCACGGGAGCACAGTTTGAAAGTCGCCAGTTTCGCGACGGATCTGCGTGCTCGTATTCGTGGTCAGGAGCCGGCTGTGCGGGCGCTTGATCGCGCGATGCGTGCTGCCGCTGCGGGCCTGAACAAACCCGACGCCCCGGTGGGCGTGTTTCTGCTGGTGGGGCCCAGTGGCGTCGGCAAGACTGAAACGGCGCATGCATTGGCCGACCTGCTCTATGGTGGTGATCGCTTTATCACCACGCTCAACATGGCCGAATTCCAGGAGAAGCATACGGTTTCCCGGCTGATCGGCGCGCCGCCGGGCTACGTCGGTTTTGGCGAAGGCGGCATGCTCACCGAAGCCGTGCGGCAAAAGCCCTATTCAGTGGTATTGCTCGATGAGGTCGAAAAAGCCGACCCGGATGTGTTGAATCTTTTCTACCAGATCTTCGACAAGGGCCTGGCCAACGACGGAGAAGGGCGGGAGATTGATTTTCGCAACACCCTTATCCTGATGACGTCGAACCTGGGCAGTGAACGCATCAACGAGTTGTGCGAAAACGGCGCAAAACCAAATGCCGAATGCCTTGAAGAATCCATTCGCCCAATACTCAGTCAACATTTCAAACCCGCGCTCTTGGCCCGGATGTGCGTGGTGCCGTACTACCCGGTCAGTGGGCCGGTGTTACGTGAATTGGTGGAAGTCAAACTCGACCGCCTGGGTGAGCGTCTGCACCGTCGTCAATTGGGCTTCAGTTATTGCGGGCACCTTGTGAACCACCTGGTTGAGTGTTGCAGTCGTAATGATCGTGGCGCACGACTGATTGACCAACTGCTTGACCTGCACCTGATGCCGCTGGTTGCCAACCGGTTGCTCGCCGCCATGGCCGGTGGCGAACAGCTACGGCATGTACACGCCGTGCTTGACGGCGACGCCAGTCTCGCGTGTGAGTTCTCCTGAGGTGGGCGCCATGTTCAAGAAAGTCTCGCAACCGTTGGACTATGCTGAAGTGCTTCTGGCGCTGTTTTCCGACCTTTCACGTTTGGCGGACGGTGCTGAGCTGGTGGGGAAGTTCATCCAGGGCGTAGCGCAGCTCAGTGGCTGTGAACTGGTGCAGTTGTACCTGCTCGATGCCACTCGCACCCGCCTGGAAATGAACACCGAGTGTCTGGAAGGCCAGTTGCAATTTCGTGACCCGCAAAGCCTGCCCTCCGACTACCACGCTGAGCAACTGTTGCAATTTTCCCTGTGCCAGAATCGTGTGGTGTGCCTCGGCGCGTTAAGCGACAGCGTGCACGAAACCGGTTTCCTGCCGTCGCGGGCCACACCATGGCAGTCGCTGCTTTGCGTTCCCCTGGGCGATCCGCAGGATGGGGTCGGAGGCTTGCTGCTATGCGCCAGCAATCAACACCTCGACCTGCATGGGATCGCCGAGTCCCTGGGGCATCTTGGGAGCTTCGCGCTTGGTCAGATGCATCTGTTACAGCGCCTGCGCGGCCCTGTCGACGAATCTGTGCCTGGTACCACAAGCCTGCCGAGCGCCATCAGCTACGGCCTGATTGGTAAGAGCATGGCCATGCGCAAGACCTGCTCATTACTCAGTAAAGTGCTGCAGAGCCCTTATACCGTCCTGCTGCGGGGTGAGACCGGTACCGGCAAGGAGGTGGTGGCCCGGGTCATTCACGATTACGGCCCGCGTCGATCCAAGGCGTTTGTCGTGCAGAACTGTGCCGCGGTTCCCGAGAACTTGCTGGAGAGTGAGCTTTTCGGCTATCGCAAGGGCGCGTTCACCGGTGCCGACCGGGACCGCGCCGGGCTGTTCGACGCGGCCAATGGCGGCACGCTGTTGCTCGATGAGATCGGCGATATGCCGTTATCCCTGCAAGCCAAGTTGTTGCGAGTGTTGCAGGAAGGTGAAATCCGGCCGTTGGGGTCCAACGACACTCACCATGTCGACGTGCGCATCATTGCCGCCACCCACCGCGACCTGAAGCAGCTGATGGAGGAGGGCAAATTCCGCGAAGACCTGTATTACCGCCTTGCGCAGTTTCCAATTCCGTTGCCGGCGTTGCGCCAGCGCGACGGCGACATCATTGAGCTGGCGCGGCACTTTGCCGACAAGGCCTGCACACTTCTGCAGTGCGATCCGGTGCGCTGGTCAGACGCGGCGCTCGACCACCTGTCTGCCTACGACTTCCCGGGAAACGTCCGTGAACTCAAGAGCATCGTAGAAAGGGGCGTGCTCTTGTGCGAGGGCGGCGAACTGCTCGTCGAGCACTTTGCGCTACACATTCAGACCCCAGCCGAGCGTGGCCGCGTGAGCCTGCGTGAACGGATGGAGCAGATCGAACGTGGCCTGCTGATCGATGGCCTGCGCGAGAGTTCGGGCAACAAGGCGCGTGCCGCCCGTGAACTTGGCTTGCCGCTACGCACGCTGGTCTATCGCCTTACGCGCCTGAACGTTCAGCGTAGTGATTTCAATGATTGATCCTTGCCTTGTTCGTAGCCATTCCAGCCCGGCCCTTTCATTTCTGGAGAGATTTCGATGCCTGCTTTTTTCTGGCGAGCCGTTCTGCTGACGCTCCTCGTGTCATTTGTCCTCGGCGGTTGTAGTGGCAACTACAAATTCAACGACAGTGATTATCGCCCTCTGGGTGATCCACAAGCGGTCAATCGCGGTAAGTGACCCAAGGAACCTTTTATAGATGGATCTTGTTTTCGAAATGCTGAACGCCAACCAGTTCGTCCCTATACGACTGTGTCACAAGACCTTCGGGCCGGCTGGCGGAGTGATTGGTCGCGGCGAGGGTTGCCACTGGATGATCCCCGACCGCGACCGCCTGCTGTCCAAGTGTCACGCCCATGTCAGCTTCCGTGAGGGCGCGTTTTTCCTGACCGATACCAGTGGCAACGGTACGACCCACCGCGAAAGCGGCGCACGCTTGCCCAAGGGTGCACCGGTACGGATACAGGACGGAGATGCCTACATCATGGGCGAATTCGAGGTCCTGGCGCGGCTGGTCGTCGGGCCGTCGAGCAGCTTTGCCGAAGCCGGTCGCTCAACGCCGGTCGACAGTCTCATTCCAGACGATGCCTTTCTGGAGCTCGACCCGCTGAAAGCACTGGACCAACAGGAGCGGGGCTTGCTGGACATCGATGAGCTGATAAATCCCATTGCCGTACTACCAGACGCCCTTGGGCGCCCAGATTATGCGCGTATCGACATGGAAAGCTTGCTGTTGCCGGAGTTGGTTGAAGAGGTCGTTGAACCAAGGCCCGCGCCCATCCCGTCCGCCGACGCTATTGATCACCCGCACGAAGATTTTTGGGAGCGTTTTGCTATGGCCTTGGGCATGGATCTCGAAAGCCTTGATAGCGAGGCCCGCGAAACCCTGGCGATCAACGCCGCGCTGCTGCTCAAGCAAAGCATCCATGGTTTGCAGCAGAGCTTGCGCACTCGCTCGGAGTTGAGCGGCGAACTGCGCCTGGCCCAGACCTATGAAGAACAGGTTCGTCTGATTGCCAGCCTGCAAAACGATCACCACGGATGACGTTCATGTCGCACTGCACAATGCACTTATTCAAGACTTTGACGGCGCTGGCCATGACCCTGCTGCTGGGCGGCTGCACCACGCTGTCGCCATTTTCGACGATGACCAAGCTCAACCTCACCCTGATGGCCAGTGATCAGCTCAACCCCGATCTCAATGGACGGCCATCGCCAGTGGTGGTGCGGTTGTTCGAACTCAGGCATCCGGTAGCCTTTGAAAATTCGGACTTCTTCAGCCTCTATGAGCGCGGGAGGGAAACGCTCGCTCCCGATCTGGTTTCCAGCGAAGAGCTGGAACTGCGCCCAGGTGAGACCGTCGAGCTCAGGCTCGGTCTCACTGGGGATGGCCGTTACGTCGGCATACTCGCGGCGTACCGGGACCTGCCACACGCCCGCTGGCGCTACACACTGCCCGTGGCTGCGGCTCAGTTGACCGAAGCGAACCTGGCCCTCGACCAGGGTGGGATCGCCAACACGCTTGAAAGACAGGCCAAGGTAGATGACCGATGAATCACGATAAAGTCATCTGGCAAGAAGGCATGTTGTTGCGCCCACAGCATCTGCAACACAACGATCGTTACTTCGACCACCAGTTGAAGGTTCGTACCCGGTTGCTGGCCAGCTACGCCTGGGGATTCCTGGCGCTGGAAATCGATCTGCAATTTCTCAACATGGGCCAACTGGTGATCAGCCAGGCCAGCGGGGTCCTGCCCGACGGCAGTCTGTTCGAGCTCGGTGGCAACGCCGAACCGTTGGCCCTGGAAGTACCGTCCAATACCAGCAATACGCCGATCTACCTCGCGCTGCCATTGGTGACCGGCAATCACATCGAGTCCCGTCGCCCGGAGCAATCTGACGTGCTGGCGCGCTACACCATCTACGACGCGCAGGTGACCGACTCCAACGCCGGAGATTCCGGCGGGAGCCAGATCAGTTGTGGCCGGCCGGACCTGCGCCTGCTGTTGGGCGAGCAACAGAGCGACCATGCGTTTGTGAAGCTCAAGCTCTGTGAGGTGCTTGATACCACTGCCGATGGAGTGATCAGGCTCGACCCGGACTTTGTGCCGACCTTCCTCCAGGCTCGTTCATCCCATTATTTGCTGTCGTGTCTCAAGGAGATCATCGGCATGCTTGCCCATCGGGGTGACAGTCTTGCCGAGCGGATCCGTTTCAATGGCAAGGCAGGTGGCGCGCAAGTAGGCGATTTCATGATGCTGCAACTGATCAACCGTAGCGAACTGTTGCTGCGTCATTATCTGGATCTGGAGCAAGTACATCCCGAAACGCTCTACCGAATGCTGCTGGCCCTGTTGGGTGAACTGGCGACTTTCTCCCGTGACAGCAAGCGCCCACCCCTCACCAACCGCTACCAGCACAGCGACCAGGGCGCTTGTTTTCGAAGCCTGATGCAAGCGATCCGCCAGGTGCTGTCGATGGTGCTCGAGCAGCATGCTATCGAGCTGCAATTACAGGCGCGCCAGTATGGAATCACCGTCTCGCCTATGCAGGATCTTTCGCTGCTGGATACGGCTTCATTCGTATTGGCGGCGAGTGCCAACTGCGACAGCGAAGAACTGCGCCATCGATTACCGTCGAACCTCAAGGTTGGCTCGGTGGAGCGTATCCGCCAGTTGGTCAACCTGCATCTGCCCGGTATCAAGATCCGGCCTCTGCCCGTGGCTCCTCGGCAGATCGCATTTCATGCCAACAAGACCTATTTCATCCTTGAGCCCAGCGCCGAAGACCTGGCGCAACTGAAGCGCTCGGCAGGCTTCGCGTTCCATGTTTGCGGGGATTTCGCCGAGCTTGAGCTGAATTTTTGGGCCATCAGGAATTGAACGAAATGGATAAGGAAAATCCTCAGGACGAAACAACTGTCCTGCTCGACCATCATGGACAACGTCCTGCTTCCGGGCCCTTGACCGATGCGGCTGCGCCGCCGCGTTTCGAACAGTTGCAAGAGCGAATGATCTACGCCGCGCACCTGCCGCGGTCCCAGGCCTTCAATGTCAGCCTTAATCCGCTGGTCGCGGCGGCGTCCGGAATGTTGTCGCAAATGGTGCAACTCAAGCACGGCCGCGAACGCGAGGACCTGCAAGCCCTTAAAGGGGAATTGAGGCGAGGCCTGGAGCAGTTCGAAGCCTGTGCCTTGCAGGGCGGTGTTGAAAACAGTCAGTTGATCGCGGCGCGTTACGTGCTCTGCTCAGCGATCGATGAGGCGATCGTCACTACGCCGTGGGGGCATGGAGGTGGTTGGTCACAGATAAGCCTGCTCAGCACTTTCCACAACGAAACCTTCGGCGGCGAGAAGGTTTTTCAATTGCTTGAGCGCTTGTCGAAAAACCCCATCAAGCACCTGTCGATGCTTGAGTTGTTGTATCTGTGCCTGTCCCTGGGCTTCGAGGGCAAGTATCGGGTGCAGACCCGTGGGATGCTCGAGCTCGAAAGTCTGCGCGATGCCCTGTATCGCCTGATCTGTCAGGCACGTGGCGACATCCCTCGTGAGCTGTCGCCTCGCTGGGAAGGTTTCGATGGCGCGCGACGCAGCCCGGTACGCATTGTCCCGGCCTGGACGGTGGCGGTTTTTACGCTGGTCTGTCTGGGGGTGATGTACTCGAGTTTCGCCTGGGTATTGGACGAGCAACGCCGAAGCGTACTGCAACCTTATCAACTGTCAGAGTCGGTTGCCGCCCAGCCGCTGCCGTAAACAGGGAAGTGTCATGAAATTGCTTTTCAGGAAAACCGGTGCCTGGGTGCGCCAGACGTGGGTTTTGACGCTGCTGGCGGTGCTTTGCATCGCGTTGCTGGTGTGGTTCGCCGGGCCACTCCTGGCCGTCGATGACTACAAGTTCTGGGCAAGCCCGACGGCGCGGTTGCTGACCGTCAGCGTGCTTCTGCTGGGCTGGGGCCTGGCCATGGTTTTCGTCAATGGGCGCGGCGGCTCAAGCGCGAATCTCCAGCAAGACGCCCCCGAGCGGGTCCGGGTCTTGCATCAGGCCAGGATTGATGATGAGCAGCGCGAAGTGCGCTCGCGCTTCAAGCAGGCATTATCCACGCTAAGGTCCTCGAACCTTTATCCCGGCCGCAGCGAACGCTGGCGCAACGATCTGCCGTGGTATCTGCTGATCGGCCCGCCTGCCAGCGGCAAGACCCATCTGCTGGACTGCTCAGGCTTGGAGTTCCCTCTCAACAGGCTTGAGCGCAAGCCAATCGTCGACACGTCAGGCACCCGTTATTGCGATTGGTATTTTGCCGAGCACGCCGTGCTGGTCGACACTGCCGGGCGCTACCTGACCCAAACGGACAGTGATGTCGACAGCGGCGCCTGGGCCGTATTGCTCGAACTGCTGCGCAAGCGTCGCCGCAGTCGTCCGTTGAGCGGTGTACTGGTGACGGTACCGACCGAGGTCCTGTTGCTCGGCAGCGAGGATGAACTGACTACGCTGGCCCGCCAGATTCGTGGCCGCCTGCAGGAACTGCAACAGCGACTGCACGTCGATGTCCCGGTTTATCTGGTCTTAAGCAAAGCGGATGGCGTGCCAGGTTTCAATGAGTTCTTTGATTCGTTGACTCGCGAAGAAAACGACCAGGTACTGGGTGCAAGTTTCAGTCGGGGGCAGCGTGGCAGTGATGTGGCGGTGTTACGTGCCGAGTTCGAGGCGCTGCTGCATCGCCTCAACAGCCAGGTGATCATGCGCATGCATCCGGAGCGCGATCCGCTGCGTCGTAGCTGCATGCTTGATTTTCCTCACCAACTTGGACAACTCGGCGCCGGCTTGTGCCTGCTGGTCGAACAGGCATTTACCGGCAACGTCGGTACGTTGCGGGGCTTCTATCTGACCTGCGCATCGTCGCCAGACCGAACCAAAACCGCGCCCGGTGGGCGCTCGCGGTTCATTCATCATTTGATCAGTCGGGTAATTTTTCCGGAGGCCGATCTGACCGACCTCGTTCAGCGCGAGCGCCGTCGTCTCCGTTTGGGGCAACGAGCCTTGTATTTCGGGGCGCTGACGGTCATTGGCCTGTGTGGGCTGTTGTGGGCGAACGGTTTTTCGGCCAACCTCGAGCGACTGGATAGCTTGCGTACGCTGGCGCAACGCTGGGACCAGCGGCAATCAGTCCAGGCGAATGCTGATGACTGGACCGCGATGCTCGAATCACTGGATATCCGTTTCGAGGCCACCCAGGTTTTCCCACCCTACAGGGCGGTGTCTTTGCATGAACGCGTCGGCCTGTACCAGGGCGAGGCGAGCAACCTTGCGGTGACCGACGCCTACGAGCGTGAATTACAGGAGCGACTGTTGCCGAAGGTTGCGCAGAGGCTGGAAGCGCATGTCCGCAACAACTGGGATGACCGTGGGCAACTGCTCAACGGCTTGCGCGCGTACTTGATGCTGGGCTTGCAAGAACGCCGCGATATTGTCTGGCTCAAGGATTGGCTGGCCAACGATGGGGCACTTCGTTACCCCGGCAACGCGGCACTACAGGAGAGCCTGAATGCCCACTTCGGGCGCCTGTTGGAACTGCCCTTTATCCATGCTCTCAACGAACCGCTGGTAGCCCAGGCCCGGGAGGCCCTTCGTCGTGAGTCCTTGGCTGCCGTCGTGTACAGAATGCTGCACGAACAGGCCAGCCATCTGCCGCACTATCGACTCGGCCAACACCTGGGCTCACAAGGCGTGCTGTTGGTCGGCACTGATCGTGTGATCCCTGGTTTCTATACCCGCGAGGGTTACGAACGCTACTTTTCGGTCCAAGGTGCGGCACTGGTCACCGAATTGCTGCGGGACAACTGGGTCCTGGGTGAAGGTGAGGGCCTCAGCGGCATGGACATGCGTCGTCTGATGGTCGAACTCGAACAGCTGTATTTTCGTGACTATGCCGACCATTGGAGCGAAGCGGTTGGCCAGGTCACCCTGCAAACCATCAGCCATGCGGCTGAGGGCGCCGAGCAACTCGCGGGGCTGACTTCGGCTCATTCACCGATTTTGCGGATGCTGGTGCAAGTGCGCGAAAACACTCAACTACGGGCGGTTGCCGAGCAACTCGACGAACTGACGCAGGCGGCCGGGAAGGGCGAGCATGCCGTTACAAAGCTCGCGGCTGTGGCAGGGAAAGCCTCTGCGTCCCTAACCGAACATCTGCCGGACACCGCGCAAAAATCCTTGCGACGGCGTTTCGAGCCGCTGCATCGCCTGCTGGATGGAGAGGGTGGGCCCACGGCTGATCTGATCCAGGCCTTGCGGGCCCTTGATGAGGTGCAATTGCAACTGGCGAACCTGGCCCGAGCCAGTGCACCGGAACAAGCGGCGTTCGAACTGGCCAGGCACCGCATGGGCGGCCAGCGCGATGCGTTGAGTCACCTGCGCGACGCGTCTACCCGCCTGCCGCGGCCGATCAGTGCTTGGTTCAACGTGATGGCCGAGGACAGCTGGCGCTTAGTGCTCAATGATTCTTATCGTTATCTGAACCAGCGTTATCAAAGCGAGCTGTACAGCTTTTACGGCAAGGCGATCGACAAGCGATACCCGTTCAGTGCCCACAGTGCCAGCGACGTCGCGCTCAATGATTTCCGGGAGTTCTTCAAGGACCAGGGTATCGCCGATCGATTCTTCGACAATTACATGCAGCCCTTCGTCAGCGGCTCTACGGGACACTACCGTCTGCGCAGCATCGACGGTCAGAGCTTGCCGATGTCCCGGGTCTATCTCGAGCAGATGGCGACAGCGCATACCATTCGCCGGAGCTTTTTCGCCGAAAACCCGGCCGAGCCGCAAGTGCATTTCAAGCTTGAGCCGTACACCCTGGACCCGGCAGTAAGCCGTTCTGAATTTCGCTTTGGTGACCAGAGGCTTGAATACCGCCACGGGCCGATACTGCCGGAGGCGTTTGTCTGGCCAAGCGATGCGCAGAATGGTCGAACCGCCCTGGTGCTGGAAAAAATGGTGGGGCGAGGCGTGGGCGTCGAGAAAAATACCGGGCCGTGGTCGCTGTTTCGGTTGTTCGACTTGATGCAGAGCGAATACCTGACCGGGCGCGATGTACGCGTGTTGAAGGCGGACCTGGGTGGCCTGCGTGCCAATTATTTGCTGACGAGCCAGCGCACACCGAACCCTTTCGACATGAGCGTGCTCCGCACATTTCGCCTGCCGGTGCAGCTTTAATGGAGGCCTGTCCCTGGTACAGCGCCGCACGTACGGACCCTGGCAAGGCCCGGTCACGAAATGAGGATGCTTTTCTCGACTGTCCACAACAGGGAATGTGGGCGGTGGCCGACGGCATGGGGGGCCACTTTGGCGGTGACATCGCCAGCCAGATGATCGTTGCCAACCTGACGGAACTGCCATTGTACCGGGACTTGGGAGAACGTTCGAAAGCGGTGCGTCAATGCCTGCGCTGGACCAACCGAAGACTGAGCCAGGAGCTTACCGTCACCGAAGAGCATTCCGGCATTATCGGCAGCACAGTGGTAGCACTGCTGCTGGAAGGAAACCGCGGGGTCTGCATCTGGGCTGGGGACAGCCGTTGTTACCTTTCGCGCGATCGACGATTGTACCAACTGACCAAAGACCACTCACTGCAACAGCAACTGATCGACAGGCAACACATCAGCCGAGATGAGGCCTGTGCCCACCCTGCGGCCAAGGCACTGACCCGCGCGGTCGGTGCCGCGCCGGAGTTGACGCTGGAGGTACTGGAGTTGGATGTTCACCCGGGTGATACGTTTTTGCTGTGCAGTGACGGCTTGTACCAAGGCCTTGGCACAGAAACCCTTTGCAGAGCCTTGGGCCTGGCTTCGCCCCGTAGGGTGTTGGAGCGTCTCTTTGACGACGTTCTGAGCGGCGCGGCGCGGGATAACCTGACGGCCGTGGTGGTTCGCCCGTGAGTGAGGAGGGTAGCCACCCCACGTATTTCGCCTTCGCCAACGCTGCGTCCGTGGTGACATCCACCCAGCGTTGCATCAGCGAAACACCGGATATACTCGCAGGGCGCTATCGCCTGGAGCGCTTGCTTGGTGCTGGCGGCATGGGTGTTGTTTACCGCGCGCGGGATCTGCTGCATGAACAGTACGCTGATCCTGACCCGTACCTTGCCTTGAAAATGCTCAGTGAAGCATTCGACGAGTCACCCGATGCGAGTGCGCTGCTCTATAGCGAATTCGCTCTGACGCGACGATTGCATCATCCGAATATTTTGCGCCCCTACGCCTTCGAAGTGGATGCACCCCAACGACGGGCCTTCATCACCATGGAGCTGATGCGTGGCCTGACCTTGGACAAACTACTGTGCGAACGCCCCCTCGGGTTACCTTGGCCTGAGCTGAAAGCTATAGCTGTGCCGCTGCTCGATGCCCTGGCTTACGCCCACAGCCGTGGCGTACTGCACGGCGACATGAAACCGAGCAACATCATGTTGAGCGAAGAAGGCCTGCGCCTGTTCGATTTCGGTTTGGGCCTGACCGAGGAAGGGCATTCGCAGCGTCTGCCAAATCTGAATCGTGAACGTCTTAACGCTTGGACGCCCGGTTATGCGGCGCCTGAACTGCTTGAAGGTGCGCCTCTGTCAGCGGCTGCCGACGTCTATGGCGCGGCTTGCGTTCTATATGAACTGGCGAGCGGCAAACACCCATTCCGACGCTTACCTTCCACCCAGGCGCGCGATGCCCGGTTGGAACGCTCACTCAAGGCGCCGCGCAGTCTGCCCAGGCGTTGCTGGCCGGCGCTGCGAATGGCACTGACGTTTGATCCGGGGCAGCGGCGCATGGGTGCGGCTCGGTTGCGTGATGCTTTGGGTGGTGTTTCGTCCTGGTGGTAAAGGGTATGCATTGCATCTGGGAATTTATCGAATCCATCGCCTCGCCGCTTCTGTAGGGGCTGGCGAAGCCTGCGATTTTTTGATATTACGCTTGAGATTCAAGTGCCTGGGGAAAGATCGCAGGCTCGCTTCGCTCGACAGCTCCAGGCGTGGCCCAGCCGGGGCAAGCTCCCTCGCCACGTGATCTGTGTTTCGGATCAGGCCCTGTGGTGTTGGCTCGATCGGCATTTCGCCCTTTGGACAGCTGTCAAAGCTTGTCCAAGCTAGAAACCGTCGTGGTGTAGAAGGCCACGCCCGATTTGTCGATGACCTTGATTCTGCCGCCTTCTTCCTTGAGGTCTTTGAGGTACGGACCGAACGCTATTTCGTCGGGTGCGGTTCGCAGAATTTCTTTGTCGAGTACTGCTGTGTCTTTCCTCAAGACCTTAAGGTTCATGAGGAAGCAGTCGATGGTTAACTGGCACTCCAGGGCGCAGACATAGTCAGACCCTTTTATTTTTTTCTGCTTGAAGGTCCACTCGTTTTTATAGTGGTTGCGGCGGAACTCATCCATTGCGTTTTTCAGCACATCAAGGGGCAAGGCAATGTGTGGGCGGCATTTTTCCAGGCCTTCCAGCAACAGTTGTATAAAGAACTCATTGAGCTCGTTGACCGATGTGCATTTTTTATACTGTTCGGTATCCAGGCTGACATTGACGATGAGCGCGCCGCTGGAGTTTACATAGGGCTCATCGACGGCTTGGCGGGTGCCGACAAAGCAGATTTTCTTGAAGTTCGGCGTTTCGAATTTTTCTGCACTCAGGTGGCGCTCAAGAAAATTGCAGATCGAGCGGCTTTGGTCGCGAAACGGATGAATAATTTCGTCGCTGAATTCGCCCAAGTCGGGGTACAGGTAGATTTCTTTTAAGATCATGGTCTTGAATGCCTCGCTGGGTCTAGTTCCTGCCTGCGTCTATTCGCGTTTCTTCGCTCCCAATGCTCGATTTTCCAACGAGCACCTGGGCCGGCCGGCACTTTTTTGATGACTCTGGATTCGTAACGTCCCGTGTTCCCCGGTTCGTTGTTCCATTTCCTCACCTGGGTCTCGGCGCGAACGGATTTTCCGTTTGTTTTTATCTTGCCGCCACTCACGCCGGTTTTGGCGACTTTACCCGTGCGCGTGTCCACGATCTCGTAACCATGTTGCGGTTTGCGACTGGTTTTCGAGTTGCCGTGGCAGGACCAGCCCCACGGGTCTATCCAGCCGAGCGGGTTGGGAGCGAATTGATAGAGGTTGACTCCGCCCAGCAGTTCAATGGGATCGGGTGTCGTGAATCGCCCGATATCCGGGTCGTAAAAACGAAACGTGTTGTAGTGCAGGCCTGTCTCTCGGTCCAGGTACTGGCCTTGGAAGCGCAGGTTCTGTTCTTCGACGTAGTGAGGCTCACGTATTTCCTCAAAGGTGTTGCCCCACACGCGGTAGCGCGCTTGCCAAACGATGTCGCCCTTGGCGTCCGAGAGCTGCTCGGGTAACCCGTTCTGATCATTGTGATAGTAGTGAATATTCTGTTGAGCACCGATGCCATCCACTCGGGCGATGGGCTCGTGGCTGTTCGTGTCATAGAGATAGACGCTGCGCTGGCTGTTTTTTTGTTCTTGAAGCAGCCGCAAACCGTCCCATATGAAGCGTGTTTCACCCAGTGGATAACCACGACTGTCATGTTCGATTTTTGCCGTCCGACGACCCAGTGGGTCATAGGTCATCCTGACGACCGTATCTCGAGAACCACTGCGGTTATGCACCTCGATCAAACGGTGTTCGGCATCGTAGGCAAAGCGTTGCACCAGATGGCCACCGCTGCGTTTTTCGATCATCCGGCCAAAGGCATCGTAACGATAACGCTTGTCCTGATAGGTCAGTAATTTGTTATGCACCACCAGCCCGGCGCCGAGTTGTGGGCCATCTAGCAAGTTGGCGGCAGCATCGTAGGCGAAGGTTTCGCTCGGGCCTTGGACATTGTCTTGGCTGGCGAGAATGCGCCCCGTCGCATCGTAGTGCAGCAGCCGTTGGCGATCACCGCTGGGCGTCTGCTCGAGGCGACTGATCAGATTGTCGTTGGGGTCGTAGTTGAATTTTTTCTGCGCCACGGGCGGCAATAGTGTCGACTGGTCCGCATGACGTAGCAGGCGCGAACGCACACGTCCGCCCCGGTCATATTCGCTACGGGTGATGAGTCGTCCCTGAGTGCGAAGGACTTCACGGTGCAATCGATCGCGCTCGAAATCACTGATCAGTTGGCCGTCAATGTTGAGCTGGTGCAGATGGCCGCTGCCGTAATAAAGCCGATTGAGTTGACGACCGTCAGGTAGCTGCGTTTGTATCAGGCTGCCCAGCTCATCGTATTGATGCCGCAAGCGGCCAGCCGAACTTTGCTCTTCCAGCAGTTGGCCGAGGGCGTCGTAGGCGAAGCTCAGGTTCTGTTGGTTGCCCTGAGGGTCTGTAAAGGTGACGGCAATGAGTTGGTCCACTGCGTCGTAGGTGTACTCGGTTCGGCCGTCTACCGTCACTTTGCCAATCAGCCGCCCGGCAGCATCTCGTTCAAGGTGATGAATGATGGGCTCTATCGGTACGTTGGATACCAGCGCCATACCGTTGCCAAAAGGGGCAGGGTGGTGGGCCTCGGCAATGGCGTTATTCAGCCCATCGTAGGCATAACGTCGAGCGCTGCCATCCAGGTCTTGTTGCTCGATCATCCTGTCGCCAGCGTCCCAGGCGAATCGATAGCTTTCCCCATTTTCGTTGGTTAGGGCCTGGAGGCGTCCATAAGCGTCGTAGCTGAATTGAACCGACCGTCCGAGGGTGTCGATGCGTTGGCGAACTTGCCCGCGACCATCACGCTGATAGACGGTGGTGTGGCCGGACGCATCAATGTAGTGGGAGAGTTGGCCGCTTGCGTCGCGCACGTATTGCTCGACGCGGCCATCGGGCAACTGGTAACGCAGCAGGCGGCCACGGGAGTCATGTTCATAGACTGTGCGTTCGCCAAGCGCATCTGTGATGACTTGTAGATAGCCGCGATGGTCATAGCTGAACTTTGTCGAATACCCGGAGCAGTCAATATGTTCAGCCAGACGCCCCAGGGTGTTCCAGCGCAAGGTGTTGCTTTTGCCGGCGGGGTCGACAATTTCTGTGATCTGGCCGTGAGCGTTGTAGCGATAGCGGGTGACGAGGCCCAAAGGGTCCGTTTCGCGAATGCAATTGCCACGGCGATTGTATTCGTATCGCCAGTTGTTGCCGGCGGCGTCGGTTTCTACTAGCGGTAACGACCAATGATCGAGCCATAAGACGGACTCAATGCGCCCGAGCGGGTCACTGGATTGGCTGAGATTGCCAGCCTCGTCATAAGCATATGCGTAGCTCCCGCCCTGTGGATCGGTGGCACTGAGCAACTGGCGCTCATCGTTCCACTGGAACAGCCACGTCTGGCCGAGGTTGTCGCTGAATTGGGTGATCTGGTGCTGGCTGTTCCATTGCCGGGTGCTGACCCGCTGCAGGCTGTCAGTGATGCGGGTGGTGCCGGCGGTGAGGTCATAGTCGAACTGGTAGGCGTCGCCTTCGTCGGTCCAATGCCGCACCACGCGCCATTCCTGGTCGTCGATCAAGGCCCATTCGTAGAAGCAGTGCAGGCCGGTGGGCAACTGGTGCTCGACCATCCTTTGCCCGGCGTCATAGCGGAAGCGCCGTTGCACCTGGCCGGTGGCGTCGCGTACTTCAGTCAGGCTGCCCAAGGCGTCGTAGGTGTAGCTGACCAGCACTTCCCGGGGTTGGTCGGGGTAGAGGCGTTCGATCTGGGTGACGCGTTCCTGTTCGCGCACCAGCTCGACCTGCACCAGATCGAACGTATCGCGCAGCCGCACCAGGCGTCCGGCGTCGTCGTAGTCGAGGTGGATGCGGTTGTCGTTGCGGTCACCCAGTTGGCTCAGGCGCAGGTGTGATGGGTTGGTGGGCGACGGTTCGAACAAACGGTACAGGCCGTCGTCGCTTTCGATCAGCAATTGCCCGCTCACATGACGGCGCACGGCCAAACCTTCGCCGGCGCTGAACACCGCGCCGCCCAAGGGGATGGAGCCCATGTCGATGGGCCGGCCCTGTTCGTCGGTGTAGACCAGGGTTTCGCCGCCCTCCGGGTGGGGCAGGATCTCGACGCAGACTTCGTAGGCCACGCTCCAGCCGGCGCCGAACAACGTGTCGCGGCGTTCGTCGCGGCTGTTGTACACGCGCTGCCAGTCAATCGGCAGGAGGCCGGGCAAAACGAAATCCAGGTCCTCGTCACCGCCCAGTACCTTGGCGCCCGTGGCGGCATGCACCGGGTTCGACGAACCCATGGCGGCGTTGGCGGCCGCGTTCGCCGCGCTGCTGGCGGCCATGGACACCGCGCCGCCGACCAGCATGCACGGCAACTTGCTGAAGAACTTGCCCTTGCCGCCCTTGAGCATCAGCAGTGCGGTGACCGCCAGGCCGACGCCCGGGGTCTTGCCGCTGCGAATCTCGCGCACCACCACCGAGCCGCCGCCAATGGTCACGTTGGGCGAGATCAGCCCGGCCGAGACCACCGTCGCATCGCAGGTGCTGCGGTCGCCGCTGCGTACGGCGGGCTGGCCGTTGATGGTGACTTTGTCCGAACCTTCGGCCATGAACTGCGGTGGCATCGGCGGATGCTTGGTGCAGATGACCAGGTCTTCCGGCTTGGGCACGGCGCCGGGAGCGGGCACGGCGACGGTAGGGCGCCACATCTGCGAGAAGAACTCCCCGGCCATGTCCAGGTAGCTGGGTTCTTCTTCAGGCGTGGGCGCTTGCAGCTCGGTGCCGGCCGGGGCAACGTGGGATTCAATCGCTCCGGCGGCGCGGGCGGCCGGAATGTTGTTGGTGAGGGTGTCCTTGGAGCCGGTGAGGATGTTGGCCTGCACCGTGGGCGGAAAGAGGGCGTTGCCGATGCCCTCGCATAAATTGCTCAGGCCTTTGTCGGCCCCGGTCTTGCTCATCGCAAGGCCGACGACGGTGCCCACCACCAGGCCGAGGACGAAGCAGCCCAGGCCGCCGGTGACGACGGTGATGCCCGTGGCCGCGACCACGGCGGCGGTCGCCAGGGCGGTGATCGCAATGTTGGCCGCCACCTCCAATACGCCGCCAAGGATGTCGGCCATCATCGAGGTGTGGTTCAGTGCATCGCCCAGGCGGGCGGCCCAGAGCGCGTCAGACATGCAGGGTGCTCAGGCTGGCAGAGTGACTGGGGGCCGTGGGTTCAAGCAATTTGATGCCTTCCATTGCGCCAATGTCCTTGTGGGTTACGGCATGCTCATTAATGCCATTTTCAGGCGCTTGATCAGCTTCGGTTTGTTCAGACAGTCGGCGGGACATATTACCCAGAGCGGGCGCTTTTTGTTCCCTCCCCACGGCCCTTCTTCAACCTCCCAACCATCGCAAACCCTGTGGGAGCGAGCTTGCTCGCGATGGGGCCCGATCAACCGACCTCATCAGTGATTGGCCCACGGCTATCGCGAGCAAGCTCGCTCCCACAGGGATGTGTGGTGGCTGTCAGGATGGGGTGTCAAACACCAGCGAACCCTTGATCGTCGCCCAATGCGCCGCTTCGGCATCGCCCAGTTTCTCGGCTTTGACATAGCTCAGGGCAAGCATCTTGCGAGTGCCGGGCAGTACCAGCGCGAGCTGATATTGGAAAACCTTTTCGTTGCCCTTGTTGAATTGGCTGCGCAACTCGATGGCCTCGACTTCCTGGTGGGCGCCCACGCGCACGGTGGCGCCCGGTTGGCAGCGCAGTTGCTGGACCTGTTTTTCCAGGCGCTTGAGCTGGTCGTCGAGGTTGCTTTGCAGGGTTTCGCCCTCGGCCAGCAGGCTGCGGCTGACGATCAAGGAGGTGCCCAACTCGGGGAACTTGAGAATGTTGATCGTCGCGTCCAGCAACTCGCTTGGCGGCAGCTGGAGCTGGAATTCATTGAGGCGATAAGTCATGGCGCATAAATCTCGAAGTTAGCCCTTGGGGAACGCGGCGCTGATGTTGGCATCGATGCTGCCCTTGACGCCTTGGCCGTCCGGCGTGGCACCGGGGCCGCCGCCGTTGTTCAGGTGCAGCACGCCGCCGGTGTTGAACTCGGCATCGCCGCTGGCGTAGAAGCTGATCTGCACGCCGGTCAGGTTGATCTGGCCGCTGGCGTTGAGCTCCAGGATGCTTTCACCGCACACCAGGCGCAGGTTCTCGCCCACTTCGATAACGTAACTCTGGCTGATGCTGTCGGTCTTGCGCTGGCCCACCGAGAGGATGTCCTCCTGCTTGACGATGCGCAGGCGGTTGTTGCCGATGGTCACCGTTTCGTTGTGGCCGATGCTTTTGTTGCGGTCGTGGCCCACCGAGTGGCTCTCATCCACCTCGACTACGATGTCCTGGTTGCGCTCGGCATGGATGTACAACTGCTCGGCGCCTTTCTTGTCTTCCATGCGGATTTCGTTGAAATTCGCTGGCGTGCCGCCCTTGCTCGAACGGCTTTTCATGCCGCTCTGGGTCGCGTTTGCGGGCAGGTCGTAGGGCACGGTCTGTTCGGCGTTGTACACGCGGCCGGTGATGATTGGCCGGTCCGGGTCGCCTTCGAGGAAGCTGACGATCACTTCCTGGCCGATGCGCGGAATTTGCATCGAGCCCCAGTTTTTCCCGGCCCAGGATTGCGACACCCGAATCCAGCATGAGCTGTTCTCGTTGGATTGGTCGTGCCGGTCCCAGTAGAAATGCACCTTCACCCGGCCGAATTGGTCGGTCCAGATTTCCTCGCCCTTGGGGCCGACCACCAAGGCAGTCTGCGGGCCCTTGACGATCGGGCGATGAGTCGTCGCCAGTGGGCGATAGCTTTGCTGGGCGTCGATGCAGGTCAGGCTGCTTTCGAATTGCGCGGTTGGCGCGCCGCCACCGGTTTCGCCGCTTTCCTGGGACAGGTAATAGCGAGCGCCGACGATCAGGTATTCGCGGTTCTGGTCCTGGCGGCTGAAGCCGGTGAGGCTGAACAGATGCCCCGAGCCCAGGCCTCGGGCATTGCCGGCCAGTTCGACTTGCTCATGCAGGGTCTGCAAGGCCTCGATGCGCGTGCGGGCGTAGTGCTCGCCGTCGGCGCTTTGCACGTAGGTGCCGGGGTAATCGTAGAGCGGATAGTCGCCAGCGGTGTGTGGGCGCGGCATGGCCGAACGCACGTCGATGCGCGCGCTGGGGCGCTGGAAGTCGTAGTCGTTGAGCTCCAGCGAACCGGGCTGGACTTCCTGGGCCAGGTGCCAGTCGTGGATGTGGTCGCGCTCGCGTTGCTGCTCGTTCTTCGGGTAGTACGGCACCGAGCCGTAGCCGGGGGCCGTGGTGTGGGCACCATAGGCATCCGCCAGCACCAGCACATGCCGGCCCTGTTCATGGCGGAAGAAGTAGTAGATGCCTTCCTGTTCCATCAGGCGGCTGACGAAATCGAAGCTGGTCTCGCGATACTGCACGCAGTATTCCCACTCGCGGTAGGGGCGACTCAAGGCGTCTTCGAAATCGGAAAAACCCAGGTCGCGGAACACCTGTTTGATGATCTGCGGAATGGTCAGGTTCTGGAAAATCCGGCAATCGGAGGTGCGGGTCAGCAGCCACAACCACGGCCGAAGCGTGGCCTGATAACTGGCGAACTGGCCCTGGTCGACGTTCTGGCTGCAACGGGCGACGATGCCATGGAAATACCGCTCACCACCGCCATCGAGCTGCAGGCTCACGCACATGGGCTTGCCGAGCAACTGGTTGAGGTCGATGGCGTTGTCCAGCGAGTGCAGTTGCAACTCGTAGTTGAACAGCCTTCCTAATTCTTCGCCACCGCCCATGTCTTTGAGCAACAGCACCTCAGGTCCCAGGGGGCTGGTGATCTTGGCCAGGCGTGTGGCTTGGTTGAATAGCATCGGTTGTCCTTATCGCTGCCGCAGTCCATTTGACGCTGCGCAAGATTGCCGGCTTTTGACGTTGAAGATCAAGCGATCGCGCCCTTTGACAGCGCGTGCACAGGCATGAAATCGCCAGAGTAGTGACGCTGATCGCATAATGTAGTTCGTTACTTGGGGTAGAGGAACCCGGTTCTTGATTGTTACCAGGCATTACTTGAATATCTGCTCCTTCGCGCGTCACCTCACGTCCATGGAAAGCGATTACTGTGACCTCTTACCGCATTCAAGAAGCCGATCTCGAAATCCCCGATGCCTGGCAGGACCAGAGCATCAATATTTTCAAGCTGCCGGCAGTCGGTCCTGCTAAAGAAGCCAGTTTCGTCATCAGCCGCGATGCCAGCCAGGGCGATGCTCCCTTTGCAGAATACGTCGACCGCCAGCTCAAAAGCGCAGAGCAGCAATTGCCGGGCTTCAAGCTGGTTCAGCGTTGGGACACGGTGCTGCAGGGCCACACCACCACGTTGCTGGATTACACCTGGCAACGCGAAGGGCGCGAACTGATGCTGCGCCAGGTGTTCATCGAGCGTAAGCCGTCGGTGCTGATCACCACCTTGACCACCACACCGAGTGATTTCGCCCATCATGAGCCGGCCTGGAAGCTGGCGATGCATTCGTTCAAGCCACAGCCGCCCATCGCCTGAGCATCGATACATCCCACTGAGTACTCATACACATCATGGATGCACAGGCAGCAGCACGTCTGGGTGACGAAATAGCCCATGGCTTCGGATTGGCCGCGATGGTCGCCGGAGCCGTGGCCGGTGCCTTGATCGGCGCCGCGGTCGTTGCCGCGACCGTCGCCACGGGCGGCGTTGCGCTGGCGATCATGGCCGGCTCGATTGCGGCTGGCGGCTTGTCGATGTTCCAGATCGTCAAGGGCCTTTCCACCATCTTCAACCTGCCCGAGCCGACCACGGGGGCGTTGATAATGGGCAGCTTCAACGTCTACATCAACGACCGCAACGCCATGAGGGCGGGCGAAGACGTTTCGTCTTCCTGCACCGGGCTGCCGATGAACCATCCGATCTGGCCTTTCCCGGTGCTGATCGCCGAAGGCAGCGCCACGGTCTTCATCAACGGCAAACCGGCGGCGCGCTTGCACAGCAAAATGGTCTGCGGTGCCCACATCAAGACCGGCAGCCCGAATACGTTCATCGGTGGGCCGACGGTGTCGGTGGCGTTTGTCCTGGATCTTGAAGGGTGGATGCATACCGGGTTGGAAGCGTTGGGAATGTTGGCCATGGGGGGCGCAGCGATTCTTGCCGCCATGGCTGGCGTGGCCGCTTTAGTCGGTTTCGTGGTGATCGGCGGCACGATGATGGCAGGCATGGCCTTGCTGGGGGATCTGGGGGATCGCTTGGGGCCGGGTTACCGGGATCTGCTGCAGGGCGTCGCGGGAATGGCGCTTCTGGGCCTGGGGCCGAAGATGGCGAAAATCGGGGCTGCGCCGAAACCCCGCACGGTGAGCTTCAAACCGGGCCACACGTCGGACGATATCGCCGGGATACCCAAGTTCAGCCGCCCGAAGGACCCTGCCGATTACCTCGAGGCGTCCTATATCGACAAGCACCTCAAAGTCTTCCAGGATGAAGGCGGCGCGTTCCTGTTTACGCCCGATGATATCGCCAACCCCATGTATCAGACCTTCAGCCCTAATAAATACGTCATGGCAAAGTCAGATCTGCACGGTGTGGTGGCTGAATTCAAAAAGACCGGCGACGTTTCACTTCTGGAGTCTGCCTTGGGCTATGACCCGGGCAGCCTGGCCGGCAAGGAGGTCTACATGATGGACTTGAGCAACCCCAAGGTGGTCATGCCAACCGGCAACGAATATGGGGCGAACCCGCTCTGGCGTCCTGGCGGCCTGACCCATCCTGGCGGTATGCGCGAAGCGGTCATGGACAATGTGGGCATCCCGCATCAGAACGACATCAATTTCCTGCTCGCGAACCCGGATGTAGTGAGAATCCAATGAGTGCCAACCTGGACAACGTATTACTGCTGGCCCTGGCCAACGACGAGCTGGATAAATTCCTCGTCGGCGAGCCGTTCTACTTTCAAGAAGCCCAGAACGACAACGCAGAACCGCAGAACGTCGTCGCGGCGTTCGATCAACTGGTGCTGCGTTACTGGCAAGAGACCCGCGACCCCCAGTTTCCTGGGCGCTTTGTCGCGGCTTTGCTCAAGATCCTCGCGACCTACCCTGATCGTAATCGGGCAATTTATGTCGCGGCGGTGTGGGTCTGGTACTACCGGTTTTGCCTAAGCAAAAAGCAGGCACAACCCGAGGGGCTTTATGCCGACCTGTTCGAGATCGATATGGGGGCCGTGGCGCTGGCCCTCCAGCGGCAGCTTGAGCTCAACAAGGCTGAGCTTGTTCAGGACACACGGTGGGCGGGCGCCAGTTGGAACAGCCAGAACGGCCTGTGGAGCCCGCTGATGCGCACGGCCCTGGTCGTCCGGGATAAGCTGGGCGGCCCTGACTTCGTGCCGGCCAATCTCTAAGCTGGACGAGCTGCTGATCAGCTAAGGCAGTCGACAAACCCGTGGCGAGGGAGCTTGCTCCCGCTGGGCTGCGTAGCAGCCCCTTTTGGTGAGCGCTTCGCACTCAAGCGGGAGCAAGCTCCCTCGCCACGGATGATTCGACTGGGCAATCAGTGCTTGGCCTTGGTCGGGAACAACGCTTTTACTGCCGCATCGATAACACCCTTGATACCCTTGCCCTTGGCATCCACTTCGCCGGCGCCTCCAGAGTTGAGGTCCAAACGCCCGCCGGTGTCGATGTTGCCATTGCCACTGGCGTAGATGTTGAACGCGGTGCCCGAGATGTTGATCTCGCCACTGGCATTGAACTCCAGCACGCTTTTGCCGCACACCAGTCGAATCTGCGAGCCCGCCTCCATGAGGTACTGGCTCGCGACGCTGTCGCTCTTGGTTCCGCCGACGATCAGGGCATCGTTGCGCTGCACTGCCCGCAGTCGGTCTTGGCCAATCCGTGCGGTTTCGTTGTGGCCGATGCTTTTGTTGCGGTCGTGACCCACCGAATGGCTCTCATCCACCTCGACCACGATGTCCTGGTTGCGCTCGGCGTGGATGTACAACTGCTCGGCGCCTTTTTTATCTTCCATGCGGATTTCATTGAAATTCGCCGGTGTGCCGCCCTTGCTCGAACGGCTTTTGGTGCCGCTCTGAGTGGCATTGGCGGGCAACGCATAGGGCACGGTTTGTTCGGCGTTATACACGCGACCGGTGACGATGGGTCGGTCCGGATCACCTTCGAGGAAGCTGACGATCACTTCCTGGCCAATGCGCGGGATCTGCACCGAGCCCCAGTTCTTGCCGGCCCAAGCCTGCGACACACGAATCCAGCATGAGCTGTTCTCGTTGGATTGGTCGTGCCGGTCCCAGTAGAAATGCACCTTCACTCGGCCGAATTGGTCGGTCCAGATTTCCTCGCCCTTGGGGCCGACCACCAGGGCAGTTTGCGGACCCTTGACGATCGGGCGATGAGTCGTCGCCAGCGGGCGATAGCTTTGCTGGGCGTCGATGCAAGTCAGGCTGCTTTCGAATTGTGCCGAAGGCGCGCCGCCGCTGGTTTCGCCGCTTTCCTGGGAAATGTAGTAGCGAGCGCCGACGATTAGGTATTCGCGGTTCTGGTCCTGGCGCGTGAAGCCGGTGAGGCTGAACAGATGCCCCGAGCCCAGGCCTCGGGCATTGCCGGCCAGTTCGACTTGTTCATGCAGGGTCTGCAACGCTTCGATGCGGGTGCGGGCGTAGTGTTCGCCGTCGGTGCTTTGCACGTAAGTGCCGGGGTAGTCGTAGAGCGGATAGTCGCCAGCCGTGTGTGGGCGTGGCATGGCCGAGCGTACGTCGATGCGTGCGCTGGGGCGCTGGAAGTCGTAATCGTTGAGCTCCAGCGAACCGGGCTGGACTTCCTGGGCCAGGTGCCAGTCGTGGATGTGGTCGCGCTCGCGCTGCTGCTCATTCTTTGGGTAGTACGGCACCGAGGCATAGCCAGGGGCCTTGGTGTGGGCGCCATAGGCGTCCGCCAGCACCAGCACATGCCGGCCTTGTTCGTGGCGGAAGAAATAATAGATGCCTTCCTGCTCCATCAGGCGGCTGACGAAATCGAAACTGGTCTCGCGGTACTGCACGCAGTATTCCCACTCGCGATAAGGCCGGCTCAGGGCGTCTTCGAAATCGGAAAAGCCCAAGTCGCGGAACACCTGCTTGATGATCTGCGGAATGGTCAGGTTCTGGAAAATCCGGCAATCGGAGGTGCGGGTCAGCAGCCACAACCACGGCCGAAGCGTGGCCTGATAACTGGCGAACTGACCTTGGTCGACGTTCTGGCTGCAACGGGCGACGATGCCATGGAAATACCGCTCGCCACCGCCATCGAGCTGCAGGCTCACGCACATGGGCTTGCCGAGCAGCTTGTTGAGGTCGATGGCGTTGTCCAGCGAGTGCAGTTGCAACTCGTAGTTGAACAGCCTGCCTAACTCTTCGCCGCCGCCCATGTCCTTGAGCAGCAGCACCTCAGGTCCCAGGGGGCTGGTGATCTTGGCCAGGCGTGTGGCTTGGTTGAATAGCATCGGTTATCTCATCGTTGTAATGGCTGCGCCGCTGATTGCCTGAAGACACTGGAACAACTGTGGGAGCGAGCTTGCTCGCGATGGCTGCCGATCATTCAACATCAAATTGAATGGCCTACCGCTATCGCGAGCAAGCTCGCTCCCACAGGGTTTTACAGTGTTCCCTACCGTCAGGCCGCGTCGCTGAAGTCGTATTGCAATTCGTTATCCACGGCGCGGATGTGCACCCCGGCCAAGGCCTTGCCTTCGAGCATGCGGGTCAGGAACTCGCGGCTCATGTCCGGCAGCAGGCTGTTGGTCAGGATGGTGTCGATCATGCGTCCGCCACTTTCGGTTTCGGTGCAACGCGAGACGATCAGGTCGATCACCGCGTCGTCGTAGTCGAAGGCGACTTTGTGGGTGCTCTCCACGCGCTTCTTGATGCGGTTGAGTTGCAGGCGGGTGATTGCCTTGAGCATCTCGTCGCTGAGCGGGTAGTACGGAATCGTCACCAGACGACCCAACAAGGCCGGCGGGAAGATTTCCAGCAACGGCTGGCGCAGGGCCTTGGCGATTTCTTCTGGCTCGGGCACGTTCTGCGGGTCTTTGCAGACCTTGGCAATCAACTCGGTGCCGGCGTTGGTGGTCAGCAGGATCAAGGTGTTCTTGAAGTCGATCACCCGGCCTTCGCCGTCCTCCATCACGCCTTTGTCGAACACCTGGAAGAAGATCTCATGCACGTCCGGGTGGGCCTTTTCCACCTCGTCCAGCAACACCACACTGTACGGTTTGCGCCGCACGGCCTCGGTCAGCACGCCGCCTTCGCCATAGCCGATGTAGCCCGGTGGCGCGCCCTTGAGGGTGGACACAGTGTGGGCTTCCTGGAACTCGCTCATGTTGATGGTGATGACGTTCTGCTCGCCGCCGTACATGGCTTCAGCCAAGGCCAGGGCGGTTTCGGTCTTGCCCACGCCGGAAGTACCGGCAAGCATGAACACACCAATTGGCTTGCTCGGGTTGTCGAGGCCGGCGCGGGAGGTCTGGATGCGCTTGGCGATCATCTGCAAGGCATGGTCCTGGCCGATGATGCGTTTTTTCAGGTGCTGGTCGAGGTTGAGCACGGTTTCCAGTTCGTTGCGGGCCATGCGGCCCACCGGGATACCGGTCCAGTCGGCAACCACCGAGGCCACGGCCTGGTAATCCACGGTCGGCAGGATCAACGGGGTTTCGCCTTGCAGGGCGGTCAGGCGCTGTTGCAGGTCCACCAGTTTCTCGCGCAGGGCGTGGCTTTCGTTGTTGGACGCTTCGCTGTTGTCTTCGCTGTCCACCACGCCGACGCGCTCGCGCAGGGTGGCGCGGGTGGCGAGCAGTTCGTCCACCAGGGTTTTCTCTTCGGCCCAGCGGCTTTCCAGCTCGGCCAGGCGCTCGCGCTCGGCGCTGAGCAGGTTTTCGCTCTGGGTCTGGCGGCTGCCGATGACCACGCCAATCGCGTGTTCACGGGCGATGATTTGCAGCTCGGTTTCCAGCGCTTCGATGCGCCGACGGCTGTCGTCCACTTCGGCCGGTACGGCGTGCAGGCTGATGGCGACGCGGGCGCAGGCGGTGTCCAGCAGGCTCACGGATTTGTCCGGCAGCTGGCGCGCGGGAATGTAGCGGTGGGACAGCTTGACCGAGGCTTCCAGGGCTTCGTCGAGGATCTGCACCTGGTGGTGTTTTTCCATGGTCGACGCCACGCCGCGCATCATCAGCAGGGCCTTGTCTTCCGACGGCTCGGCCACCTGCACCACTTGGAAACGACGGGTCAGGGCCGGGTCTTTTTCGATGTGCTTCTTGTACTCGGCCCAGGTCGTGGCGGCCACGGTACGCAAGGTGCCACGGGCCAGCGCCGGTTTGAGCAGGTTGGCCGCGTCGCCCGTGCCGGCGGCGCCACCGGCACCCACCAGCGTGTGGGCTTCGTCGATGAACAGGATGATCGGCTTGGGCGAGGCCTGGACGTCTTCGATAACCTGGCGCAGGCGCTGTTCGAACTCGCCTTTCATGCTCGCGCCGGCCTGCAACAGGCCCACGTCGAGGCTGCGCAGTTCCACGTCCTTGAGGGCTGGCGGCACGTCACCGGCAACGATGCGAAGGGCAAAGCCTTCGACCACGGCGGTCTTGCCCACGCCGGCTTCACCGGTCAGGATCGGGTTGTTCTGCCGGCGGCGCATGAGGATGTCCACCAGTTGGCGGATCTCTTCGTCACGGCCGACGATGGGGTCGAGCTTGCCGCTGCGGGCCTGTTCGGTGAGGTCGACGGTAAAGCGCTTGAGGGCTTCCTGTTTGCCCATGGCGCTAGGGGCCATGGCGCCGCTGGCTTCGCCCGGCACGGCACCGGCATTGAAGCCGTCGCTGGCGGTCAGGGCGTTTTCCGGCGAGTCGCCGACGTATTCGTCAAAGCGTTCACTCAGGGCTTCGGCCTTGACCTTGTCGAACTCCGACGACAAGCCCAGCAGCGCGTGGCGCAGGCTCGGCGTCTTGAGAATGCCCAGCACCAGGTAACCGGTGCGCACCTGGCTTTCGCCGAACATCAGGCTGCCGTAGACCCAGCCGCGTTCCACGGCTTCTTCCACGTGGGAGGACAGGTCGGTGATCGAGGTCGAGCCCCGTGGCAGGCGATCCAGGGCTTCGGTCAGGTCACGGGCCAGGCGCGCCGGCTCGATGTTGAACTGGCGGATGATGCGGTGCAGGTCCGAGTCCTGCAGTTGCAGCAACTGGTGGAACCAGTGGGCCAGCTCCACATAGGGGTTACCGCGCAACTTGCAGAACACGGTGGCGGCTTCGATGGCTTTGTAGGCCACGCTGTTGAGTTTGCCGAACAACGCGGCGCGACTGATTTCACCCATGCTCATGGCTCCTTGAGGTCTGTGAGGTGTTGGCCTGTTCGGCGTAATGCCGGGCCAGTATTAAATCGTTGGCATCTGTTTCGGGGCGGCCCAGCCAGGTGTTGAAACCCAGGCGGAAACGACCATTGAGTTGCAGTGCCGGGACTTCGGGCTGTTCCAGGACCAGGTTCAGGTCCCAGTCCAGTTCATGGCCCAAGTATTCGGCGACCCAGGCCACCAGCTCGTTGAACGGTTGGCTGCCGGGCAGCATCCCCATGTAGTCAACGAGCTTGAGTGGCCCCAGGCGAATGCGGAATTTGTGCTGGCGATCCCACACGAAGCGGCCCAGGCAGAAGTCCACACCCAGCTGGGCGTTGACACCGACGCGGCTGCGCTCCGGCAGTTCCAGCCACTGGCCGACGTATTCTTCGATCTCCACCGGCAGGCCGAAGTACTCGCCGAGGATGGCCTTCAAACCATCCGGGTAGCGGGTTTGTGCGGCCAGGTGACCGCTGTAGTGCAGCTTCGCCGTATCGGGAATCAGCCCTTGGTTGAGCAGGCTCGGCATGCCCCGGCCGCTGAGTGCCGCCAGGCGCGCCGACCAATAGTCATCGTCCGGGCGGTCGTGGCTGACCGTGGGTCGTGCTTCGGCCCAGGCCCGGTAGAACAGGCTGAGCAGGCGATGGTGAAACACATCGAGGAAGCGTTTGCTGGTGCTGTCGGCGTTGTTGCGCTGGCGTTCGCGCACGTATTCGGTGATGTGCAACGGCATCGGGCCGTTGGGGCCGCCGAGGCCGAAGAAAAATTGCTCCAGGCGTGCCGGCGTACCATCGCTGCCCGGTTGCACCGAGGCGAGGGTGGCCGGGGCGAAGGTGCATTCGGCCCGTTGCCCGAGGCGCAGCGGGTCGTCGGCCAGGCGCAGGGAATGGCCCAGGCGCGGCAGCTCGGGGGATTCGCACTCGATGCGCCGCAACGCCTGGAAGAAATCGTATTCCCAGGGTTCCTGGTGCATCGCCTCCAGGGTACTCACAGGGTCGGACGACGTCCGGGCTTGGCTTTCCATCGCATGATCTCGCCGCGTTCGGTGGTACGGATCACCGTCTCGGTAAAACTGTTGATCGACACATAGCGTGCCAGGAAACGTTCGAACACGGCGCCGAGCAGGAACACCCCGGTGCCGCGAAACGCGTTTTCATCGAATTCCAGGGTGATTTCCAGGCCACGACCAAACACGATCGGGCCGGGCATCGGCAGGCGCCGGGTGCAGGCTTTGCTGCTGACTTCGCGCAGGCCTTCGATCTGCAATTGCAGTGCAGCGTCGTTGCTGTCGCCGTACAGGCGCAGCAGTTCACGCAGGGCAGCGGCGCCTTGGCCTTGCTCACTGAGGGACAAATAATTCAGCGAGAGCTGGCTGATCAAGCGCCAGGCCTTGGCGTCGTGGGCATGGCTGGCCCGTGGGCGACTCGGCCCGGCCACGCAGCGCACCGCGCCCACCGGGGCACTGTCGGCCAGGGTGAAGTCGGTCTTGCCATTGCCCACGCTCATGAACAGCGGCAGGTCGCGGTTGGTGCACAGCGCGGTCACGCCCAGTTGGCGCAGGTCGTGGCGATAAGGCGCTTGCTGGCTGTCCACCAGGCTGACGAAGGTTTCGCTGCCGATGTAGGTCGAGCGCGGGCCGTTGCGACGCTGGTCGCTGGACAACACGCGCGGTTCGCGCCGTACCGTGTAATAGGCCTGGTCGCGGCCATAACGGGACGGATCGCGCACGGCGTAGAACGGCAGGAACGGCTGTTCCGGCCCGGTGCCGTGGCCGGTGAGGCCGTTGAGCGAATGCACTTCGAAATCCATCGGCCGGGTGCGGTCGGCGATCACGTGGTGTTCGTTGACCCGATCCGACAAGTGAATGCGATCCAGGCGCTTGGGGAACAGGTTGATGGCCGGGGTACAGAACGGCAGGAACTGCGCAGCGCCGACGCTGCCTTCCAGGCTCGGATCGTGACGGTCGAACAGCACGATCAGCTCCAGTTCCTGACCGTCACAACGCTTGACCGCGCGACTCAGCTGGGTGAAGTCGACAAACAGGAAACGGTGGGGCAGGGCGAAGTATTCCTGCAACAGGCGATAGCCCTGGAAGGCTCGCGGCACCACCGGCAGCGCGGCGTCGGCATCGTCGAAGCCGCGCGAGCGCAGCGCATCCTGTGGCAGCCGCTCCACCCAGTCGCCGCCGGGCTTGCGGGCGAACACCGCGCAGGCATTGCCCAGCAATTGTTCGTAGAGGCGGAAAGGCTGTTCGTCGGCACCGCTCAAGTACAGCGGCAGGTTGTCCAGGGCCAGGCTGTTGAACGGCAGTTCGGCGCCGGTGCGCAGGGTCAGGCGCAGGCCGGCCTTGGCTTTCGGCTCGCTGGCGGCCAGGCGCCCGAGCACGGCGGACGGGTTGCCGAAGTACTCGGCCTGGCTGACCTGCAACGGCCACAACGTCACCGCGTGGGCGGTGCGGTACTCGCAGCAGGTCTGGGTTTCACGCCCCAGGGCGGCACGCAGGACGGTATCGCGCGGCAGCGGGAAACCACTGCTCAGCGAGCCTTCGTCCGGGTCGGCCTGCAATTGCACCACGGTCATCGACGGCGTCGGCGCCAGGTAATGCGGGTAGGCGATTTCCAGCAGGTTGTGGGTGAAGGTCGGGTACTCGGCGTCGAGCTTGAGCTGCACCCGTGCCGTCAGGTAGGCGAAGCCTTCCAGCAGACGCTCGACATACGGGTCGGCGCAGTCCATGCCGGACAAGGTCAGCCGACTGGCGATCTTCGGGTATTCCTTGGCGAACTCCGCCGCGCTTTCGCGCACGTGGTGCAGTTCCTGGTTGTACAGCTCCAGCAGGCGTGGGTTCATGAGCGTCTCCGCTGGTCGGCGTTGACCACGCGCACATGGCCGGTTTCCAGGTCCAGGTCGGTTTGCAGCATCAGGCGCAGCGGCACTGGCTGGGCCCAGAGATCGCCTTCGATCTCGAAACTCAACGCGTTGTGGTTCATCTCGGCCGTTGCCCGGGCCCGCACCCGCAGGGTGTGGCGCAGGATGCGCGGTTCGAAGGTGGCAATGGCCTGGTGGATCAAGGTTTCCAGGGCCGAGACGTCGACGTTCGACGCGCTGTTGCCGGCCAGTGCCGGCAGGCCGAAATTAACCACCGACGTGCCCGCTGGGGTATGCAGCGTGGCATCGGCGCTGAGCAAGGAGGTGGTGTTGAGCAGCCACGCCAGGTCACGCAGCACCGAGGCTTTCAATTGGGTCAGGGAGAGCACGCGCTTGTCGGCGCTTTCCTTGGGGTTGGTCGGATCGTCGTCGGTCAACCGGTCCAGCAGGGACGGTTGCAGGCGATCGCGGGTGGCGATTTCGGTTACCACGTAAAGGGTGCTACGTACATTTTCTGGTCTCCGCCGGAGCCGCAAGACGCATATCGGCTGACCGGTCCTGCCTCAAAACCTGTCGGCATCTGACGAATAGCCTGCATTTTGCTCAGGCAATCACGGCTGGGGGCCGGCATGTGTTCGCTACGCCAGACCGCAAATATGGGGGTGTTGTTGAACATTTCTACGCGCAGTTTTTGCTGTTTATCCAGGCTGAAGCCGCACGGCCATTCCATGTCCAGCTTCATGCGGCTCTGGTCGGGTTTGACCAAGGTGCATTGACCCTGATCGTCAACCAAGCTGAGTGGTTGGCCGACGAAAACGGCCTGGGTCGTCGGCGTCGCGGCCTGCTCGGCGCAGGCGCTCAGGCTCGATAACAGGCAGCCAGCCAATATCGCGCAGTGAACCTTGGTCATAAGAGCTCCCAGAACCAGATCGCTCGTGCGCGATAGCCGGGGTCGTCATAGCCGAGGGTCAGGCCGCGGTTCCAGAGATCGATATGATCGCCGGTACGACTGTCCGAAGACTCGCCCAGTTGCTGGAAACAATCCTTGAAAAAGATCAGCCCTTTCTTGTCCACCAACTTACGGCGTTCTGCTGCGCTGCCGCCGAGAATCAATGGACGCCCCAAGTGATGTTTCCACAGCCAGTTCGCCAGCGATTCGGCGCCCCTGGCGTGTTCGTGCGCGCACTTGGGTTCGGTATAAGTGGATTTGTTGACCTTGATGGTGAGCTCGGCATTGAGCGCGATGCTCATGCGGATAGCGCACTGGTTCGGCCACGGCCCGTCGCAGGGTTTTGCGTCGGGATAGGTCGCCAGCAGATCGGAATACGCTTTCCACAAATTGATAAACGCAGGCTTGGCCATGACTCAGATACCACGTGGGAAAGAATTGGATTCGAGCAAGCACCAAACACCCCCGGCGCGTGGCACCGGGGGCGTGTTCGATTACACCTTGATGTTCTGACGGATGTTCCAGCCGAACTTGACCGGACCGCCTTCCTTGGTGCCGTCGGCTTTCTGTGGCTGGTAGTCCACCAGCACCTTGGCGAAGTTCAGGGTGACGTTTTCGGTCAGGCGATCATCACCGCCCGAGCCGCCGGTGCTCAGGGACGTGACCAGCACTTCTTCCAGGTTGATGATCATGTACTCGACCTGGCTTTCACCGCCGGCCTTGCGCACGGTCAGCTTGACCTTGTCGATGTGCTTGCCGCTGGCGCAGTGCATCATCAGGTTCGGCGACGCCTTGTCGACGTACTTGGTCAGGGACAGGTCCTGGACGTTGACCTTGCCCGCACCGCCGCCGCTGCCTACGTGCATGTTGCCGGACTGGGACATGCCCCAGCTCCAGTTCAGGACATCGATCTCGTCCTTGTGGGCCTTGTCCATGGACTCGCCCTTGATGTCGCCAATCTTGATGAAAATATCAACAGCCATGTTTTCTCCCTGTGTGGTTTCTAACCACATTGTTTGGTTGACGCTGACCTTGCGAAATTACCTGTGCCGAACGGCTCCGATGAACTCCAACCCACTGAAGATCCCTGTGGGAGCGAGCTTGCTCGCGATAGCGGAGTGTCAGACATACGCATGACAACTGAACCACCGCCATCGCGAGCAAGCTCGCTCCCACATTTTTACCGTGCACCGCTCAGTAAACGTTTACGCGCCCTTGGCCGACGGCAGTTTCGATACCAGGCGCAGCGACACGGTCAGCCCTTCGAGCTGATAGTGCGGGCGCAGGTAGAACTTGGAGTTGTAGTACCCCGGGTTGCCTTCGACTTCTTCGACGATCACTTCGGCGGCAGCCAATGGGTGCTGGGCCTTGGTGGTCTCGGTGGAGTGCGCCGGGTCACCGTCGACGTAGTTGAGGATCCAGTCCTGCAACCAGCGCTGCATCTCGTCCTTCTCTTTGAAGGAACCGATCTTGTCGCGCACGATGCACTTGAGGTAATGGGCGAAACGGCAAGTGGCGAACAGGTACGGCAGGCGCGCGGCCAGGTTGGCGTTGGCGGTGGCGTCCGGGTCGTCGTATTCGGCCGGTTTCTGCAACGACTGGGCGCCGATGAACGCGGCGAAGTCGGTGTTTTTCTTGTGCAGCAGCGGCATGAAACCGTTCTTCGCCAGTTCCGCTTCACGGCGGTCCGAGATGGCGATTTCGGTTGGACACTTCATGTCCACGCCACCGTCGTCGGTCGGGAAGGTGTGGGCTGGCAGGTTTTCCACTTCACCGCCCGATTCCACGCCACGGATGCGCGAGCACCAGCCGAAGTGTTTGAACGAACGGTTGATGTTCACCGCCATCGCGTAAGCGGCGTTGGCCCAGGTGTACTTGGAGCTGTCGGCACCGTCGGTGTTTTCTTCGAAGGCGAAGGCTTCCACCGGGTCGGTCTTGGCGCCGTACGGCAGGCGCGCCAGGAAGCGTGGCATGGTCAGGCCGATGTAGCGCGAGTCTTCCGATTCACGCAGCGAGCGCCAGCCGGCATATTCCGGGGTGGTGAAGATCTTGGTCAGGTCGCGCGGGTTCGACAGTTCCTGCCACGAGCCCATGCCCATCACGGTCGGCGAAGCCGCAGCGATGAACGGGGAGTGCATGGCCGCGCAGACTTTCGACAGTTCGCCCAGCAGCTCGACATCCGGTGGCGACTGGTCGAAGTAGTAGTCGCCTACCAGGCAGCCGTAAGGCTCGCCGCCGAACTGACCGTATTCTTCTTCGTACATCTTCTTGAAGATCGGGCTCTGGTCCCACGCCGTGCCCTTGAATTTCTTCAGGGTCTTGTGCAGGTCGGTCTTGGAGATGTTGAGCACACGGATCTTGAGCTGCTCATCGGACTCGGTGTTGTTGACCAGGTAGTGCAGGCCACGCCAGGCGCTTTCCAGTTGCTGGAAGTCGGGGTGGTGGATGACCTGGTTGACCTGGGCGGTGAGCTTGGCGTCGATGGCGGCGATGATCGACTCGATCGACTTGATGGCGTCGTTGGACACCAGGTCGGTCTGCGCCAGGGCCTGCTCGGCCAGGGTGCGCACGGCCGTTTCGACGGCTTCGCGGGCGCGCTCGGTCTTGGGTTTGAATTCTTGCAGCAGCAGGGACGCGAACTCGCTGGTTTCTTCGGTTGCGCCCAAGTTTTGCACGCCTTCGCGAGCTGTATTGTCAGTCATGATCATTGGTCCTGTGCTGGCTTCGGCGCGCTCGCCAGGGCCTGCAACAGCGCTGGGTCCTTGATCGCCTTCATGATGATTTCTTCGGCACCGGTCTTGCCGTCCATGTAGGTCAGCAGGTTGGCCAACTGGGTGCGCGCTTCGAGCAGCTTGTTCAGCGAGTCGACCTTGCGGGCCACGGCCGCCGGGCTGAAGTCGTCCATGCTTTCGAACGTCAGGTCCAGGCTCAGGTTGCCTTCGCCGGTCAGTTCGTTAGGCACATGGAACGCCACGCGCGGCTGCATGGCCTTGAGGCGCGAGTCGAAGTTGTCGACGTCGATCTCGAGGAACTTGCGATCAGCCACCGCTGCCAGAGGCTCGGCCGGCTTGCCGGCGAGGTCGGCCATCACGCCCATGACGAAGGGCAACTGGACCTTTTTCTCGGCGCCGTAGAGCTCGACGTCGTACTCGATCTGCACTCGAGGCGCGCGGTTGCGCGCGATGAATTTCTGAGAACTTTGCTTCGCCACGTTG
Source organism: Pseudomonas sp. St316 (assembly GCF_018325905.1). Lineage (NCBI taxonomy): Bacteria > Pseudomonadati > Pseudomonadota > Gammaproteobacteria > Pseudomonadales > Pseudomonadaceae > Pseudomonas > Pseudomonas sp. St316. Next base: position 6,652,086 of record NZ_AP021901.1, on the reverse strand, counting down.
CTGCTCCTGGTCGCTTGAGCGACGGTGTTGGCGTCATCGGGGGTACCGGTGACGTGACTGCGTGATCCGCTCGCTTTTTATTCGCTGTCTGGGCCGCGCAGGTTTTCAAATTGGCTCATGCCGTCGGGAATCAGGTTGCGCACGATGGCCGCGAAGTCGGCGTGCACCAGGTTCTTGGCCCGGTTCAACAGCACCGGCAGCGGGCTGGAGGGCTCATGACGGGTGTAGTAAGCGAGAATCCGGTCCAGGCTGCGCAGCACGTCGTCGCGGTTGTTGATGTCGCCGCTGACGGTGCTCGTGCTGGTGTTGCGCGGTGCACTTGGCGCGCTCGCATATTCCGTGGTCGCGGCGCTGTCGTCGCCGACCGGATCGGACAGGGCGCTGTCGCCGCTCTGCGGGGCGAACTGGCCGAGAATCTGCAGGGCCATCTTCAGCGGTTGCTTGAGCGGGCCAAGGTCCACGCCTTGGGCGGAACCGACCTGGTCGCTGACTTGCTGTTCGATGGCTTCGGCGGCGCCGCGCGCTTCGAGCAGGGCGGCGCGGGTGATTTCCAACTGCTCGGGATCGCTGTCGAGCAGGGCCCCGGCGAGCTGTTCGGCGCCGAGGTTTTCATCCGGGAAACTCTGCAGGCCGCTGGCGTTGGCGGCGGCGCGCAGGCTGACGGCACCGAACGTCCGCGAACGGGCCAGGATGCTCTCGCGCAGCAGGCGAATGGTGATGTCAGACGTCAGGCCGGCGAGGGCATTAATGCGCACAGTGGGGTCGTTGTCGTCATCGGCGTCCAGGCGCGGATGCAACTCGGCCCAGTACTGCTTGAGCAGTTCGCTGATCAGCGTCAGTACACGGGCCATGCCCGGCAGGCCTTCGAGGGCCAGGGAGCTTTGCATCAGGAAATGGGTAATGCGCAGGTCTTTGCTGCGTTGCAGCAAGTCCAGGCTCTGCTGCTGGATGCTGCGCCACTCGGGAGGTTCGGCAGGCAGGATCGAATCGCCCATGCTGCGCTCGGGTTGGCCCCGGGAGTCGCGTTCCAGGCGCAAGAAATCCGCGTCATATTCCAGGTCTTCACCGCACGGCGAAGTCGCGGAAACGGCGGCGAGCAGCAAAGGCACATCCACTTGGATCGATCTCCCTATCACCCGCTTGAAGAAGTCGGGCAGTTCACACGCAAGTTTCGGATGAAACTTCACATGTTCCTTGACGGTAATGGCCCTTTAGATCTGCAATGATCTTAAAGTGCCATCATGTATATTCAAGAAGTTGTGCATTTTTGGTGTAGTACTTATCGCTTGTCAAGGTAAGCTATTTCACCAGTGTAGCCCCCATGTAACAGTTGTGATGCGCTTAACAGGCTGCCCGACCCATGGGTCGAAGCGGCAACTGACGTGGGGTTTTTGTCACGCAAGCCGGTTATGATCAGCAATCATGCTGGCAAAAAGCCGTTTCGCGGTGGTTGGCAAGGTTGTGGATGGGTAGTCAGGGCCTCAATCCTCACTTCACCCGCCCGCGCGCGATGTATTCAGCAAGGAGGCAAGATGCCACTGTGTTTGACTATCACTAGTTATCACAAGATTACCCCAGGCCAGTGTTCGGAGAAGTCCATGGACCAGGGGGTGATGGCAATTGGCCGTAATTCCGATAATGACTGGGTATTGCCGGACCCTGAGCGCCTGGTTTCCGGAAAACATTGCATCATCCAATACAAAGATGGGCGTTATTACTTAACTGATAACAGTACTAATGGTGTGGAATTGGTCAAGGCCGGCGTTCGCCTGCGCAAGGGCAACAGCGAACCCCTGCAAGACGGTGAAGTGATCCGCATCGGTGATTATGAAATCCAGGCGCGCGTCGATTTCAGCCTGCCGGTTACCGACAGCAACCCGTTTGCCGAATCGCCCAGCAGTTTCGAGGCCTTGATGGGGCAGCAGGGTGCCGCCGTGCATTCGCCATCGCCAATTCAGGTGGCCTCGCCTGCGCATTTCCAGGGCGTGTCGGCCATGGACACCCTGCCGGATCTGTTCGACTTCTTGGCCCCGAGCAGCATCCCGCCGGCCACCCAGCCTGACCATGTTCCGGCCGAGCAACACGATTTCCGCCCACCGACACCGATTCCCCGGCCGAGCCCGCCACCCGTGGTCGAGCCGGTGATACCGCCGTCTGCCTCGGTGATTCCGGACGACTGGGACCCGTTCAGCGACAAGCCTGCGCCGGTGGCGGTTGCCCCGCTGCCTGTGGCCCCGCTGCCTGTGCCGCCACCGCCGGTGGTTGAGCCGGTCGCGACACCTGTTGCGCAGGCTCCGCTTACCGACATCTTTGCAGACATCATTGCACCGCCGCCGGCGCCCGTGCGGGAAGCGCCAGTGACCTGCGTCGAGCCACAGGTCGCTCCGCCAGTCGCTCCAGCTGCACCCGTCGCGCCTGTTGCACCTGTTGCTGCAGTCGATGCCGCTCAACCCGACTTGCTGCAAGCGTTCCTGCGCGGTGCCGGGCTGGACCAGTTGCGCCTGGACAAGGCCAACGCCGAAGCACAGATGGAAAGTATCGGGCGCAGTTATCGGTTGATGGTCGAAGGCCTGATCGATGTCTTGCGTGCCCGCAGCAGCCTCAAGGGTGAGTTTCGCATCCAGCAGACAATGATCCAGCCGGTGGAGAACAACCCGCTGAAATTCGCCCCCAATGTCGATGAAGCCCTGCTGTTGCTGTTGCGCCACGGCAACCAGGCGTTCATGGCCCCGGACGCGGCGGTGCGGGACAGTTTCGATGACTTGCGGGCCCACCAACTGGCGGTGATGGCCGGGGTGGAAGCGGCCATCAAGCATTTGCTGGGGCGCTTCGAACCGGCGCAGCTGGAAGAGCGCATGGCCAAGCCCGGAGGACTCTCGGGTATTTTCAGTGGCTCGCGACAGGCCCAGTACTGGCAGCAATTCACCGAGCTCTACAGCAACATTTCCCGGGAAGCCCAGGAGGATTTCCAGGACTTGTTCGGTCGCGAGTTCAGTCGCGCCTACGAAGAACACAGCACACGACAGCGACGCCGTTGAGCGGCGCTGTCCTATAACAATACCGATCGCTCACAACGGATAGCTCAAACGTCATTGAGGACGCAGGATGATTCCCAGGTTTTTACTCGCAGTCGCCACCGCGCTTCTGCTGACGGCGTGCGCCAAGGATGCGGCCAGTCCCCAGCCCGAAGAAGCTGAGGCCGACACCGCCGCCGTCGAGCTGCATTTCCACGCCATTGCCGGCCTCAACCCCGGCGCCACCGGCCAGCCGGCCCCGGTCCGGGTGCGCATTTTCGAACTGAAAAATGCCGCGGTCTTTGGCCGTTCCGATTATTTCGCCTTGGCCGAACGGGCCCAGGCCACACTGGGCGCCGACCTGATCGACCAGGACGAGGTGCTCATCCAGCCCGGCCAGCAATTGAGCCTGCAACGCGACCTCGACCCCGCCACGCGGCACATCGGAATACTGGTGGGCTATCGCGAACTGGACCAGTCGCTGTGGCGCACGGTGATGAATGTCCCGGCGCGCGAATACACCGAATACCAGATCAGCCTCGATGTGCGCGCCGTGCGCAGCGCCGTCGTCGTTCCCCCATCCAGCCCTGCCCAATAAGCAATCGGAGCCCCCATGTCCTGGAACAATCGCGTGGTCTGGTCGGAAGGCATGTTCATCGGAACGCAGCATTTCCAACAGCATGACCGTTACCTGGAAAACCTCATCGACGCACGCAGCCGCCCCCTGTCGGCCGGCGCCTGGGGTTTTTCCGAATTGCTGATCGACCAGGGCCTGCTGGCCCAGGGCAAGCTGGCGATCATCTCGGCGCGCGGCCTGTTGCCGGACGGTACGCCCTTCAACATTCCCCAGGATGACCTGGCGCCGACCCCATTGAATGTCGACGACAACCTGCGCGATGGCCTGGTGTACCTGGCCCTGCCGCTCAAGCGCGCTGGCGCCAGGGACACCGTGGATGAAGGCGAAGACCTCGGCGCGGCGCGTTATGTGAGCCAGGTGTGCGAAGTGCGCGACGACAACGCCCCGTTCGAAAATCGCGCGCCAGTCGCTCTCGGCTCCCGGGCCTTGCGGTTGTTGACCGAACAGGATGGCATTGGCGACTACGCCGCCATCGGTGTGGTGCGCATCAAGGAAAAACGTGCCGACCGCGCCTTGGTGCTCGACGACGCCTACATCCCGCCGCTGCTGGATGTGATCGCCTCCAAGCCACTGGCGGCGTTTCGCAGTGAACTGCTGGGCCTGCTGCATCAACGCGGCGAAGCCCTGGCCGGGCGGGTGGTAGCGTCCGGTGCCGGTGGCGCCTCGGAAATTGCCGATTTCATGTTGTTGCAACTGGTCAACCGCGCCCAGCCGCTGATCCAGCACCTGAGCCAGTTGAGCCCGCTGCACCCGGAACGCTTCTACAGCGAACTGGTGAGCCTGGCCGGGGAGTTCTCCACGTTCACCGCTTCCGGACGACGACCGCAGCAATACCCGCCTTACCAGCACGATGACCTGGCGCTCAGCTACGCGCCCGTGATGCAGGCCCTGCGCGAAGCCCTGTCGATGCTGATCGACAGCAAGGCGACGCCGATTCCGATTGTCGAAAAAGCCTACGGCATCCATGTGGCGATGCTGGCCGACAAGACCCTGCTCGACAGCGCCAGTTTCATCCTGGTGGTGCGTGCCGATGTGCCGGCCGAAACCCTGCGCAGCCGTTTCGGCCAGCAGAGCAAAGTCGGTTCGGTGGAACACATCCGCGACCTGGTCAACCTGCAACTGCCGGGCATTGGCCTGCTGCCATTGCCGGTGGCACCACGGCAGCTGCCGTACCACGCCGGCTCCACTTACTACGAGCTCGATCGGGGCAGCGATCACTGGCAGCAACTGAGCAACTCCGGCGGTTTTGCGTTCCACATCGCTGGCCAGTTCCCGGGGCTGAACCTGGCCTTCTGGGCGATCCGAGGATAAACCGCGATGAGCAACGACGATCGTACCCAGTTCATGCCAACGCCCGGTGGCCGCGGCGCCGACCCATTCCGCCCGGACGCTGGCCGTCCGGACCCTGGTCGTGCGCAGCCTGCACCGCTGTCGATGCCGGCCGCGCCGGTGCTGACCGGCAAGGCCGAGGGGCTCAACCCGCTGGAAAGCGCCGCCGGCCCGCTGCTGGCGCTGCTGACGCGCCTGCGCAACACCATTGCCCACCCGGCGCCGGCCAGTCTGCGCGCGCAACTGCTGGCCTACCTGCGCCAGTTCGAAGAGCGTGCCGAGGCCGCTGGCGTGGTGCGTAACGATGTGTTGCTGGCCCGCTACGCCTTGTGCACCGCGCTGGACGAAGCGGTGTTGAGCACGCCGTGGGGCGGCACCAGCGACTGGGGCAAGCAAAGCCTGTTGATCACCGTGCACAACGAAGCCTGGGGCGGCGAGAAGGTGTTCCAGTTGCTGGAGCATTGCCTGCAAAGCCCGCGCGAGCGCCTGTATCTGCTGGAGCTTTTGTACCTGTGCATGTGCCTGGGTTTCGAAGGGCGCTACCGGGTGATGAACGACGGTCGCAGCCAACTGGAAGCGTTGCGTGAGCGCACCGCCGCCGTCATCCGCAGCGCCCGTGGCGACTACGAGCGCGAGCTGTCGCCGCATTGGCGCGGTGTCACGGTGGCCCGCGATCGACTGGCGCAATTCATGCCGCCATGGATCGCCGTGGCCATCGGTGCAGCCCTGTTGCTGGCACTGCTGTTCGGCCTGCGCATGAAACTGGCGTCCGATGCCGAGCCGGTGTTCAAGAATATTCATTTCCTCGGTGAAATTCCGGTACAGACCATCGACCGTCCCGTGGTGCAGCCCAAAGTGATCGAGCGCCCACGCCTGGCCGGCTTCCTCGCCGATGAAATCCGGGCCAACCGGATTGCCGTGGAAGACGCCGTCGACCGCTCGGTGGTGACCATCCGCGGCGATGAACTGTTCGCCTCGGGCAGCGCCAGCATCAAGGACGACTTCCAGCCGCTGATGCTGCGAATCGCCGATGCGGTGCGCAAGGTCAAGGGCCAGGTCCTGGTCACCGGGCACAGCGACAATCGCCCGATCGCCACCCTGCGGTTCCCGTCCAACTGGGCGTTGTCCGAAGCGCGGGCGCAATCGGTGCTGCAAATTCTTTCGGCCAAGACCGGCCAGCCCGAGCGCTTCAGCGCCGAAGGCCGCAGCGACACCGAGCCGTTGGCGTCCAACGCCACCACAGAAGGACGTGCGCGCAATCGTCGGGTTGAAATCACAGTATTGGCGGAGGGGGTCGAGTGAAGGCGTTTTTCAGTTTTATGACCCGCTGGGTCATTCCGTTGCTGGGGCTGATCGCCCTGAGCCTGATCATCTGGTTCGTCGGCCCGCTGCTCGATTGGCTGGTGCCTGAAGGCCGCCGCTGGGCGTTGATCATCCTGGTGTTCGCGGTGTGGATAGCCTACCGCGTATTGCGCATCATCCAGGCGCGCCGTCAGGCCGCCGAAGTGATGCGCAGCCTGGCCGCGCAAACCCCACCCGATCCCACCAGCATCGCCACCGCCGAGGAACTCGAAACCCTGCGCCAGCGCATGGACGAAGCCCTGGCCTTGCTCAAGAAAGCCAAGCTGGGCGGCGACGAGCGTCGTAACCTCTACGAGCTGCCGTGGTACGTGATCATCGGCCCGCCGGGTTCGGGCAAGACCACCGCGCTGGTCAACTCCGGGCTGCATTTCCCGCTGGCCGCGCAACTGGGTGCCGGTGCGGTACGCGGTGTCGGTGGTACGCGCAATTGCGATTGGTGGTTCACCGACCAGGCGGTCCTGCTCGACACCGCCGGCCGCTACACCACCCAGGACAGCGACGCGACCATCGACAAGGCCGCGTGGCTGGGCTTTTTGGGCCTGTTGAAAAAACAACGGGCCCGACGCCCGATTGACGGGGCGTTCATCGCCATCAGTCTGTCCGACCTGCTGCTGGGCAGCGACGCCGAGCGTGCCGCCCATGCCGCGGCGATTCGCTTGCGGATCCAGGAGCTGTACACCCAACTGGGCGTGCGTTTCCCGATCTACCTGATGCTGACCAAACTCGACCTGGTGCCCGGGTTCATGGAGTATTTCGATACCCTGAGCAAGGAAGAACGCGCCCAGGTCTGGGGCATGACCTTCGCCCTGGACGATGGCAAGAGCAGCGACAGCCCGCTGGCGCACCTGCAGAGCGAGTTCACCGGCCTGGAGCAGCGCCTCAACGACCGCCTGGTGGAACGCCTGCAACAAGAGCGCGACCCGGCGCGGCGCGATCTGATCTACGGCTTCCCACAGCAGTTCGGCGCCTTGAAAGATTGCCTGCAAAGCTTCCTCGAAGGCGTGTTCAAACCCAACGCCTTCGAAGAGCGCGTGTTGCTGCGCGGGGTGTATTTCACCAGCGGCACCCAGGAAGGCAGTCCGATCGATCGCTTGATCGGCTCCATGGCCCAGAGCATGAACCTGGACCGTCAGCACCTGGCGCGCCAGACCGGCACCGGGCGCAGCTACTTCATCGAGAAACTCTTCACCGCCGTGGCCTTCGCCGAGCGTGGGCTGGTGGGCGTCGATCCGAAAGTCGAGCGGCGGCGCAGGTGGATCGCCCGCGGCGTTCTGGCCTCCACCGTGGTATTGGTGCTGGTGGTCAGCACGTTGTGGTGGGTCAGCTACCGTGCCAACCAGGCCTACATCGCCCAGGTCGACCAGAAGGTCGCGCCATTGGGGCAAACCGTGCAGAACCTCAGCCCGGCGCAACGCGACGTTCTCGCCGTGTTGCCGTTGCTCAACGCCGTGAAGCACCTGGCCGACGACTCACCGAGTTGGGCCGAAGGCCTGGGCCTGTACCAGGGCGACATGCTCGAAGCCGAGTCCGGCAGTGTCTACCGCAAGCTGCTGATCGCGGTGTTCGCGCCGCGCTTGCTGACGCGCATCGAAGAGCAGCTGCACAGCGGCGGCAATTCGGATTTCCTCTACGAAGGCTTGAAGGCCTACCTGATGCTCGCCGACACCGAGCATTACGATGCCGACTTCATCAAGGCCTGGATCGCCCTGGATTGGGACCGCAGCCTGCCGCGCGATTTGCCCGCCGAGCAGCGCCAGGCCCTGACCGCGCATTTGCAGGCGCTGTTCGAGCGGCGTCCGCCCCTCGCGCGCCTCGACCCTCGCCTGGTCGAAGACCTGCGCCGCCAATTGCAGCAATTGCCGGTGGCCCAGCGCGTCTATGACCGGATCAAGCGCCAGAAGCTGCCAGATGGCATCCCGGACTTCCGCATCAACGAAGCCGCCGGGCGTGATGCGGCGCTGGTGTTCAGCCGCAAGAGTGGCAAGCCGTTGGGTGAGCCGCTGAGCGGGTTCTTCACCGTCAAGGGCTACCGCCAGGGCTTCCTGCTCACCAGCCTGAGCCAGACCGGCACCCTGGCCGAAGAACAATGGGTGCTGGGCCACGAACAGGCCGATCAGCAGAACGTCGCCAGCCTGGCCGCCGATGTGCGTCGCCTGTACTTCCAGGACTACCTGCGCCAATGGGACGCCTTGCTCGCCGACATCGACTTCGTGCCGATCACCAGCGTGGCCCAGGCCGCCGATGTGCTGCGGGTGATTTCCGGCCCGACCTCGCCGTTGAAAAAACTGCTGGTGGCGGTGGCGAAGGAAACCGACCTGCAACAGGATGAACGCCTGCTGGCCGCCCAGGGTGCGCCGGTGGAAGGCGGCGTGGACAAGCTCAAGGAGCGCCTGGGCAGCTTGCTCGGCCAGGAGCAGGCGACGTCCAACGCGCCGGCGGCGAGCGATGACCCGATCACCGCGCACTTCGCCGAACTCAACAGCATCGTCAGCAAAAGCGAAGGCGAGCCGGCGGCCATCGACGGTCTGTTGGCGGACATGAACGCTTTGTACGTGCAGGTCAGCGCCATGGTCGGTGCCAGCGGCGATGCCTTGCTCGGCGAAGCCAAGAACCAGGCAACGGCCGCCGCTACGCGCGTCAGCCTCAATGCCGAACGCCAGCCGCCGCTGGTGCAAGGCCTGGTCAAGTCGGTGGTCAACTCCACCACCAACAGCATGATGGGCGGGGTGCGCAACCAACTGAACGCCGCCTGGACCAGCGAAGTGGTGAATATCTATCGCCAGTCCCTGGCCGGGCGCTATCCGATGTCGCCAGGCAGTGCTCGGGACGCGACCCTGGATGACTTCGGCCAGTTCTTTGGCGTCGGCGGGGTCATGGACAACTACTTCCGCAAGTACCTGCAACCCTACGTCGACACCTCCACACCGACCTGGCGTTGGCAACCGGGCGCGGCGCAGAAGCTCGGCATCGCCCCTGGCGTGCTGCAGACCTTCCAGCGCGCGGCGACCATCCGCGATGCGTTCTTCCGTTCCGGCGGCACGCAGCCGATGGTCCGTTTTGAGCTCAAACCGGTGGCGATGGACTCGACCATCACCCAGTTCCTGCTCGACCTCGACGGCCAACAATTGAGCTACGACCACGGCCCAAGCCGCCCGACCGCCATGCAGTGGCCCAACCCAGGCAGCATCGGCGTGGTGCGGATCTCGATTATGCCGCCGTCGTCCAGCGGTCGCTCCGGCATCACCCTGGATGGGCCGTGGGCCTGGTTCCGGCTGCTGGAGCAATCGGACCTGACCGCCGGCAACTCGCCGGATCGCTTCAACCTGCGGCTGCGGGTCGATGGCGCCAGCGCCTCTTATGAGTTGCGCGCCAACAGCGCCTTCAACCCGTTCAAGAGCCGGGTGCTCAGCGGCTTCAGCCTGCCGGAGCGGCTATGAGTACAGCGGGCTTCTATGGAAAGTTGGCCAGCCGTGGGGACTTCGTCAGCCGTGGTTTGCCCCAGAGCTTCATCGGCCCGTGGGATTCCTGGCTGGCGGCGGGTTTGCTCGCCAGCCAGACCAGCCTTGGCGAGCGTTGGCTGGACGCCTACCTGGTCAGCCCGCTGTGGCGCTTCATGGTCGCGCCCGGGGTGTGCGGCCCGGACGCCGCAGTCGGGGTGGTGATGCCGAGCATCGACCGGGTCGGCCGTTATTTTCCGCTGACCGTCGCGGTGCTGCTGGAGCCCGACGCGGACCCGGCGTCGGTGGTGGGCGGTGCGGACGAGTGGTTTGAACGGGTCGAGAACCTGTTGCTGAGCACGTTGAGTGTGGAGGCCAGTTTCGAGGCATTCAACGAACAGTTGGAGACCCTGGGCAGCCCGATGTACTTGCCGCGCACGCCGAGCAGCCGTTTTGCCAGCCTGCATCGCTTCGATGCCACCGACCCGCAGCGGCGCATGAGCGCCCTGGCCGAGGCGGCTTGCGAAGGTGCGAGCCTGTGGTGGGGCCAGGGATCGGAGCGCATTGCCCCGGGTTTGATGCGCTGCCAGGGATTGCCGGCAGCCGCTGATTTTGCGCAATTTTTGCTCGGCCAAGAAGGTGTTGTGTAGATGCGTCCAAGTGCCGGAAAAGCAATCAAGTCTGCAAGCAAGAGCCATGTCGGAATGGTCCGCCAGGTCAACGAAGACGCTTGCCTGGACCTGCCGGAAAACGGCCTGTGGGTCGTGGCCGATGGCATGGGCGGGCACGCGGCGGGCGACTACGTCAGCAGCCTGATCGTCGACAGTTTGCGCAATATTGCCGTGGGTCGTTCGCTGGACGAATACGTCGCGGCGCTGCAAAGCGACCTGCTGCGCGTCAACGCCGCCGTGCGTGAAGAAACCGCCAACCGTGGCGTGACGATGATGGGCAGCACCGTGGTGGTGCTGGCCGCCCGCGACCTGCGCGGCATGTGCCTGTGGGCCGGTGACAGTCGGTTGTATCGCCTGCGCGATGGCATGCTCGAAGGCATCTCCCGGGACCACAGCTACGTTCAGGATCTGCAGGACAGCGGCCTGCTCAGCGAAGCCGAGGCGCGGGTGCATCCGCGGGCCAACATCGTTACCCGGGCCATTGGCGTCGAGGCGCAACTGAACCTGGCGCTGACCGAATTGTTGCTGGTACCCGGCGACAGTTACCTGTTGTGCAGCGACGGGCTGACCAAGACCGTCGAGGACGAAGAAATCCGCGAGGTATTGAGCCACGACGAGCCCGGCGAAATCGCCAGCAGCCTGGTGTCCCTGGGCCTGATGCGTGGCGCGCCGGACAACATCACCGTGGTGGTCGTGAAGGTGCCGTCATGAGCTTGTCCCTGAACATTGTCATCCCCGGCTACGACATCGAAGGGCCGATCGGTGAAGGCGCGATGGCCAGCGTGTACCTGGCGACGCAGCGTTCGCTGGAACGCAAGGTGGCGTTGAAAGTGATGGCCGCCGCGCTGGCAGCCGACCCGACCTTCTGCGAGCGTTTCCTGCGCGAAGGCAAGACCCTGGCGCGCCTGTCGCACCCGCACACCGTCACCATCCATGACATCGGCAACGTCGGTGAGCTGTACTACATGGCGATGGAGTACCTGCCCAACGGCACGCTCAAGGAACGCATCGCCGCGGGCCTGACGCCGGAGCAGGGCCTGACCTACATCCGCCAGATCGCCTCGGCCCTGGGTTATGCCCACGGGTTGGGCCTGGTCCACCGTGACGTCAAACCGGCCAACATCCTGTTCCGCGCCGATGGCACGGCGGTGCTTTCGGACTTCGGCATCGCCAAGTCCCTGGACGACCGCACCCAGTTCACCCAGGCCGGTTTCGCCGTCGGCACGCCCAGCTACATGAGCCCGGAACAAGCCCGTGGGCAAGACATCGACGGCCGCGCCGACCTGTATGCCCTGGGCGTGGTGCTCTACGAAATCCTTGTTGGCAAACTGCCGTATACCGGCAACGACGCACTGTCCACGGCCCTGGCGCACCTGACCGAGCCGTTGCCGGAACTGCCGGTGCACCACGGCCGCTACCAGGACGTGTTGCGCAAGCTGCTGGCGAAGGATCCGGGGGAGCGTTTCCCGGATGCGGCGGCGTTGTTGCGGGCGTTGGATAACCTGCCAGAGGAATCGGCGCAAGCGACGCTGATCCGGCCGTTGTCGTTTGAACTGCCGGTCACGCCGCCTGCGGTGGATGACTTGGCGGGCCTGACGCCCATGTCCATCAACATTCCCAGCGGCCCGGCTTACTCACCACCGCCGCCACAATCGCAGCCCAAGCCCGTTGCGCCGCCGATAAAGTCTTCGGTGCAATCCTCGGTGTCGGAGCAACGCAAGGGGCCGGTGTTCGCCCTGGCTGCCGTTGCGGTCGCCGTGGCATTGGCGTTGGGTGGGGCGGGTTATTGGTGGTTGGCCGGTGATGACGGCAAAGAAGTGAAGACGCCAGTGGCCACGACCACCTCGGTCAAGCCACCGCAAGTGAAGCCGCCGAAGGCCCCGGAAGTGCCGACGGTCAAGCCGCCCGTTACCCCTGCGGCTCAGCCGCCCGTGGCGACCGAGGCCGATGGCGGTCAGCGTCCACTGTTGATGGCCGGCAAGAAAACCTTGTTCCAGCGCGTGCTCAGCAAACCGGGGGCGAAGCTCGCCGACGCACCGGGCGCCGCACCGGGCAAGGCGCTGCCGGCGTTTTCCGTGCTGTACGTGTACCAGCGCAAGGACGTCGACGGCGGTTCGTGGGTGCGGGTCGGTGCGGCCACCGACGGGCGCAGCGACGGCTGGTTGCCCGCCGCCCAAGTCAGCGACTGGAAGCAAAGCCTGGTGCTCAAGTTCACCGAACGTTCCGGCCGTGCGCCGGTGATGTTCCTGCGTCAGCCTGGCGACGTGGAAAAGCTGCTGGCCAACCCTTCGGCGGCCAAGAACGTGTTGCTCAAGGCCCAGCAGAGCCCGCAGGAGGACCAGCAAGTGCTGGCCCTGGAGCCCGCCGCCAGCGCCGTACCGCAGAGCCAGTTCTACCTGTTGCCGATCTTCGATTCCCGCGAGAGCCTCGATGAAAACGGCCAGCCGGTGCAGTTGCTGAACGTGGCGTCCATCGACCCGGGCAGCACGCCGAGGGCTGCGACCAACACGCCGATCACCACCGCCAACGCCGACGCGTTCCGTACCGCCGTGGTGCTGGTGGTGGACACCACCGTGTCGATGCAGCCCTACATCGACCAGGTGCGCGACGTGGTCCACGAGTTGCAAACCCGTATTGCCGAGCGTGGCGAGCTGGACAGTGTCAGCTTTGGCATGGTGGGTTTCCGCAGCAGCATCAAGAAAACCCCAGGCCTGGAATACGTCGCCAAGACCTTGATCACCCTGGAGCAGGGCCGCGACCCACAACGCTTCATGGAGCTGGCGCGGCAGGTCAAGGCATCGACGGTGTCGAGCCATTCGTTCAACGAAGATGCGTTTGCCGGGGTCATGGAAGCCGTCGAAGGCATGGACTGGTCCGGTTACGGTGGGCGTTTGATCCTGTTGGTCACCGACGCCGGGGCCCTGCGCAAGAACGATCCCTTTGCCGCCACGCAAATGAACGAGGCCGAAGTGCGCCAGGCGGCGCTGGGCAAGCAGATCAAGATCTACGCCTTGCACCTGCTCAGCGACGCCGGCAAGAAAACCCATGCCGGCGCCCAGAGCCAGTACCGCACCCTGACCGCCGACGCCAACCCGCAGATCGGCGACCTGTACATTCCGGTGCCGGGCGCCGATGTGCGCAAGTTCGGCGAGCGCGTCGACGAGATCGGTTCGGTGTTCGCCGACCTGGTCCATCAGGTGCGCAGCAACAAAGCGCAAAGCGTGCCGCTGCTCAGTGCCGCGCCGAGCCTGGCCGACAAGTCGGCCGCAGTCGGTTACGCGATGCACATGGACTTTTTGGGGCGTAAATCCGCCAGCCAGGCGCCGCAACTGGTCAGCGCCTGGACCGCCGACCGCGACCTGACCAACCCGGCACTGCCGGCGTTCCAGGTCTGCGTGATGCTGACCAAGCTGCAACTCAACGACTTGCAGCAATCGCTCAAGCTGATCGTCGACGCGGCTCGCAAGACCCAGAGCTCACCCAAGGATTTCTTCCAGGAAATCGCCAGCGCCAGTGCCTACATGAGCCGCGATCCGTCGGCCTTGCGCAAGGGCGGCAACCTGGCCGACGGCGGGATTCTCGGCGAGTACCTCGAAGGGCTGCCGTACCGCAGCAAGTCGCTGAACATGACCCAGGATTTGTGGCTGTCCTTGAGCGTGGCCGAGCAGGAAGATTTCATCGACGAGTTGGATTCGAAAATCCGCCTCTACGAAACCTTCCACAACGACCTCGCCAACTGGGTGCGCTTCGGTGATGCCGAGCCGGGTGACGCCTTGTACCGCGTTCCGTTGTCGACGCTGCCGTGATGCTGACCCTGAACGCCGTGCACAAAAGCCGGGGCGCCGGCAGCCAGCGCTACAGCCTGGTGATTCCACGGCTGCACTTGCGCGGCGGTGAACAACTGGCGGTGGTCGGCCCCAGTGGCTGTGGCAAGAGCACGTTGCTGGACCTGCTGGCGCTGGTGTTGGCGCCGGATCAGGCCGGGCAGTTCGACTTCACGCCCGCCAACACGCCGCTGGACATCGCCAAATTGTGGCGTGCGTCGCAACAGGGCACCTTGGCCGAGCTGCGCAGCCGTTACCTGGGTTATGTTCTGCAAACCGGTGGCCTGTTGGGCTTCCTGGATGTGCGCGGCAACATCGCGTTGTCGCGCAAATTGCTGGGCTTGAAGGATGACGCAAGCGTGACGCGCCTGGCTGGGCAGTTGGACATTGCCGATCAACTGGACAAGAAACCGGCGGACTTATCCGTCGGCCAACGCCAGCGGGTCAGCTGTGCCCGGGCGTTGGCCCATGGGCCGCGCCTGTTGCTGGCCGATGAACCGACCGCCGCCCTCGACCCGCTGAACGCCGAACGCGTCATGCAGTTGCTGGTGGCCCAGGCTCGCGAACACGGTGTCTGCTGTGTGGTTGCCACCCACGACGAAGCGCTGGCCCGCGCCAGTGGTCTGCAGGTGCGGCGCATCAGTTGCCGTCGCGACGTCGACGGCGGCGTCACCGCCACCCTCGGGGAGGCTTGCTGATGCGCGGCGCGCTGGTGGCTTCCCTGGCCTGGCAGGATTACCGCAACGATGCCTGGCTGTCGGCCTGTTCGGTGCTGGCCCTGGTGGCAGTGGTGGCGCCGTTGCTGGTGCTGTTTGGCCTGAAGTTCGGCTTGGTCAGCAGCCTCACCGAACGCTTGCAGAACGACCCGGCCACCCGGGAAATCATCCCCTTGGGCGGTGGTCGCTTCAGTGCCGAGTTCGTCGAACAATTGAGCCAACGCGGCGACGTGGCCTTTGCCTTGCCGCGCACCCGGCAGATCGCCGCCACGGCGGATTTGAGCGGCGATGCTTCGGTCGTCACGGTCGAGATGATTCCCACTGCCGCCGCCGATCCCTTGTTCGAGCACTTGCCGGTGCCCCAAGGCTTGGATCAAGTGGTGCTCAGCCAGACCGCCGCCGAAAAGCTCGGCGCCAAGGCCGGCGATTGGTTGCAGGCCAGTTTCGGCCGGCAGGTGGCCGGTCGCAGCGAGGCGCAGCGCACCCGCGTGCAGGTGCTGCACGTGCTGCCATTGGAAGCCTTCGCCCGGGACGGCCTGTTTGCACCGCTGGCGCTGTTGGAGGCCGCCGAGGATTATCGCGACGGCCGTGCCGTGCCCGTATTCGGCTGGCCAGGCGATGCGGTGGCCGTGAGTGGGCAACGGGTCTACCCGGCGTTTCGTTTGTATGCCCGCAGCCTTGGCGATGTCGAGCCGCTGCGGCAGTATTTCGCTGGGCAAAACCTGTTGGTATCGACCCAGGCCCAGACCATTGCACAAGTGCAATCGCTGAGTCGCAACCTGTCGATCGTGTTCTGGATCATTGCCGGGTTGGCCTTGGCCGGTGCATTCGCGGCGATCTTTGCCGGCGCCCTGGCGGCGGTCGAGCGTAAGCGCCGGGAGCTGTCGGTGTTGCGCCTGCTGGGGGTTTCCACCGCGGCGCTGTTGTTGTTCGTGGTGTTGCAGGCGCTCTACAGCGCCACCTTTGCGGCCCTGTTGAGTGCCGGCCTGTACGGCTTGGCGCAGTCGGGCCTGAATTATTTATTTGCACAGATGCCCGGCGAATACGCCAGTCATCTGTTGGTGCGTCACTACACCTTGGCCCTGGTGGCCGTGCTCGGCGTCAGTGCTGTCGCGGCGGCATGCGGCGGCTGGCGGGTGGCGCGCATCCAGGCGTGTGAAGGAATTCGCGATGTATAAGTTATTGGGCGCCGCCGTGGCGCTGAGCCTGGCCGGTTTGGTCTGGGCCGACGAAGGCACGGACAAGCTGGACAACCCCAAGCCGTTGCCCGACGACGTCAGCCTGCCGCTGCCGTGCGAAGGCCAGATGGTGTTCCGCTACGTCTACATCCTCGCCCAGGGCACCCTGGACGATCGCGAGATCAGCCTTGGTTATCCGTTCAGCGAAGACGAGGCCGGTTACCAGCAGTCGTTCATTTCCGGCTACCGGCGCGACTTCATCAATGGCCAGTTCACCCTCAAGGACTTGCCCAAGGACTGGAACAAGACCATCACGCCGTTGATGCCCAAGACCGACGCCAAGACGCCGCTCAAACCGATGCTGTACTTCATCGGCAAGTACGAGGTCACGGCCCGGCAATACGCCCAGGTCATGGCCCAGGCGCAATCGCTTGCCAGCGGCGAGCCGGCGCCGGCCTGTGAAACCTTGCAAGCCGATTGGCCCCAAGGCGTGGCCGGGCGTTTGCCCAAGGTGAAACTGTCGAAGTTCGAGGCTGAACGTTTCTCGGCGGTGTACAGCGCCTGGCTGATGAAATACCACAAGGACTTGCTGCCGGTGAGCGGTCGCGGCACCTCCGCCGAAGACGGCGGGTTGGGTTTCGTACGCCTGCCCACTGAAGTGGAGTGGGAATTCGCTGCTCGTGGCGGCCAGGCGGTGAGTCGCCAGGACCTGGAAGGGCGCCTGTTCCCTCGGCGCCTGGAAGGCAGTGAAAGCGACGGACCGCTGGCCGATTGGGCGGTGTTCAACCAGGTTGCCGGCGGCACCGGCCAGGCGGCACGGCTGATGCCCATCGGCACCAAGCTGCCGAACCCCATCGGCCTGTTCGACGTGGTGGGCAACGCCGCCGAGATGGTCCAGGAATCCTTCCAGTTGGTGCACGCCGGTCGCCGCCAGGGCGCCTATGGCGGTTTCGTGGTCAAGGGCGGCAACTACCTGGAAGGCGAGGGCACGCTGTTCACCGGCATGCGCCGCGAATACCCATTGTTCGCCGCCGACGGCACCGAGCAAAGCAACGAAACCACCGGTTTTCGCGTGGCCGTCGGTGCCTTGTCGGCGCCACGTTCGCGCTACAAGGAATTGTTTGCCCAGTGGCAGAAGGAAGGGCGGCTCGCGTCGCTGACCGACGCCATCGATGACGCCGACGACCCGACCAAGCGCCTGGACAGCATCATCGCCGCCAGCGTCGACCCGCGCCTGCAAGCCGAACTGGGTCTGGTCAATGAAGAGCTCAAGCGCAACGTCTCGCTCATCGCCCAGCAGCGCGAGGAAGCGGCGGGCAACTTGATTCAGTCGTCGGCCCTGGTGGCCGAGACCGTCAACAACTACAACATTCGCCTGACCAATCTGCAAAACAGCCGGCAAGCCGCCCTGGACGCCAAGGACGAGGCCAGCGCCACGTTGTTCGCGACGGCCATCGACAACGGCCGCAGCGCGCTGGATGGCGCGGTGGCGATCTACATCGACAACCTGGCGACCGGCACGCGCTACACCGATGCCGTGATCCAGGCGCAGTTCCAGCGCGTCAAGGAAGAATTGGAGCGCAAACCGGTTCTGGGCAAGAGCCTGGTGGCGCGTGCAACGTTATTCGTTCGTCATGTCGGGGATTATCGTCAGCAAAAACGAGCCGACCCGGCGGCGATATTGAAGGAATTGCTCGCATCGAGCGCTCAGCGGTCTTGAGTGTTCGTTGTCAGCGAGCTTGGAAGGGACTCAGGCGGCGATAGCGCCGCGCTGAGCTGGTCAACACTTAAACGAGAACACAACTATGCTTTTCTCCCGTAAACCCTTTGCTTCGGTTTCCAAGCGTCACTTGCTGATGGTCGCTGTCGGCTTCAGCACCGTACTGACCGGCTGCGCCACGTCGCCGACCTCCAAGGTCGCCTCGAGCACCAAGGTCGAGTACTACCCTAACTGCTACGAGCCGGTGCAGCACTTGCGCTCCACCGAAGGCAACATGACCAAGTCCGTGGTCACCGGCGCTGCCGTCGGCGCGGTTGGTGGTGCACTGCTGGGCGCCCTGACCGCCGATAAGGAAGACCGTGGCCGCAACGCCGCCATCGGTGCCGCGGGCGGCGCCCTGGCCGGTGGTGCAGCCGGTTACTACACCGAGCGCCAGAAGCAGATCGCCGATGACAACCAGCGCATCGCGTCCTACGCCGCCGACGTCAACAAAAGCGTCTCCGACATCGACCGCAGCACCGCCTACGCCAAGACGTCGCAGCAGTGCTACCAGAACGCGTTCAGCAAACTGGTTGCCGACCGCAAGGCCAAGACTGTCAACGACACTGAAGGTCGCAAGCGCCTGGCAGAAATCGTCGCCGGCCTGAAAGAGTCGAACGACCTGATTGTCGCGGTCAACGGCAAAGCGTCCGAAGACCTGAACAACTACACCCAGGCCTACGAGAAAGACCTGCAGCAAGTGGGTGTACAGCGTACTGACGTGGTGACCGTGGCCACTGCCGACACCACGCCGGTCGTGGCTCAGACCAGCACCAAGAAAAAGAACAAGGTCGTACAACCGGCGAAGAAGAAAGACCTGCCGGTCGTGCCGAAAGAAGCGGTGACCACCGAGAAAACCCTGCAGACCGCCAAGGCCAAGCAGGATGAAAGCAAGCAGGTTGCCAGCGCTGGTACCACTCAGGTCAACAGCATGTGCAAAAACCCGGACCTGGGCGACTGGGCACCGGTGCCTTGCCCGAATGTTTGATTGAGTGATGGTTGTTGATCACTTCTTCATGGAGTGATCGCTGCGTGAAACCTGTGGGAGCGAGCTTGCTCGCGATAGCGTCCGTTCAGTTGGCATTAATGTCGACTGACACTGCGCCATCGCGAGCAAGCTCGCTCCCACAGTTGTTTCTAGGGGCATATCCATTGCTGCGGTGACGGCGGCTGGCGGTTACGCCCTTACGGCGTGTCACTTTTGGCAAACGCCCGGAATGCCGGCCCAGCCAAAAGTAACCAAAAGGTCTTTGCCCCACCACTCGGCACCTCGCCTACGGCTCGGTGTGCCCTCACTCCGGCATTGCTCCGTGGGCCCGCCGCGAAGGGCCATCCATGGCCCAGCGCGGCTATCCCGGCATCCATGCCGGGATGCCCACTGCGCAATACCTGCGTTCGGCCAGCGTGGTTAACGGGGCCTCCAGATCAAAAACTCACGAGGCGGCCTTAGAGCCGACCTGGCTCTCTCGGTCGTACACCTCTCAGATCTGTTTGAGCAGGACCTGTGGGAGCAAAGCTTGCTCGCGAGGCGGCCTGATAGCCGGCCTGGCTCTCTCGGTCGTACACCTCTCAGATCTGTTTCAGCAGGACCTGTGGGAGCAAAGCTTGTTCGCGAGGCGGCCTGATAGCCGACCTGGCTCTCTCGGTCGTACACCTCTCAGATCTGTTTGAGCAGGATCTGTGGGAGCAAAGCTTGCTCGCGAGGCGGCCTGATAGCCGACCTGATTCTCCGGTTTTACCCCAATCCAACTGTGGGAGCGAGCCTGCTCGCGAAGGCGTCTGTTCAGCTTGCATCGATAGGGACTGATGCACCGCTATCGCGAGCAGGCTCGCTCCCACAATGGATTGGCGTTGAACTTGAGATTCGGTTCGACACAGAACCCTGTGGGATATCTGTGGGAGCAAAGCTTGCTCGCGAGGCGGCCTGATAGCCGGCCTGTCTCTCCCGGCTGTACCCCGATCCAATTGTGGGAGCGAGCCTGCTCGCGATGGCGTCGGCTCAGTTGGCATTGATAGGGACTGATACACCGCTTCGCGAGCAGGCTCGCTCCCACAATGGATTGGCGTTGAACTGGAGATTCGGTTCGACACAGAACCCTGTGGGAGCGAGCTTGCTCGCGATGGCGCCGGTTCAGCCTGCATCAATGCAAAGCTCTACATCTTGGCGCGGGGCGCCACCGCCTCCTTGGCCTCCAAATGATCCAACGCCCGCTCGACCAGCAACTGCACCCCATCGGCCATACGGCTGATCGCCAGGGCGACGCAGCGGCGTGAGTCGTCGACGTCGTCAGCCAGGTCGGCGGCGATGGTGCTGATGGACAGCAGGTCTTCGGAGGCGTTGGCCAGCAGGGTTTCGGTGTCGATGTGGGGGGCGACGATGAACAGCTTGGTGCTGTCGGGTTCGGGCGGTGAGGCGGGCTTGGGGTTGAGGTAGTAGTCGAGGGCGCGGTTGGTGGCGTCTTCGAGCTTTTTTTCTTCCTGCACTTCGACACGGGATTTGTGGCCGCTTTGCGGCGGATTCGGTGAATGCTTGATCATATTTATGTACCAGAGTTGGAGTCGCCGTCCTTTCGCTTGCATTCGAAGAGGTGGCAACTGTACGTAGGTGTGCAAGACCGGTCCGGTACCGCCGGCAGACCCGAAGGTCTCCCACGCACAATTGCCATAACGGACGCGAGCATAAAAAAATGCTCGGTCAATAGCCATAAGCAATTGCGTACCAGTCCGGACTTGCACGTCCGTGTCACCGTTTTTTGCGATGACGAACAGAGGTTAGCGGTGCCTCAGGGCCCTGCCTAGTTCATGAACAGCCCGGCGTTTTGAAGGAAATGTCCGAGGAACAGGAGCGCAAAAAGATCAAAAGATCGCAGCCTTCGGCTGCTCCTACGGAAATGGGTGTAGGAGCTGCCGAAGGCTGCGATCTTTTGATTTTTTGGTTTCGTGACTTGGCGGTCATCTTTCGCGAAAAATAGCTTATCTTCCGACAAAGCGATCCGATGATGGCGTTGCGCCGAAGAATCGCTAAACTGCCAGCCATTGATCTTTTCTCACGAGGCTGTGCCCATGAAATTTCGTTTTCTGCTGTGGATGCTGGGGTTGTTGATGGGCAAGGCCAGCCGGACCAATCCGGCGTTCCAGCAGCAGTTGGGCGACAAGGAGTTGGTGTTTCAACTGCAAACCCTGGACGGCAAGGTCGCGCGGCATTTCATAGTGAAAAACCAGCGTATCACCAGCCAGTCCGGCACCTACCCGGAGCCTGCGTTCGCCATTGCCTTCAAGGACGCGGCCTATGGTTTTGCCACGATGCAGGCCAAGAACAAGCAACTGGCGTTCATGACGGGGATTCAGGACAAGTCGATCCAGATCAAGGGCAATCCGGCGCTGGTGATCTGGTTCCAGGGGTTGACCAAGTATTTGAAGCCCAAGAAGGCGAAAGCCTAGTGACTCACCCTCGCCACAAAAGCCAGCCTGCTTGTATCAATGACTGAACTGCGAAGCCAGTTCGCGCAGCAGCACTTCAGCCTCAAGCACTTTGCTGACTACATCGTTGACCTTGTCCCGAGACAGGCCTACGCGTTCGAGCAGTGCATCGGGAATTTCCTCGTCCGGACCGGAGCCGATACCCCGCGAGCGCAGCAGGCGCACGGCCAGGCACACCAGGTTCGGGTAGGCGGCGTATTCGCCGTCGTAGTGTGGGTCGTGCTGAAAGCGCAGGGCGGTGGCCAGTTCGTCGGGCATGTCCCAATAGCGCATCAGCCATGACCCGATCTGCTCGCGACTGATGCCCAGCAGGTGCTGTTCCACGTAGCTGTGGCACAGGTGCGGGTTGACCTCCAGGTGTCGGCAAATCAGCGAGAAGTGCGGCGGGAACACGTGGGCCAGCAGCAAATAGCCGAAGTTGTGCAGCAGGCCGGACAGGTAGGTCAGGCCGCCTTCCGGGCGCTGGGCGCGGGGCATGGCGCGGGTCAGGCCTTCGATGACGGCAGCCGTGTAGATCGATTGTTGCCAGTACGGCGTGGTGTGTTGCGGGTGGTCCTTGGGCAGGCTCAGGGTCTTGCCCAGCGCCAGGCCCAGGGCCAGGTTGATCACCAGGTCGAAGCCCAATACCCGCACGATCGCGTCTTCCACCGAGCGAATCTTGCCGGGTGATGCGTAGTAGGGCGATGCGGCCCAGCTCACCACTTGCGCGGCCAGGGCCGGGTCGGTTTCCACCACGCCGGTGATGTCGTCGATGGTGGCGTCCGGGTCGACCCGCAGCTTGATGATTTTTTGCGCGGTTTCAGCCAGCGGCGGGATCTCGATGGTTTCTTCCAGCCGTTGCTGGATACGCCGGGCGGTGAACGCCTGCACAGCCTGGGTGATTTCCGCGCGGTCGTCGTGCGGGCGGTCCAGGTTGGGGGTGATGTTGCTCACGGCTTCGCCGAACGTCGCGGCGCTGGCCTTGGTGAGCATGCTCTTGAACGCTTCGCTGGTGACTTCCAGCAACAGCCCCGGTTCGCCGGAATTGATCAACAGCTTGGGTTCACGCAGCAGGCTTTCTTCGTACAGGCACGGCGAGCTGGTCAGCGCCGGCAGGCCGGGCAGCAGGCTCAAGCTGTGTTTGCCGAGCATGCGCTCCAGGCGTTCGGTCGGCACTGCCGTGAGTTTGCGACCGGTGAGTTCGGCCAGGCGGTTGAGGTCCAGCAGCTGGCTTTGCGGAAACAGCACCATGAGCGCGCCAACGGCATCGTGCAGCAACACCGCCTGCACTTTGCGGGCAGGGTTCAGGCCGGGGCGTTCGAGCACTTCGTCAAAGCTGATGCCCAATTTCTCGAGCAACAGCCGAATTACAGACGGAGCGTGCGGGGATTCGGGGACGAGGGCAGCTTCTGTCATGGTCTGTATCCGTTTTCCTACAAGTTGGTCAGTATAACCAGCTTGTCCGGTACGCGCGTCCGGAAAACTGAGCGCGTGCTCACACTTGGCCGTATTGCTGCCCATGACGCAGCCAGCGATCCAGCAGCGGGCTGACGTGGTCGGGCCAGCGTTCCAGCAGCGCCTGGGCGGCGTCGCGTACGGCGGGGAGCAGGTCGGCGTCGCGCATCAGGTCGGCTACCTTGAATTGAAGCAGACCGGTCTGGCGCGTGCCGAGCATTTCACCGGGGCCGCGCAATTCGAGGTCTTTTTCGGCGATGACGAAACCGTCGTTGGTTTCGCGCATGATGCCCAGCCGCTGGCGCCCGATCTGCGACAGCGGCGGGTGGTACAGCAAGACGCAATGGCTGGCGGCACTGCCCCGGCCCACCCGGCCGCGCAGTTGGTGCAACTGCGCCAGGCCCAGGCGCTCGGGGTTCTCGATGATCATCAGGCTGGCATTGGGCACGTCGACGCCGACCTCGATCACCGTGGTGGCGACCAGCAGTTGCAGGGCGCCGGCCTTGAACTCAGCCATGACGGCGGCTTTTTCGGCGGGTTTCATGCGGCCGTGGATCAGCCCGACCTTCAACTCGCCGAGGGCGGCGGTGAGGTCTTCATAAGTCGTTTCGGCCGCTTGGCAGGTCAGTTCTTCCGACTCTTCGATCAACGTGCACACCCAATAGGCCTGCCGCCCTTCGGCGCAGGCGCTGCGCACGCGCTCGATCACTTCCACCCGCCGGGTGTCGGTGACCAGCACGGTATTGACCGGTGTGCGGCCGGGCGGCAGTTCGTCGAGGATCGAGGTGTCGAGGTCGGCGTAGGCGCTCATCGCCAGGGTCCGCGGGATCGGCGTGGCGGTCATGATCAGTTGATGAGGGCACATCCGCCCCCCCACGCCTTTCTGCCGCAGGGCCAGGCGCTGTTGCACGCCGAAGCGGTGCTGTTCGTCGATGATCACCAAGGCCAGGTTCTTGAACCGCACTTCGTCCTGGAACAGCGCATGAGTGCCCACCACCATCGGTGCGCCTTCGGCGATCTGTGCCAGGGCGGCGACGCGGTTCTTGCCCTTGAGCTTGCCAGCCAGCCACGCGACTTCGATGCCCAACGGTTCGAGCCAGCGTTGGAAGGTGATGAAATGTTGTTCGGCAAGGATCTCGGTGGGCGCCATCAGCGCCACCTGATAACCGGCCTCCAAGGCCTGTAGCGCCGCCAGGGCGGCGACCACGGTCTTGCCGGCGCCGACATCGCCCTGGATCAGCCGCAGCATCGGCTCGGGCTGGCTCAGGTCGTAGGCGATTTCGTTGCCGACCCGTTGCTGGGCGCCCGTGGGGGCGAAACCGAGGTTGGCCAGGTAGCGGGCCGGCAGGTCCCTGGCCTTGGGCATGGCCGGGGCGTGCAGGGAACGCAGGCTTTCGCGCAGGCGTTGCTGGGACAGTTGATGCGTCAGCAGTTCTTCGAACGCCAGGCGATGCTGGGCCCAGTGATGGCCGAGGGCGAGTTCATCCACGTCGGCATCGGCGGGCGGATGGTGCAAATAGCGGATCGCATCGGCCAACGGCGCCAGTTGATAGTCCCGGGCCAGTTCGGTGGGCAGCCAGTCGGGCAGGCTGCTGGGGCCGAGCAAGGTCAGGGTTTGCTGGCAGAGCTGGCGCAGGCGTTGTTGGGTCAGGCCTTCGGTGAGCGGATAGACCGGGGTCAGGGTTTCATCCACCGGCGGCGGTTCGTCACCGGTGATGCTGCGATATTCCGGATGATAGATCTCCAGCCCCGACGCTCCGGGCCGCGCTTCGCCGTAGCAGCGCACGCGGGTGCCGCGCTTGAGGCCTTCCTTTTGTGCATTGCTGAAATGGTAGAAGCGCAGGCTGAGCCCGCCGGTGCCGTCCTGCAGGCGCACCACCAGGCTGCGACGGCGGCCCATGACCACGTCGGCGCCGCTGACGGTGCCTTCGATCACCGCATCCTGTCCCGGGCGCAAATGGCCGATGGGCACCACGCGGGTGCGGTCCTGGTACCGCAGCGGCAAGTGAAACAGCACGTCCTGAAGGTTTTCCAGGCCGACCTTGGCCAGTTTCTCGGCCATGGCTTCACCGACACCCTTGAGTGCCGTGACCGGCACTTTCGACAGCTCAGTCATGGCCGTGGCTTACTTGCCAGCGGGCGGCTTGGCCACGGAGCACAGGCGGATCGAGTCGGCGAGGATCTCGATGGCCTTGGGCCGCGGGAAACTGGCGCGCCAGGCGATGGCGACGGTGCGGAACGGCACGGGCGGTGTCAGCGGGCGGACTTCGATCACGCCCGGGGAATAATGATGGCTGTCCACCGCTGACAGCGGCAGGATCGAAATGCCCAGGCCCGACGCGACCATGTGGCGGATGGTTTCCAGGGAGCTGGACTCCACCGTGGTGTGCTTGGCGCCTTCGCTGCCCTTGGTCAGGGTCGGGCAGGCTTCGAGCACTTGGTCGCGGAAGCAGTGGCCTTCGCCCAGCAACAGCAGGCTCTTGTCGTTGAGCAGGGCGGCGTCGATGGTTTTTTTCTGGGTCCAGGGGTGCTGGGCCGGCATCAGGACGTAGAACGGTTCGTCGTAGAGCGGCAGGGTCAGGACGTCGGCTTCGTTGAAGGGCAGGGCGATGATGATCGCGTCCAGCTCGCCGTTGCGCAGCTTGTCGCGCAGCACATGGGTGAAGTTTTCTTCGATGTACAACGGCATCTGCGGGGCGACCCGGTGCAGTTGTGGGATCAGGTGTGGGAACAGGTAGGGGCCGACGGTATAGATCGCGCCGACTTTCAGCGGGGCGGTCAGTTGGTTCTTGCCGGCCTGGGCCAGTTCGCGAATACCTTGGGCCTGCTCCAGGACCTTTTGCGCCTGGGCCACGATGCCTTCGCCCACTGGGGTCAGGCGCACGGCGCTTTTGCTGCGCTCGAAAATCAGCACACCGAGTTCGTCTTCAAGCTTTTTCACGCCCACCGACAGCGTCGGCTGGCTGACGTGGCAACGCTCGGCCGCATGGCCGAAATGCTGCTCTTGGGCGAGGGTCACGATGTAGCGTAATTCTGTGAGGGTCATGGCGAGCGTCCGTGAAGTTGCGAGCCAAGCATACCGGCTGCAATCGATAGACGCACGTTATCAGACTGGGGGTGCGGTGTGACACTGTCTAATGTCTGTTGGGTCGTTGCCGGGTATGAAAAAGGCATCTTTCGATGCCTTTTTGTCGGCTGTACCCATTGTGGCGAGGGGCGCTTGCTCCCGCTGGCCTGCGCTGCAGGAGCTGCCGAAGGCTGCGATCTTTTGATCTTTCGCTTGAGGCTCAAGTATCAGCGCAAAGATCGCAGCCTCGCTTCGCTCGGCAGCTCCTACGGGCCCAACGGAATTTACCCGGCCGTCGGGCTGCCAGGTTCAGGTCAACGCCGACGCTTGTCGATGGAGTACACAAACGGTGCCGTCAGCTCGATGGTGCCGTTGCTCAGCAGCTCCGGCGGTGGCTTGGGCAGCGGTTGGGCGAGGCGGATCATTTCCAGGGTGGCCCGGTCCAGGGAGTCCGTACCAGCACTGCCCACCAGTTCGAAGGACAACACGTTGCCATTGGCATCCACCACGAAGCGCAGGCGGTTGGTGCCTTCCTTGTTCATCTGCCGGGCCCTGAGCGGGTACTTCTTGTACTTGCCCAAGTGCGCCAGCAGCGTGCCTTGCCAATTGGCCTTGGCCGCCGCTTGCGCGGGCGACGGGCCGGGAGCCGGTTGCGCGGACTTCTCGGCCGGTGCCTGGGTTGGCGGGGTGTCGCTGGGCTTGTGCTCCGACGGCTCTTCCTTGGGCGGCTCCGGCTTTTTTTCCACCGGCTTGGGCTTGGGCGGTTGAGGCTTAGGCTTTGGCTTGACCGGCTTGGGCACGGAAATCTCGGCCTTCGGCGCTTCGGCCAGCTTGGGCAGCGGCAGCTCTTCGACCGGCTCGGGAGGTTGCGGCGGTGTGACGACTTTTGGCGGTGCCGGTGGTGGCGGGGCTGGTACCGGCGCCAACTCGACCATCATCGCCTGGGGAGGCAATTCGATGGGCGCGCGCGATGTCCAGTTCAGCGCCAGGGCGATGGCGAGCGCATGCACGCCCAGCACCACTGCCAGGCTACCGCTGTAACGCGTCAGCTTTTGGCGCGTCGTGATCATTTCTTGGGCGCCGTCTCGAGTCCGACCAAACCGACCTTCAGGTAGCCGGCACCCCGCAGCGCGTCCATCACGCTCATCAGGTCGCCGTAGTCCACGCCTTTATCGGCCTGGAAGAAGATCGTCGTGTCTTTCTTGCCTTGGGTCTTGGCGTCGAGGGTCGCGCCGAGGGTTTCGGCCTTGACCTCGTCTTCACCCAGGAACAGGCGCTGGTCGGCCTTGACGCTGAGGAACACCGGTTTCTCCGGCCGGGGCGAAGGCTTGGCCGTCGACGCCGGCAGGTCCACCTTGATGTCCACGGTGGCGAGCGGGGCGGCCACCATGAAGATGATCAACAACACCAGCATCACGTCGATGAACGGCGTGACGTTGATTTCGTGGTTCTCGGCCAGATCGTCGTCTGCGCCTTCTTTCAAATGCAGGCCCATGGCCGATTACCCCACTTTCACCATGTGCGGTTGCGAGCCGCGCTCGGGCGGCAGGTGGTCGAGGTCGCGGCTGACCAGCAGCAGGACTTCGGCCGAAGCGTCGGAGACCTGGGCCTTGTAGCCGGCAATGGAGCGGGCGAAGACGTTATAGATCACGACGGCCGGGATCGCTGCGACCAGGCCCAAGGCCGTTGCCAGCAGGGCTTCGGCGATGCCGGGCGCAACGACGGCGAGGTTGGTGGTCTGGGTCTTGGCGATGCCGATGAAGCTGTTCATGATGCCCCACACGGTGCCGAACAGGCCGACGAATGGCGCGGTAGAGCCGATGGTGGCGAGTACGCCGGTGCCGCTGCTCATGTTGCGGCCACAGGCAGCGACCAGGCGTTCGAGGCGGAAGCTCACGCGCTCCTTGATGCCTTCCTTCTCGCGGCTGTTGGCCGACAGGCGCATTTCTTCGAGTGCGTCGTGCACCAGCAGGTTGGCAAGAGTGCCTGCCTTCGCGGCGCTGGCGCTGGCTTCCTTGAGGGTGGTGGCTTTTTTCAGGGCGGCGATTTCACCGCGCAAGCGACGCTTGGCACCCAGCAGCTCGAAGCCTTTGGCAATCCAGATGGTCCAGGTGATGATCGAGGCGATGGCCAGGCCGATCATCACGATTTTCACGATGATGTCGGCGTTCTTGTACATGCCCCAGGGCGACAGGTCGTGGGCCATGCCCAGGGTGTTGTCGGCCCCTTGCTGTTCTTCTTCCATCCGTTTCGCCGCGTCGCCGAACTCAGCCAATGCCTTTTGGACTTCCGGAGGGAGTGACGAGGTGTCGACGCTACCGTCCGGGTTGCGCGGCACGTCCGGCGTGGCGTTTGCAGCGGGTTCGTTGACGGCTGCGGGAGCGGAGGCTTGATCCGCGAACGCGGCGGCAGGGGCCAGCAGCAGGCTGAACAGCAGGGCGGCTACTGTGCTCCAGGCACGAGGTCGATTGGTTGGCGAAGCGGGGGATAGAGAGCGTTTCATGCTGGCCGGACCTGAGAGGAAAAGAAGGTTGATGTTCTTCCAGGCCTCGTGAGGCCGAGAACAAAAGTGGTGGGTATTATTGCAATTAATTCTTGTTAACAAAAGTAATACAGTTACTTTTTTTGTCGCATGGCTAGCCGCTTGTCCCCTGCGAAGGCTAGTCTGCGGCTTTGCCAGAGGAGTTCTTGATGTCCGCGCCTTCTGTTTTGATCGCCGGCTGCGGTGATATCGGCGGCCGCCTGGCCAGCCAGTTAGTGGCCGAACATTGGCAAGTCCATGGCCTGCGCCGCACGGTTTCGAAGCTGCCTGCGGGCGTCATCGGGGTGGCGGGGGATTTGTTCAGCGACCAATGTCCCGCCGACTGGCCCACCGGGCCACTGGATTACCTGGTGTACAGCGCCGCCGCCACCGACCATGACGAAGCGGGCTATCGCACGGCTTACGTCGAAGGGTTGCAGCATGTGTTGGGCTGGTTGAAGCAGCATGGCCAGAGGCCCAAGCGTCTGCTGTTTGTGTCCAGCAGCAGTGTTTATGGGCAACAGCAGGGCGAATGGGTGGATGAAACCTCGCCCACCGTGGCCGGCGGCTATTCCGGTCGACTGATGCTCGAAGCCGAGCAAGTAGCCCTGGACAGCGGCATCCCGGCTAGCCGCGTGCGCCTGACCGGCATCTATGGCCCGGGTCGTGAATGGCTGTTGAGCCAGGTGCGCCAGGGTTATCGCGTGGTGATCGACCCGCCGCTCTACGCCAATCGCATCCACGCCGACGATGCCGCCGGCCTGCTGGCATTCCTGCTGGAGGCCGATCGCCAGGGCAAGGTGTTGGACGATTGCTACATCGGCGTCGACGACGCCCCTGCGCCGCTGGCCGAAGTGGTGGGCTGGTTGCGCGAATACATGGGCGTTACCCAATGGGCCGACGATGCCAGCGTGCGTCGCGCCGGCAGCAAGCGCTGCAGCAATGCCAGGGCGAAGGCCTTGGGCTGGACGCCGCGTTATTCGAGTTTTCGCGAAGGTTATGCGGCGATCCTGGAAGGGCGCTGCTGATTCGCCTGCCCCTCAAACAACTGTGGGAGCTTTGCTCCCACAGGTCTCCACGGGGAAATTACTGTTTCTCCAGCACCCACTGCCGAGTGCCCGGCGTGAACGACGGCATTTCATCGGCCAGCGCCGCATTCACGGTCTGGAAAATTTCCAGCTTCTTGCCGTCGCGGGCGAAGATCCAGGTGTTGCCCTGGCCATTCTGTTGCAACCAGATGTTGTCGTTGCCGCCGCTCATGGAGGCGCAATCGCCGGCCAGGCACAAGGCGTAGCGATCGGCACCTGGCAGGCCGCTGACCTGGCCGTCGGGCTGGAATTGCACGCTGGCACCCTGGCCGGGGCCGCTGGCGATGTCCCAGGTGCCGCCAAGGTAGGCGGCATACAGCGCCCGCTCGAAACTGGCGCCGATTGGCGCGCCTTCCGGGACCTGGACTTGTGCGCGGTCGAACACTTGCTGTGGCTCGTTTTCGGTAGCAGCCTGGCTCAACTGGTCGCCATCGCGCTTGAGTTCGCTGGCCGAACTGCCGTAGAAATCGACTTTCCAGGCGCCGTCTTCTTCGCCCAGCAGTTTGCCTTCGACGTTCTCAAAACCGTTGGTGTAGCGTGCCTGACCGGCCCGGGTGTTGATGTCCCATTCCAGGTTTGGGCCATAGCCCTGCAGCGCTTCGCGAAGCGGGCCGCCCTTGGCGGCAGCGTCGATGGCTGCCTGGTTGATCCAGGTACCGCTGATGTCACGGTCGGCAGGGTCGCTGGCGCAGCCGCCCAGAAGCAGGGCTGCCAACGAGAGAGCAAGCGCTTTGCGCATGGTGGAATCCTTTCAAGACGAAAACGGCGCAGCGGGGGAGGCTGCGCCGGCCTTATTACTCGATGACCAGGATGGCATCCATCTCAACCTGAGCGCCCTTGGGCAGGGCCGCCACGCCGATGGCGGCGCGGGCAGGGTAAGGTTGGTCGAAGTACTTGCCCATTACCTCGTTGACCTTGGCGAAGTGGCTCAGGTCAGTGAGGAAGATGTTCAGCTTGACGATGTCCTTGAACGAACCACCGGCTGCCTCGGCTACGGCCTTGAGGTTTTCGAACACCTGCACGGTCTGGGCTTCGAAGCCTTCCACCAGTTCCATGGTTTTCGGGTCCAGCGGGATCTGGCCCGACATGTACACGGTGTTGCCGGCCTTGATCGCCTGGGAATAAGTACCGATGGCGGCCGGGGCCTTGTCGCTGGTGATAACAGTCTTGGTCATTGATGACTCCTGATAATGAGGTGGCTACTTGGGGAGCTATGCGCGCATGCGGGTGATGCGGATAACCCCGGTCAGGGCGCGCAGTTTCTTGATCACGCGGGCCAGGTGCACGCGGTCGTGCACGCTGACCACCAATTGAACGACGCTGATGCGGCCATCGCGTTCGTCCATGCTGATTTTTTCGATGTTGCCATCGGCGGCATTGACGCTGCTGGCCAGCAGTGCGATCAGGCCGCGCTGGTGTTCCAGCTCGACCCGCAGCTCGACGTTGAATTCGCCGGTGACATCCTTGGCCCAGGAAAGCTGGATGCATTTTTCCGGGTTATGACGGATTTCGCTGATGTTGCGGCAGTTGTCCAGGTGCACCACCATCCCTTTGCCGGCGGACAGATGGCCGACAATCGGGTCGCCCGGGATCGGCGTACAGCACTTGGCATAACTGAGCACCAGGCCTTCGGTGCCGCGAATCGCCAGCGGGCCTTCGGGGCTTGGCAATTGTTCGCCTTCGCCGAGCAGGCGGCGGGCGACGACATAGGCCATGCGATTGCCCAGGCCGATGTCTTCGAGCAGGTCTTCGATCAATTCGAGGCGGTATTCGTGGAGCATCACCTGCACGCGCTCGCCCGGGATCTTGTCCAGCGAGCTGTCGAAGCCGTTCAGCACCTTGTTCAGCAGGCGCTCGCCCAGGCTGATGGATTCGGAGCGGCGTTGCAGTTTCAGGGCGTGGCGGATATGGGTGCGGGCCTTGCCGGTGACCACGAAATTGAGCCACGCCGGGTTGGGGCGCGCGCCCGGGGCGCTGACGATTTCCACCGTGGAGCCGCTTTGCAGCGGTTCGGACAACGGCGCCAGGCGGCGGTTGATCCGGCACGCGATGCAACTGTTGCCGACGTCGGTGTGCACCGCATAGGCAAAGTCCACGGCCGTGGAGCCTTTGGGCAGCTCCATGATCCGGCCCTTGGGCGTGAAGACGTAGACCTCGTCCGGGAACAGGTCGATCTTCACGCTCTCGATGAATTCCAGGGAATTGCCGGCGCGCTGCTGCATTTCCAGCACACCCTTGACCCATTGTCGGGCGCGGGCGTGGGTGCTCTTGGGTTGTTCGTCACCGCTGGATTTGTACAGCCAGTGGGCGGCGATGCCGTTGTTGGCCATCTCTTCCATTTCACGGGTACGGATCTGGATTTCGATCGGTACGCCGTGCATGCCGAACAGCGTGGTGTGCAGCGACTGATAGCCGTTGGCCTTGGGGATCGCGATGTAATCCTTGAAGCGCCCCGGCAACGGTTTGTACAAATTATGTACAGCGCCCAGCACGCGGTAGCAGGTATCGACCTTGTCGACGATGATCCGGAACGCGTAGACGTCCATGATCTCGTTGAAGGCCCGACGCTTGCCGCGCATTTTCTTGTAGATGCCGTAGAGGTGTTTCTGCCGCCCGCTGACTTCGCCTTCGATGCCGTCGATGGCCAGGCAGTGGCTCAGGGACTCTTCGATCTTGTTGACGATTTCCTTGCGGTTGCCCCGGGCGCGCTTGACGGCCTGGTTGATCCGCGCCGAACGCATCGGGTGCATGGCCTTGAAGCCGAGGTCTTCGAACTCGATGCGGATCGCGTGCATGCCCAGGCGATTGGCGATGGGGGCGTAGATTTCCAGGGTTTCCTTGGCGATGCGCCGGCGTTTTTCGCCGGACAGCACTTCCAGGGTGCGCATGTTGTGCAGGCGGTCGGCGAGCTTGACCAGGATCACGCGGATATCGCGGGCCATGGCCATGGCCATTTTCTGGAAGTTTTCAGCCTGGGCCTCGGCCTTGGTCTCGAAGTTCATCTGGGTCAGCTTGCTGACCCCGTCGACCAGTTCGGCCACGGTTTCGCCGAACTGCGCTTGCAGCGCTTCCTTGGCAATGCCGGTGTCTTCGATCACGTCATGGAGCATCGCCGCCATCAGGCTCTGATGGTCCATGTGCATGTCGGCAAGAATATTCGCCACCGCAAGCGGGTGCGTGACGTACGCCTCGCCGCTGCGGCGGCGCTGGCCGTCGTGGGCTTGTTCGGCGTAGAAATAGGCTCGGCGGACCAGATTGACCTGGTCCGTGCCGAGGTAGGCCGATAAGCGATCGGCGAGGGCGTCTATGCTCGGCATGATGATGACTCCTGCCGTTTGCTGTGACCCCGCGCCGTGCTACGTCGACCAGGCATAGGCTTAGACCGCCTCGTTGGACTCGTCCTCGAACGCTGCGAACAGCGGTTCGTCCTCGACGATTTCAGCGTTGGCGATGAACTCGTAGCTCATCAGGCCTTCGGCGATTTCACGCAGCGCTACTACGGTAGGCTTGTCGTTTTCCCACTGGACCAACGGCTCTTTGCCACCGGTGGCCAGTTGACGGGCACGCTTGGTAGAGAGCATGACCAGCTCAAAGCGGTTTTCCACGTGTTCTAGGCAGTCTTCAACGGTTACGCGGGCCATGGTATTCCTCGGAGCGAATGCAATATGCGCGCTGCCCGGTTGGGCGAGCGGACTCGACAGTTTAAAAAAACACCAGCGTTTAGGGAAGCGCTGATTTTTTAACCAAACCCCTCGGCGCGCTGCGACTACCAATGTAAAGCCGTCGCAGCGGTTTTGGGAAGGGCTGTTCAGCCCAACAATTCGGCCAATAATTTACCGAAACGTTGCTGCTGGCGTTTCTGCTGCAGCTGGCTGGCGCGGAAAATCGCCTTCAGGTCGTCCAGCGCGTGGGCGAAATCGTCGTTGATGATCAGGTAATCATAGTCGACGTAGTGACTCATCTCGCTGACCGCTTCGCGCATCCGGCCTTCGATGATTTCGTCACTGTCCTGGCCACGGTTGGTCAGCCGCTGGCGCAGGGCCTGCTGGCTCGGTGGCAGGATGAAGATCGAACGGGCCTGGGGCATCAGCTTGCGCACCTGCTCGGCGCCTTGCCAGTCGATTTCCAGGATCAGGTCGTGGCCCTCATCCAGGGTCTGCTGCAGATAGCTTTGCGAAGTGCCATAGAGGTTGCCGAAAACTTCGGCGCGCTCCAGGAAGTCGCCGTGTTCGGCCATCTTGACGAACTCTTCGCGGTCGACGAAGTGATAGTTCACGCCGTTCACTTCGCCCGGGCGCATGGCGCGGGTGGTGTGCGAGACCGAAACGCGGATTTGCGGCTCGGCGTCGATCAGTGCCTTGACCAGGCTGGTCTTGCCGGCGCCCGAAGGCGCGGAAATGATGTAGAGAGTGCCGGTGCTGTGGGTCATGTCGGGTTTGCCTTACTCAATGTTCTGCACTTGTTCGCGCATTTGCTCGATCAACACCTTGAGGTTGACCGCCGCCTGGGTGCTGCGCGGGTCGAAGGCCTTGGAGCCCAGTGTGTTGGCTTCGCGGTTGAGTTCCTGCATCAGGAAGTCCAGGCGGCGACCGGCCGCACCGCCGGACTTGAGCACCCGGCGAACTTCGATGATGTGGGTGCTCAGGCGATCCAGTTCTTCGGCCACGTCGCTCTTTTGCGCGAGCATGACCATTTCCTGTTCCAGGCGTTGCGGGTCCAGCTCGGCCTTCATGTCGGTGAAGCGGTCGAGGACTTTCTGGCGCTGGGTGGCGAGCATCTGCGGGACCAGTTCGCGCAGGGTGCTGACGTCTTCTTCGATGGAGGTCAGGCGCTCGTTGATCAGCCGGGCCAGCTCCGCGCCTTCGCGCTCGCGGCCGGCCTTGAGTTCCTTGAGACCTTCATTGAACAGCGCCATCGCCTCGGCGTTCAGCGCCTGCGGGTCGCTCGCGTCACCCACCAGCACGCCGGGCCAGGCCAGGACTTCCAATGGATTCAGGGCTGCTGGGTGCTTGATCAGGCTGGCGACGGTTTCGGCCGCGGCGACCAGCTGCGCGGCGCGCTCGCGGTCCACTTGCAAGGCTTTGCCGGTGCTTTCTTCGGTGAAGCGCAGGGTGCATTCCAGCTTGCCCCGGGACAGGCCCTGGCGCAGCGCTTCGCGCACGCCGCCTTCCAGGTCGCGGAAGGACTCGGGCAGGCGCAGGTGCGGTTCCAGGTAACGGCTGTTGACCGAGCGCAGTTCCCAGCTCAGCGTGCCTTGGGCCCCGGCTTTTTCGACGCGGGCGAAGGCGGTCATGCTGTGCACCATGGAGGTTCCTCGCGATGCAGGCCGGCGCGACGGTGGTCGTGGGCCTGGAATAGGTAAATTAAAAGCCCAAGGGCAGCAGAGGCGCAGGATTGTAGCGCAGTGAGGCGTATGCCCCAACCGCGCTTGCGACAAAGCGTGGCAGCCCGTCGGGCGGGTCTTTGCGCGGCTTCGCTCGCGTCGGCTTTTTAGCACTGCGCTACGTTTAACTGCCCTATGACGGTTCACGGCTCTATAATGCTCGGCAGTTTTCCGTCCCCTGTACAGGTATTCCCTATGAAACGTCCAAGTGGTCGCGCTGCCGATCAGCTTCGCTCGATCCGCATTACCCGCAACTACACCAAACACGCCGAGGGATCTGTACTGGTCGAATTCGGTGATACCAAGGTCATCTGCACCGTCAGTGTCGAGAACGGCGTGCCACGGTTCCTCAAGGGCCAAGGCCAGGGTTGGTTGACCGCCGAATACGGCATGCTGCCGCGTGCTACCGGTGAGCGGAACCAGCGTGAGGCCAGCCGTGGCAAGCAGGGCGGCCGTACCCTGGAGATCCAACGCCTGATCGGCCGTTCGCTGCGTGCTGCACTGGACATGTCCAAGTTGGGCGACGTGACGCTGTATGTCGATTGCGACGTGATCCAGGCCGACGGCGGTACCCGTACTGCCTCCATCACCGGGGCCATGGTCGCCCTGGTCGATGCCTTGAAAGTGATCAAGAAGCGCGGCGGCCTCAAGGGCGGCGACCCGCTCAAGCAAATGATCGCCGCTGTGTCCGTGGGCATGTACCAGGGCGAGCCGGTGCTGGACTTGGATTACCTGGAAGACTCCGCCGCCGAGACCGACCTGAACGTGGTCATGACCAGCGCCGGCGGTTTCATCGAAGTCCAGGGCACTGCCGAGGGCGCGCCGTTCCAGCCGGAAGAATTGAACGCTATGCTGGAGTTGGCGAAGAAAGGCATGAACGAAATCTTCGAACTGCAAAAGGCCGCCTTGGCTGACTGATCGATTTCCGCTTCAAGACAAGGAGAGCGTCATGAGTGATGAGCAAATCCTGCTGCCCCAGCCGAGCAAAGAGGCGCGTCAATGGGCAATGTTTTGTCACCTGTCCGCCTTGTTGGGGATCTGGATTCCGTTCGGCACGCTGATTGGGCCGCTGGTGCTCTGGCAGCTCAAGCGTGAGTCCGACCCGTTCATCGATGCCCAGGGCAAGGAAGCGCTGAACTTCCAGATCACCGTGGCGATTGCCTCGGCGATCAGCCTGCTGCTGATGGTCGTGGTGATCGGCTTTTTCCTGTTCGGCCTGGTGGCCATCGGTGCGCTGGTGCTGACCATCATCGGTGGCGTGAAGGCCAATGAGGGGCAGCCGTATCGGTATCCGTTTACCTGGCGGTTGGTTAAATAACGATCAGCGCTGCAATTCAAGGACATGCCCCGGCTTATCGGGGCATTGTCTTTTTTGAAGTCATGAATGTTTCTCTTTATGTGCGGTCTTCCATTACGTGGCGAGTTATTGTGCGGCTATACCGCTCTTACACGTCTAGTCACAACTGCACAGTTCCAGTGCGGCCTCTATGCTTGGCAATAAGACGCTTCGATTGATAGAGTTGCGCCAAGTTATATTCCTTCAGAAATATTTCGATATATTCAGACCATTGAAGGTCCTTGAATTCAAAGCCAATCAGTGTTGAGCCAATCAACCTGTTCAAGAGGCGTGTCCGGGTAAAAGGTTCGCCCCTGAATATATGTTCAAAGAATAAACACTCATGTTTCAGTTAGATTTCTATGGAACACTTGTTGCCGCTTCTCTAGTACTTTTATTGGGGCGCGGACTTGTTGCGCGTGTTGGTTTTCTGCGCGCCTACAATATCCCTGAACCTGTAGCAGGCGGACTGGTAGTTGCCTTGGCACTCCTGGCTTTGCGGGGGCTTGAAGTTGAGGTTCGCTTTGATACTTCACTACAGACACCGTTGATGCTGGCATTTTTTGCCACGATTGGCCTGAATGCAGACTTCGCCAGCCTGAAGAAAGGCGGGCGCGTAGTTGGGGTTTTCCTGCTGGCGGTCGTCGGCCTGTTGGTGGTCCAGAATGCCATGGGCATCGGGCTCGCAAAAGCGCTGGGGCTCGATCCGTTGATGGGGTTGCTGACAGGCTCGATCACCCTGGCGGGCGGTCACGGCACGGGCGCGGCGTGGGGGACGGTGTTCAGTGAGAAGTTCGGCCTGGCTTCGGCCTCCGAACTGGCGATGGCTTCCGCAACGTTTGGTTTGGTGTTGGGTGGCTTGATCGGTGGACCGGTTGCGCGCCTGCTCATCAAGCGTGTCCAGTTACCCGGCGGCCTTGAATCAGAAAAGCCCCGGATACCCAAGGGTTTCGAACAGCCGAACAAAGAGCGCTCGATTACGCCGTTTTCGTTTATCGAGACGCTCGCCCTGATTGCAGTCAGCCTGTTGGTCGGTACCCTCTTGAATGGGCAGCTCCACGACACCGCATTCGAGTTGCCGACGTTCGTTTGCGTCTTGTTCGTGGGGGTGGTCTTGCGCAATGGACTTTCGGCGCTTGGCTTGTATCAGGTGTTTGAGCGAGAAGTGTCCGTGCTCGGCAATGTGAGCCTGTCATTGTTTCTGGCGATCGCCTTGATGTCACTCAAGTTGTGGGACCTGGCGTCACTGGCCTTGCCGATCTTCATTATCCTGGCGGCCCAGACATTGGTCATGGCGTTGTTTGCGATTTTCGTGACGTTCAGGCTCATGGGCAGTCATTACGATGCGGCAGTCTTGGCGGCAGGGCATTGCGGTTTTGGGTTGGGTGCCACGCCGACGGCCATCGCCAACATGCAGGCAGTGACGCAGCGTTATGGGCCTTCACAGATAGCGTTTCTGGTGGTGCCGATGGTGGGCGCGTTCTTCATCGATATCATTAACGTCATCGTCATCAAGTTGTACCTTGCCCTGCCGTTTTTTGCCGCGACTTGATGGTCCGAGCGGTAGCGTGTTCCATGAAAAATGCCCGTATCTTGCGATACGGGCATTTTCCTTGGGCGGTCGACCTGGGGGATGTCGCCGGTACGCTTAGATGGTCAGCGTCCAGTCGTAATCCACGATCAGCGGCGCATGCTGCGAGAACCGTGGCTGGCGCGGCAGGCGGGCGCTGCGTACGAAGCGGCGCAGCCCAGGTGTCAGCAACTGGTAGTCGAAGCGCCAGCCAAGGTTGAGCATCTCGGCCTGTTCGTTGTCCGGCCACCAGCTGTACTGGTCGCCTTCACGGCTGACTTCGCGCAGGGCGTCGACATAACCCATGTTGCCAATGATCTCGTCCATCCAGGCCCGTTCCGGCGCCAGGAAGCCAGGAGATTGTTGGCTGTCGCGCCAGTTCTTGATATCCAGCTTCTGTTGCGCCACGTACAGCGAGCCACAATAAATGTACTCGCGACGTTTGCGCCGCTGTTTATCCAGATAACGGGCGAAGTCGTCCATCAACTTGAATTTCTGATTCAAATCTTCATCGCCGTTCTGCCCCGAAGGGAGCAGTAAGGTCGCGATGCTGACCTTGTCGAAATCGGCTTGCAGGTAGCGCCCGTAGCGGTCCGCCGTCTCGAAACCGAGACCGTTGATGACAGCCTTCGGTTGCAGCCGCGAGTACAAAGCCACGCCACCCTGGGCGGGGACTTCGGCATCGCAGGCATAAAGGAAGTAACCATCCAGTTGGAAGGCTGCATCGTCCAGTTCAAAGGCGGAGGCGCGGGTGTCCTGCAGGCAGATGACGTCGGCATTCTGTGCTTGCAGCCAACTGAGCAAACCTCGCTCCACTGCAGCCTGAATACCATTGACGTTCACACTGATGATCCGCATAAATGGCCCCAAAAATCACGTGCGTGTATGATACACGCCGTGTACCTATTTAGCTAAATCCGCGGTATTTGAGGCTTTTTTTCATGCAGGCGTATCAGCGCGATTTCATTCGCTTTGCCATCGATCGCGGCGTTTTGCGCTTCGGTGAGTTCACCCTCAAGTCCGGGCGCACCAGCCCGTACTTCTTCAATGCCGGCCTGTTCAACAGCGGTTCGGCCCTGGCGCAGCTGGGTCGTTTCTACGCCGCGGCCATTGTCGAAAGCGGTATTTCGTTCGACGTCCTGTTCGGTCCAGCCTACAAAGGCATCCCGCTGGCCGCCGCCACGGCCGTTGCCTTGGCCGAGCACCACGACCGCGACCTGCCCTGGTGTTTCAACCGCAAGGAAGCCAAGGCCCACGGTGAAGGTGGCAGCCTGGTAGGCGCGCCGCTGACCGGCGAAGTGCTGATCATCGACGACGTGATCACTGCCGGCACCGCCATTCGTGAAGTGATGCAGATCATCGGCTCCCAGGACGGCGCCAAGGCCGCCGGCGTGCTGATTGCCCTGAACCGCCAGGAGCGCGGCAACGGCGAGCTGTCGGCGATCCAGGAAGTGGAACACGACTTCGGGATCCCGGTGATCAGCATCGTGTCGCTGAACCAGGTGCTGGAATTTTTGGCCGACGATCCGCAGCTCAAGCAGCATTTGCCGGCGGTCGAGGCTTATCGGGCGCAGTTTGGCGTCTAAGAGAGCTGCGCAATCCCCCTGTGGGAGCGAGCTTGCTCGCGATAGCGGTGTGTCAGCCAGCATTGATGCTGAATGATGGATTGCCTTCGCGAGCAAGCTCGCTCCCACAGGGAGTAAGGCAAAAAAAGACCCCGCTCAACCAGGTTGAGTGGGGTCTTTTTTTACCGGTATCGGTTAGGGACGCTTGCGATTGCTGATCAACGTACCCACGCCGGTGTCGGTGAAGATCTCCAGCAGGATCGCATTCGGTACCCGGCCGTCGATGATCAGCGAGCTGCCGACGCCGCCCTGTACCGCTTCCAGCGCGCAACGGATCTTCGGCAGCATGCCGCCGTAGATGGTGCCGTCGGCGATCAGGTCATCGACCTGCTGGGTCGACAGCCCGGTCAGGACTTTGCCCGACTTGTCCATCAGGCCGGCGATGTTGGTCAGCAGCATCAGCTTTTCAGCTTTCAGTGCTTCGGCAACCTTGCCCGCCACCAGGTCGGCGTTGATGTTGTACGACTCGCCGTTGGCGCCCACGCCGATGGGCGCGATGACCGGGATGAAGTCGCCCTTGACCAGCAGGTTCAGCAGGTCGGTGTTGATGCCGACCACTTCGCCCACCTGGCCGATGTCGATGATTTCCGGCTGGGTCATCTCCGGTGTCTGGCGGGTGACGGTGAGTTTCTTCGCCCGGATCAGCTCGGCGTCCTTGCCTGTCAGGCCGATGGCGCTGCCGCCATGACGGTTGATCAGGTTGACGATGTCCTTGTTGACCTGGCCGCCCAGGACCATTTCCACCACGTCCATGGTCTGCGCATCGGTCACGCGCATGCCATCGATGAAGTGGCTTTCGATCGACAGGCGCTTGAGCAGGTCACCGATCTGCGGGCCACCGCCGTGCACCACCACCGGGTTGATGCCCACGGCCTTCATCAGCACGATGTCGCGGGCGAAGCCGGTCTTGAGCTCCTCGCTTTCCATCGCGTTGCCGCCGTATTTGATCACCAGGGTCTTGCCGACGTAGCGTCGGATATAAGGCAACGCTTCGGACAGGACCTTGGCGGTGTTGGCGGCGGCTTCGCGTTCGAGGGTCATTCAGGGCTCCGGTAGTGCTTCAAAAAATCAAAACGGTAGTTGGAGATCAGGTGCGACACGTTTGAGTTGGGCGTGGAACACATCCTTGATGCGCTGCAGTTCGGCTTCGTTGTCGGCCTCGAAACGCAGTACCAGCACCGGTGTGGTGTTGGATGCGCGAACCAGGCCCCAGCCGTGGGGATAGTCGACCCGTACACCATCGATGGTGGTCAGTTCGGCGCCTTCGCCCCATTGAGCGTCGTGCAGTGCATCAATGATGCTGAATTTGCTCTCTTCGGTCACATGGATATTGATTTCTGGCGTAGAAATATCGTTCGGGAAGGTTGCGAACAGCTCTTCGGCCGTGGATTTCTCCTTGCTGAGGATTTCCAGCAGCCGCGCGGCGCTGTAGATGCCGTCGTCAAAGCCGAACCAGCGTTCCTTGAAGAAGATGTGGCCGCTCATTTCGCCGGCCAGCAGGGCGCCGCTTTGTTTCATTTTCTTCTTGATCAACGAATGACCGGTTTTCCACATCAGTGGACGACCGCCATATTCCTTGATCAGTGGCACCAGGCGACGGGTGCATTTGACGTCGAAGATGATTTCGGCGTTCGGATTGCGCGCTACCACGTCACGAGCGAACAGCATCAGCAGGCGGTCGGGGAACACCACGCTGCCGGTATTGGTCACCACGCCCACGCGGTCGCCGTCGCCATCGAAGGCCAGGCCCAGGTCGGCGTTGGTTTCCTTGACCTTGGCGATCAGGTCTTCGAGGTTTTCCAGCTTGCCCGGGTCCGGGTGGTGGTTGGGGAAGTTGCCGTCGACGTCGCAGAACAGCGGGATGACTTCGCAGTTCAGGGCTTCGATCAGTTGCGGGGCGATCACGCCGGCCGCGCCGTTGCCGCAGTCGACAACCACTTTCAGGCGACGGGCGAGTTTCACGTCTTTTACGATTTCGTCGTTATAGCGCTCGAGGATATCGACCTTGGTGATGCTGCCCTGGCCGCTGCTCAGGTCGTTGGTCTTGAGGCGGGTATGCAGGGCCTGGATCTGCTCGTTGGCGAGGGTGTCGCCGGCGATGACGATCTTGAAGCCGTTGTAGTTCGAGGGGTTGTGGCTGCCGGTGAGCATCACCCCGGACTTGCCAGCCAGCACGTTGGCGGCGTAGTACAGCGCCGGGGTCGGCACCAGGCCCACGTCGCTGACGTGGCAGCCACTGTCGGCAACGCCTTTGATCAGTTGTTCGACCAGCTCAGGGCCCGACAGACGGCCATCACGGCCGACGCACACGTTCGGTTCGCCCTGGGCCAGGCTCTGGGAGCCGATGGCGCGGCCGATCCAGTAGGCGGTTTCGGCGGTGAGGGTTTCCGGTACCACGCCACGGATGTCGTAGGCGCGGAAGATGCTGTCAGGGAAGATCGGGGCGATTGCGGCTGGGGTGTTCATGGGCGGGGCGCTCTATCAGGAAAGTGACTGGACAGGCCGACGATGGGCGTCGGCAGGCTCAAGCTGAAGGGTATGACGGCGTTTTTGACAGAGAGTTCGTGGTGGGAAAGTGCCATGAGACAGCGTTACCCCGGCCTCGCTCGCCTAATACATTGATTCCGGGTGGGAAACCTAGCAGAAAGCCATTGCGCATTTTTTGTCCTGAAACACAAGCTTCACAAACGGGCCGGGCAGGACGCCCGGCCTGCAACCGCCGGTCAATGGCTGCCGGAATGCCCGAAACCACCCGCGCCGCGCTGGCTTTCGTCAAATTCTTCGACCAGTTCGAAGTGGGCCTGGACCACCGGCACCAGCACCAACTGCGCGATGCGTTCGCCCACGACAATGTTGAAGGCCGTTTGGCCGCGGTTCCAGCACGACACCATCAGTTCGCCTTGGTAATCGGAGTCGATCAGGCCCACCAGGTTGCCCAGCACGATGCCGTGCTTGTGGCCCAGGCCCGAGCGCGGCAGGATCAACGCGGCCAGGCCCGGGTCGCCGATGTACACCGACAGACCGGTAGGGATCAGCAGGGTCTGGCCCGGCTCCAGGATCGTGTCCTGCTTGAGCATCGCCCGCAGGTCGAGGCCGGCGGAGCCCGGTGTGGCGTATTGTGGCAGCG
Organism: Pseudomonas sp. St316; assembly: GCF_018325905.1. NCBI lineage: Bacteria > Pseudomonadati > Pseudomonadota > Gammaproteobacteria > Pseudomonadales > Pseudomonadaceae > Pseudomonas > Pseudomonas sp. St316. Next base: position 6,609,528 of record NZ_AP021901.1, on the reverse strand, counting down.
GGAATTCGTTGCCGATGCGTGGGTCGAGGATCTTGGCTTGTAGGGCGTGCATGACATTAAACCTGGTTCAGACGTTCGGCGATAAAAGTGATCAGCTGGCGGGCAATCTTGCTCTTGCTGGTCTGGGCGAAAAGTGTGGCGTGCAACTGGCGGTCGATCACGCTGCAGGCGTTTTCTTCGCTGTTGAAGCCGATGCTCGGGTTGGCCACGTCGTTGGCGACGATCAAGTCGAGGTTCTTGTCCTTGAGCTTGCGTGCGGCGTAATCGAGCAGGTGTTCGGTCTCGGCGGCGAAGCCGACACTGAACGGGCGGTCGGGGCGGGTGGCGATGCTGGCCAGGATGTCCGGGTTACGCACCATTTGCAGTAGCAGGCCGTCGCCGCTTGTAGGGTCTTTCTTCAATTTTTGCGGGGCGACTACTTCCGGGCGGTAGTCCGCTACCGCTGCCGAAGCGATGAACAGGTCGCAGGGGATGGCTGCTTCACAGGCCGCGAGCATGTCCCGGGCGCTGACTACGTCGATGCGGGTGACCCGGTCTGGAGTCGGCAAGTGCACGGGGCCGGTGATCAGCGTCACCCGGGCGCCGGCTTCCACGGCGGCTTCGGCCAGGGCGAAGCCCATTTTTCCGGAGCTGTGGTTGGTGATGTAGCGCACCGGGTCGATGTTTTCCTGGGTCGGTCCGGCGGTGATCAGCACGTGCTTGCCGGTCAGGGCCTGGCGCTGGAAGCAGTCGGCGGCGCATTGGGCCAGGTCGGTGGCTTCGAGCATGCGGCCCATGCCGACATCGCCGCAGGCCTGGCTGCCAGAGGCCGGGCCGAAGACTTTCAGGTCGCGGCTTTCCAGCAGTTGCAGGTTGGCCTGGGTGGCCGGGTCGCGCCACATGGCCTGGTTCATGGCCGGCGCCACGGCGACGACCGCGTCGGTGGCGAGCACCAGGGTGGTCAGCAGGTCGTCGGCGATGCCTTGGGCCAAACGGGCGATCAGGTCGGCCGTGGCTGGGGCGATCAGCACCAGGTCGGCCCACTTGGCCAGTTCGATATGGCCCATGGCGGCTTCGGCCGCCGGATCGAGCAAATCCAGGTGGACCGGGTGCCCGGACAGGGCTTGCATGGTCAGCGGGGTAATGAACTCGCTGCCACCGCGGGTCATGACGACCCGTACTTCCGCGCCCTGGTCGATAAGCCTGCGAACCAGCTCGGCGCTCTTGTAGGCGGCAATGCCGCCGCCGACGCCCAGAACGATGCGTTTCCGATACAGCCGCTGCATAGGCCTGCCTTTCGATTTCAGTGGTCAGTGCAGGGCGAACCCCTTGGCAGCAGCCTGCCAGGGTGCAAAACGCCTGCAAAAAAGATGGGCTACGATATCACAGCGACCGCTACGGAACAGCGGCGCCCACAATCAGGGAGATGCCATGAGTATTCGCGATTGGCCTGCGGCCGAGCGGCCACGGGAGCGGTTATTGGCGCTAGGGGCGGGGAGTCTATCGGACGCCGAGCTGCTGGCGATTTTTTTACGCACCGGCGTGTCGGGCAAAAGTGCGGTGGATCTGGCGCGACAGCTATTGATTCAATTTGGCAGCCTGCGCGCGCTGCTTGAGGCCGATCAGATCACATTCAGTAATCATATGGGGCTCGGGCCGGCGAAGTTTGCCCAGTTGCAAGCGGTTCAGGAAATGAGCCGTCGGCATTTGGCTGAACGGGCACGGGAAAAAACGTCGCTGGAAAGCCCGTTCGCGGTGCGTGAGTACCTCAAATCGATGCTGCGTCACGAACCCCACGAGGTGTTCGGTTGCCTGTTTCTCAATTCCAAGCACCAGGTGCTGACCTTCGAGGCGCTGTTTCGCGGCTCTATCGACAGCGCCAGTGTCCATCCCCGGCAGGTCGTCAAGCGCGCCCTGGCCCACAACGCCGCCGCGCTGATCCTGTGCCACAACCATCCCTCCGGCAATACCGAGCCCAGCCAGGCTGACCGGATGCTCACTGAGCGGCTTCAGGAGGCGTTGGAGCTGATCGATGTGCGGGTGCTCGACCACTTCATCGTTGGCGATGGGGAGCCGTTGTCGATGGCGGAGCGTGGGTGGATGTAAACGCGATTAAGCTTGAACCCTCCCTTGTGGGAGCAAAGCTTGCTCGCGATGACGTCGTCACATACAACACTTCTGTTGGCTGTAGAACCGCTATCGCGAGCAAGCTTTGCTCCCACAGGCTCCCGAAGGGGGTGCTGTGGTGGGGTTGGGGTTACTTGAGGCTGACCTTGGCGTAGTCCTGGCGCCCAAACGGGCTGACCGAATAACCCTGGACATCCTTGCGGGTCAGGGCGAACGCGGTTGGGTGCGCCAGGGGCAGCCACAGGGCCTGTTGCTGGATCTGGGCCTGGGCCTGCTCGTAGAGCTTGGCACGCACGCCCTGTTCGCCGGTGGTCTTGCCGGCGCTGATCAGTTTGTCCAGGTCGGCGTTGCAGTAGCGGGCGAAGTTGGTGCCGGACTTGACCGCCGCACAGGAAAACTGCGGCGTGAGGAAGTTGTCCGGGTCGCCGTTGTCGCCAGCCCAACCCATGAACAGCAAATCATGTTCGCCGGCCTTGGCGCGACGGATCAGTTCGCCCCATTCGATCACCCGGATCTCGGCCTGGATGCCGATCTGTGCCAGGTCCGACTGCAGCAGTTGTGCGCCGACGCTGGGGTTGGGGTTCAGCAGGCTGCCGGAGGGGCGGGTCCAGATGGTGGTCTGGAAGCCTTCCTTCAAGCCGGCCTTGGCCAGCAGGTCGCGGGCCTTGGCCAGGTCATGGGCGTAGCCGGGCAGGTTTTTGGCGTAGCTCCAGGTGTTGGGCGGGTAGGGGCCATTGGCGGCTTCGGCGGTGCCTTCGAAGACGGTCTTCAGGTAGCTGGTCTTGTCGAAGGCCAGGTTGATGGCTTGGCGCACCTCAGGCTTGTCCAGCGGCGGATGCTGGCTGTTGATCGCCACGAAGGCGGTCATGAAGGCGTCGGTCTGCTCGATCTTCAGCGTGGGTTCTTGCCTGGCGGCTTGTACGTCCAAAGGCTTGGGCGACAGGGCGATCTGGCATTCGTTGCGGCGCAGTTTCTGCAGGCGCACGTTGGCATCCGGCGTGATGGCGAAGACCAGCGGGTCCACTTGGGGCTTGCCGCCGAAATAGGCGTCGTTGGCCTTGTAGCGAATCGAGGCGTCCTTCTGGAACCGGCTGAAAATGAACGGGCCGGTGCCGATCGGCAGGCTGTTGAGCTTTTCCGGCGTACCGGCCTTCATCAACTGATCGGCGTATTCGGCCGAATAAATGGAGGCAAAACCCATGCTCAGCGTCGCCAGGAAGGTCGAGTCGGCGTGATCGAGGGTGAAGCGCACGGTCAGCGGGTCCAGCGCGTCGATTTTCTTGATCAGCGCCGGCAATTGCATGGACTGGGCGTGGGGGAAGCCGCTTTGCGCGACCTTGTGCCATGGGTTTGCCGGGTCGAGCATGCGCTCGAAGCTGAACTTCACGTCCTCGGCGGTCAGGTCGCGGCGCGGCGTGAAATAGTCGGTGTGGTGAAACTTGACCTGTGGCCGCAGCTTGAACACGTAGGCCAGGCCATCGATGGAGACTTCCCAGCGCTCGGCCAGGCTGGGGACCACTTTGCCGCTGGCGGTGTCGAAGTCCACCAGGCGGTTCATCAGCACATCGGCAGAGGCGTTGGTGGTCGTCAGGGAGTTGTACTGGACGACATCGAACCCTTCCGGGCTGGCCTCGGTACAGACGCTCAGGGCAGCGGCCATGGCCTGCGGGGTGATCAGCAGAGGGGCGAGCAACAATGGTAGGGCAGCGAGGCGCATGGTCGGTTTCCTGTGCAAGTCGAAGGCCCATCTGCGAGTGCAGTCTGGAAAAGGCCTACCCTAGTGGGCTCGCCGCTAAATGACTATCCCCTTTTTGCATTTTCCGGCACTCTGCGCCGGCACTTTGATGGGCTGAAAGTCGCCGCGGGTGAAAAAAATCTGCGTCCAGCGACGAGCGGTAAGGGGCTGTGCCAGCCTCTGTCCCCGCCGTCCGGGGCGGTTGCTCGATGATTCGCCCTGAAGACAAATCGCATCGGCTGTTGTTGCACTGTGGTCTTTCTGGTATAAAGCAGCGCTCTTTTCTAGGGGCCCGGTTCCTTCACTGTAGGTGTAGCCGGTAAGACCCTTAAAGAAACGCGGCGCCTGGCGCCAAATGACTGAGAGATTAAGCGGCCAACCCATGCCGGGTTGGGCATGTGGTTTTAGAGGGCTGAGGCATGTCGAGAGTCTGTCAAGTTACCGGTAAGGGTCCGGTGACTGGGAATAACATTTCCCACGCAAACAACAAAACCCGTCGTCGTTTCCTGCCGAACCTGCAGCATCACCGCTTCTGGGTTGAAGAAGAGAAACGTTTTGTGCGTCTGCGCGTATCTGCCAAGGGCATGCGCATCATCGACAAGCGTGGCATCAGTGTCGTGCTGGCCGAACTTCGTCGCGATGGCAAGGTTTAAGGGAGCTAATCATGCGTGAATTGATTCGTTTGATCTCGAGCGCCGGTACTGGTCACTTCTACACTACCGACAAGAACAAGCGTACTACCCCGGACAAAATCGAGATCAAGAAATATGATCCGGTTGTTCGCAAGCACGTGATCTACAAGGAAGGCAAAATCAAGTAATTGATTTTTCCCTTCTTACGAAAAAGGCCCGTATCGCGAGATACGGGCCTTTTTTGTTTACGTGTCGATCAGCCGCAGTTGATGCTGACAATGATCCTGTCGGCGTTGGTGTGCAGGTTGATGCGTCGCGGGCGCAGATCCCAGCCCGTAGGATACTTCGGGCCCGTGGCGCGCACGGGAGCTCCATCGGCCAGGGCGCGAACCTCTTCAAGCAGTTCGGGGGTGCATTTTTGGCCGATGGTGTACTGGGCGATGGCCAGATCGCATTGATCGGGTAGGACGGGCATGTTGCCTCCTTGCAACTATTGATAGGTCGGGGCGCTCACCTGTCGGGTTGGCCGCACGTCCTGTGCGTAGCCGATGCGACGATAACAATGTGGCGCCCGCGAGCAGTCTCATCTGCTTGGCGGGTCATTGACCAGCGTTAGAGTGTCAGCTGCTTTTTCAGTGGGGCTCAAGCCTTCTGCTCGAAGATCACATAAATCTTGCGGCACGGCTCCAACACCTCCCAAGTGCCCTTGAACCCTGCTGGAATCACGAAGCGGTCGCCGGCTCGCAAAGTCTTGGCATTGCCATCGTCGTCCCGCAGCACGGAAACACCCTGGACGATCTCGCAATACTCATGCTCGGTGTAATTGACCGTCCACTGCCCGATGGCGCCTTCCCATACGCCCGCGTTCATTTGCCCGCAGGGGCTGCTGTAGTGGTTGAACACGGTTTGCTCGGGATCGCCCTTGAACACCTTGGCCGGGTCCGGGCGATAACGTTCGGCGGTGGTATTGGCCTGGCTGAAATCGACGATGTCCTGAATGCTCATGCGGGTGATCCTCAGCGATCGCTTGGAAGGCCCCGAGTCTATGTTTATTAAAACGAACATCGCAAGGTCGTTTGCCAGCCTTGTGTCAAATATATTGAAACATGACCAGCCGCTGGTTTAGGGTGGCGGGTGCCCTATGCCGAAAATAGCGCCGAAAACAGGCTGGTTGGGCAGAATTCTTTTGGGCGTTGCGCACCGCGCGGCGTTCGTACTCAATAAGAGGAGGACACACGCATGACCACCCTGACTCGTGCCGACTGGGAACAACGCGCCCGCGACCTGAAGATCGAAGGCCGCGCCTTCATCAACGGCGAGTACACCGATGCGGTGTCCGGCGAAACCTTTGATTGCCTCAGCCCGGTCGATGGCCGCCTGCTGGGCAAGATCGCCAGCTGTGACGTCGCCGACGCCCAGCGTGCTGTCGAAAACGCCCGCGCCACTTTCAGTTCCGGCGTCTGGTCGCGCCTGGCACCCAGCAAGCGCAAAGCCACCATGATTCGTTTTGCCGGCCTGCTCAAGCAGCATGCCGAAGAGCTGGCCCTGCTCGAAACCCTGGACATGGGCAAGCCGATCAGTGATTCCTTGAATATCGACGTTCCCGGCGCGGCCCAAGCCTTGAGCTGGAGCGGCGAAGCTATCGACAAACTCTACGACGAAGTGGCGGCCACGCCGCACGACCAATTGGGCCTGGTAACCCGTGAGCCAGTGGGTGTCGTGGGCGCTATCGTGCCCTGGAACTTCCCGTTGATGATGGCCTGCTGGAAACTCGGCCCGGCGCTGTCCACCGGTAACTCGGTGGTGCTCAAGCCGTCGGAAAAATCCCCGTTGACCGCCATCCGCATTGCCGCACTGGCGATCGAGGCCGGCATTCCGAAAGGCGTGCTGAACGTGCTGCCAGGCTATGGCCATACCGTCGGCAAGGCCCTGGCCCTGCATATGGACGTCGATACACTGGTGTTCACCGGCTCTACCAAGATCGCCAAGCAACTGATGATCTACTCCGGTGAATCCAACATGAAGCGTATCTGGCTGGAAGCCGGCGGCAAGAGCCCGAACATCGTGTTCGCCGATGCCCCGGACCTGCAAGCCGCCGCCGAATCCGCCGCCAGCGCCATCGCCTTCAACCAGGGCGAAGTTTGCACCGCCGGCTCGCGGCTGTTGGTGGAACGCTCCATCAAGGACACGTTCCTGCCACTGGTGATCGAAGCCCTCAAGGGCTGGAAGCCTGGCAACCCCCTGGACCCGGCCACCAATGTCGGTGCCTTGGTCGATACACAGCAGATGAACACCGTGCTGTCCTACATCGAGGCCGGGCACAGCGACGGCGCCAAACTGGTGGCCGGCGGCAAGCGCATCCTTGAGGAAACGGGCGGTACGTACGTCGAACCGACGATTTTCGATGGCGTGAGCAACGCGATGAAAATCGCCCAGGAAGAGATTTTCGGCCCGGTGTTGTCGGTCATTGCCTTCGACACCGCCGAGCAGGCCATCGAGATCGCTAACGACACACCGTACGGCTTGGCCGCAGCGGTGTGGACCAAGGACATCTCCAAGGCCCACCTGACCGCCAAGGCCCTGCGTGCCGGTAGCGTATGGGTCAACCAGTACGACGGCGGCGACATGACCGCGCCGTTCGGTGGCTTCAAGCAATCGGGCAACGGTCGCGACAAGTCGCTGCATGCGTTCGACAAATACACCGAGCTGAAGTCGACCTGGATCAAGCTCTGACACCTTAGGCCCCGGACCCTGTCCGGGGCTTCGAGCAGCGCCGAGCCCCCTGTGGGAGCGAGCTTGCTCGCGATAGCGGTACGACAGTCGACGACTCTGTTGAATGTTGCTCCGTCATCGCGAGCAAGCTCGCTCCCACAGTGTTTTGGGGGATGGCTGAGATTGATAACCCTCCACAGGAGCGTGGAAATGCGTTGGGCGACCTATTTCGCCGTGTTGGCGTCTGTCCTGAGTGTCGGCCTGGCCTTGGGCGTGAGCATGCCGCTGGTGTCGCTGCGCCTGGAGGGCTGGGGCTATGGCTCGTTCGCCATTGGCGTGATGGCCGCCATGCCGGCCGTGGGGGTGCTGCTCGGGGCCAAGGTGTCCAGCCGGTTGGCGGCGCGGTTTGGCACGGCGGTGTTGATGCGTCTGTGCCTGTGGGGCGGCGCGGTGTCCATTGGGTTGCTGGCGCTGTTGCCCAGCTATCCGGTCTGGTTGCTGCTGCGCCTGGTGATTGGCGTGGTCCTGACCCTGGTGTTCATTCTGGGTGAAAGCTGGATCAATCAACTGGTCATTGAGAAATGGCGTGGGCGACTGGTGGCGCTGTACGGCAGCAGCTACGCCCTGAGTCAGTTGTCTGGCCCGCTGCTGCTGGGCGCACTGGGGACCGATCATGACTACGGGTTCTGGGTGGGCGTCGGTTTGCTGCTGATTGCACCCTTGCTGTTGCTGGGCCGTAGCGGTGCGCCGAGCAGCGAGGCCGGCAGCGTGACGTTCGGGGATTTGTGGGTCTTTTGCCGAGGCTTGCCGGCGATTGCCTGGGCGGTCTCGTTGTTCGCCGCGTTCGAGGCCATGATCCTCACGCTGCTGCCGGTGTATTGCCTGCGTCAGGGCTTCACTGCCGACATCGCGCTGGCGATGGTCAGCACCGTGGTGGTCGGTGATGCCTTGTTGCAGTTGCCCATTGGCGCCCTGGCCGATCGCGTGTCTCGCCGGGCGCTGTTGATGGGCTGTGCGGTGGCGCTGACGTTGTCGAGCCTGGCCGTTGTGCTTTTGATCGATACCCTGTTGATCTGGCCGCTGTGGGTGCTGTTCGGCGCCAGCGCCGGCGGTTTGTTCACCTTGTCGCTGATTCTGATCGGCGAGCGTTACCGCGACGATGCGCTGGTGCGGGCCAACGCCCATGTCGCGCAACTGTGGGGCCTTGGTTGCCTGATCGGCCCCTTGGCGGCGGGAGCGGGAAGCCAGTGGATCAGCGGGCATGCACTGCCTTTGTTCATGGCGGCAGGGGCGTTTGGCCTGGTGATCCTGCTGTTGCGCCAAGGGGCATTCGGGACCACCGAGGCCGCCTGAACGCCTGCTGGAGGTGTGGTGAACCTGTGGCGAGGGGATAAATCCCCTCGCCACAGAGGTTTTGCAGTTCTACAACATCCGCTCCAACCCGATCGTCGTGCTGAACCAGGCATTGAACCGGCGCCACCAACTGCCCGGTTCGCGGTCCAGGTCGTGGGTCTGGCCGTTGTCTTCGGTGGTCCATACAAGCGCTCCATTCTCCAGCCTGGCCTGATAACTCAGGGCCGGTGCCATGCCCTGCAAGGCCAGTTCGCGCACTTGGCCGGCGAGTTCGGGGCTGTCCACCAGCACGCCGACTTCGGTGTTCCACAGGACCGAGCGCGGGTCGAAATTGAACGAGCCGATGAATGATTTCTGCTGGTCGAAGATGATCGCTTTGCTGTGCAGGCTGGAGTCCGATTCACCGTAGGATTTACTGTAGAACAGGTGTGGGCTGCTGCCTTTGTCGCCCGGTTGCCGTCGCAACTCGAACAGGCGCACACCATGTTCCAGCAGTGCCTTGCGATACGGCGCATAGCCGCCATGTACCGCTGGCACATCGGTAGCTTCCAGGGAGTTAGTCAGCAGGCTCACCGATACACCGGCATCGGCGCGACTGGTCAGGTACACCAAACCTGGCTGACCGGGGACGAAGTAGGCGGAAATCATGATCAATTCTTTGCTGACGCCCGTCAGCTCGGGGGCCAGTTGCGTGGTCAGCAACAGCTGTGGGTCGGGCTCGTCCTTGGCCAGCACCTTGCTGGGCGCGTCCCACAGCGCTTTGTTCCAGGCCCAGATCAACTGGCCGCGCCAAGTGTCCAGGCGCGGTTGGGTCTTGTAGGCGGTCAACTGCTGGTAGAGCGCGTGATTCTCCTTTTGGGTCTGCTCCAGGGACTCTTGCAGGCGCTGGCGACTGTTGGCCAGGTCCTTGGGCGTGGGGCGATGGGACAGAAACTGTTCGATGGGTTTGCTCAGGGCACTGTTCCAGTATTGGTCGAAGCTGTGCCCCAATTGTTCGGCCACCGGGCCGACACCGAGCAGGTCGATGTCGGTGAAGTTCAGGTTGGGTTCGGCGTCGAAATACTCGTCGCCCAGGTTGCGGCCGCCGACGATGGCCATGCTGTTGTCCGCCAGCCACAATTTGTTGTGCATTCGGCGGTGTTGCTGTGACAGGTTGAGCAGGCGCCCGAGGCTGCGGGTCACGCCGGTGGCGCGTCCCAGGTGCAGCGGGTTGAACAGGCGAATCTGGATCTGCGGATGAGCGGCGAGGGTCGCGATGATCTGATCAAGGCCATCGCTGGTGGTGTCGTCCAGCAGGATGCGCACGCGCACGCCCCGGTCGGCGGCCTTGAGCAATTCATCCACCAGCATCCGTGTGCTGATGCCGTCGTGGACGATGTAGTACTGCAAGTCCAGGCTGCCTTGGGCGTGGCGAATCAACTCGGCCCGGGCGATGAACGCGTCGGTGCTGTCCGACAGCAGCCGAAAGCCCGAGCGCCCTTCATGGGTGGCAACCTGGGCCTGGACCGAGCGGCCGAACGAGGATTCGGCGGCCGGCAAGGCCTGGGAAGGCTCGCGGGTGACATCAAGACTGGCGCAGCCGCTCAGCAGTGAGGCGATTAGCAGCAGCGCAGGCAGGATCGGTCTGGATCTCACGTAGGATCGTTCCGCTTGTTCACGTTGATCGGGCGTTGGGTGCTGCTTCCCTGGGTAAAGTTCAGACGATGTCGTGTTGGGTTTCGTTCAACAATGCGATAGCGGCAGTTCCGACCTTGCGTACGGCCTCTTCGATCTGGGCCGTTGGCTTGGCAGCGTAGTTCATCCGCAGGCAGTTGCGGTACTTGCCCGAGGCCGAAAAAATGCTGCCGACGGCGACCTGCACGCCTTGGTCGAGCAGGACCCGATTGAGCTTCAGCGTGTCGAAACCGTCGGGCAATTCGATCCACAGCATGAAGCTGCCCCGCGGGCGACTGGCCCGGGTACCCGGTGGAAAATAGCGGCTGACCCAATCGATCATCACGTCGCGATTGCGCTGGTATTGCGTACGCATCCTGCGCAAATGGGGTTCGAAATGCCCGCCCTTGAGAAATTCGGCGATGGCGATCTGCGGTTGTGGGGCGGTGGAGCCGGTGCTGATGTATTTCATGTGCAGCGCTCGCTCCAAATACCGGCCCGGCGCAACCCAGCCAATGCGCAGCCCGGGCGCCAGGGTCTTGGAAAATGAACTGCAGAGCAGGACGCGGCCGTCTTCATCGAAGGACTTGATGGTGCGCGGGCGAGGGTACGTGTAGGCCAACTCGCCATACACATCATCTTCGATGATCGCCACGTCGAAGCGTTGTGCCAGGGTCAGCAGCGCGCGTTTGTTAGCGTCGGGCATGATGTAGCCCAGCGGGTTATTGCAGCTGGGGGTCAACTGTATGGCCTTGATCGGCCATTGCTCCAGCGCCAGTTCCAGTGCATCCAGGCTGATACCGGTGAGTGGGTCGGTGGGAATTTCCAAGGCCTTCATGCCCAGGCCCTTGAGGGTTTGCATGGCCCCGTGAAAGCTGGGTGAGTCCACCGCGACGATATCGCCTTGTTCGCAGGTGGCGCGGATGCTGACCGACAGGGCCTCGTGGCAGCCGGTGGTGACGATCAAGTCGTTGGGCCCCAGTTGGCAGCCGGAGTCCAGCGACAGCCGGGCGATCTGTTCGCGCAATGCGAGGTTGCCGTAGATGTTGTCGTAATACAGGCCGGGCATGTCTTGTCGGCGGCTGATCTGCGCCAGGCTGCGCAGCAACGGTTTCATGGTCGGCGAATTGATATCTGGCATGCCGCGTCCCAGTTGCACCACGTCCGGGCGCGGTACGGCGCGGATCAGCTCCAGCACCTGGTCCCACTGGGAAATATCCACAGGACGCTGGGCTGGCCGGCCTACCACCGGCAGGTCCGGCAGTTCGCGGCCCACGGGGACGAAATAGCCGGACTTGGGCCTCGGCATCGCCAGTCCACTGTCCTCCAGCACGCGATAGGCCTGCTGCACCGTACTCAAGCTGACCCCATGTTCCGTGCTCAATGCCCGCACTGACGGCAGCCGATCGCCGGGGCGGTAGAAGCCCTGTTCGATGCGGGTACCGAGCAATTCGGCGAGGTTCACGTAGAGGGTCATGGCGCGCTCCCGATGAGATGGACCACTGCAACCGATACAGTTGGGGTGGAAAATGACAATTCAGTGGCGGAAATACCGAATCTGTATGCTTATAAAAAAAATGAGTTGAATCTGTATCGCTTTTGATCGTCCACGCATCATGAAACCTCTGGCTACCCAAGTAAACAGGAGCGATCAAAATGAACGGCTTGAGCGATGTGCGGCTGACGTTACACAGTCAGGAACTGGCGGCAGGGCAGGAGAAGGGGCTGCGTAGCGCGATGTTGCGCAATCCGCCATCCGGCCTGAGCCGTTGGGCCCTGCTCTGGCATCGTCTGCATACACGCCGAGCTTTGTTGGAACTTACACCCGAACAGTTGCGTGATATCGGGCTGAGTCTGGAGCAGGCGCGGGAGGAGGGGCTGAAACCGTTCTGGCGGCTTTGAAGCGACAGGAAGTCACCAGCGCAGTCCCTGTGGCGAGGGAGCTTGCTCCCGCTGGGTTGCGTAGCAACCCCAAGATTTTGCGGTCGCTGCGCAACCCAGCGGGAGCAAGCTCCCTCGCCACGGTTTTTGGGTTAAACCAACTCTTTGAATCGATGCCACAACATCCCCAGCGCCAACAGCGGCGAGCGCAGGTGCTTGCCGCCAGGGAACGTCATGTGCGGGACCTGGGCGAACAGATCGAAACCGCCGCTGTGCTGCCCACTGATGGCTTCGGCCAACAACTTGCCGGCCAGGTGCGTGGCATTCACCCCATGGCCTGAATAGGCCTGGGCGTAATACACATTGGGTTGGTCCTTGAGTCGGCCGATCTGCGGCAAACGGTTGGCGCCGATGCCAATCATCCCACCCCACTGGTAATCGATTTTCACATCCGCCAATTGCGGGAAGACCTTGAGCATCTTCGGCCGCATGTACGCGCCGATGTCCTGTGGGTCGCGGCCGGAATAGTGGCAGGCCCCACCAAACAGCAAGCGTCGATCCGCCGATAGCCGGTAGTAGTCCAGGGCCACGCGTTGATCGCAGACCGCCATGTTCTGTGGCAACAACGCCTGTGCCTGGGCCTGGCTCAAGGGTTCGGTGGCGATAATGTAGCTGCCGGCCGGCAGCACTTTGCCGCCCAGTTGCCGATTGAGCCCATTGAGGTAGGCGTTGCAGCCCAGCACCAGCGTCTTGGCGCGGACCGAGCCCTGCCGGGTGTGCACCTTCACTTCAGGGCCGTAGTCGATACGCGTGACCGCCGATTGCTCGAACAGCCTGACCCCCAGTTGCTGCGCGGCGGCGCCTTCGCCCAGGGCCAGGTTCAGCGGATGCAGATGCCCCGAGCCCATGTCGATCAACCCACCGACGTAACGATCCGAACCCACGACGCTGTGCATTTCGTTGGCTTGCAGCAATCGGGTCGGGTGGCGATAACCCAGGCTGCGCAGTTCTTCGGCGTCTTCGGCGAAACCTTCCAGGTCGCTCGGCTTGTTGGCGAGATCGCAATAGCCCCAAGTAAGGTCGCAAGGGATCTGGAAGCGCTCGACGCGCTGTCGGACGATTTCCACGGCCTCAAGGCCCATGAGCTTCATCTGGCGCACGCCGTCGGCACCGATGATCGGCGCAAACTGATCAAGGCCATGGCCGACGCCACGAATCAATTGGCCGCCGTTGCGCCCGCTGGCGCCCCAGCCGACCCGGTGCGCTTCCAGCAGCACCACGCTCATGCCGCGCTCGGCCAGTTCGATCGCCGTGTTCAACCCGGAGAACCCACCACCGACCACGCAGACATCGGCCAGCAATTCACCCTGCAGCAGCGGATGGTCCGGTTGCGGCAGGCTGCTGGCGGCGTAATAAGAGGCGGCGTGCGCGTGGCTCGGAACAGGTTGCTGAACACGGGCGTTCATGTGCGTAATCCTGATTTTTGTGTTTGAGAAATTTTACGGAGCATAAGCCGGCGATTCCTTACTGGGCAACACCGGTCGGCTGACGCTGTCTGGTGCGCGGCTTTTAAGGCAGAATCCTGGACCATCTCCTTCGGTAATCGCCTCGATGAGCTGCAACAGTCAAAAAATTCGCACGCTGCGCCAGCAGATTCCCTCGTTCGAATGTGTTCCGGGCTGCCATGACTGCTGTGGTCCGGTGACCACCTCGCCGGAGGAAATGGCCCGCTTGCCCCGCAAGACCCGCGCTGAACAGGACGCGGCCATGGACGCGCTCGACTGCGTGCACTTGGGGCCCAACGGTTGCACCGTCTACGACGAGCGCCCGCTGATCTGCCGGCTGTTCGGCACCACGGCGACCTTGCCGTGTCCGAATGGGCGGCGACCGGTGGAACTGATTCATCCGCGGGTCGAGAAGCAGATTCATGAGTACATGGCCAGCACCCGGCAGGTGTTGGTCTAGCAGGCAGGGATACCGAGTCACGGCCTTCACGAGCAAGCCCGCTCCCACAATGGATCTCTGTGTGGGAGCGAGCTTGCTCGCGAAAGCGGCCGTCCAGACGACCCTTGCCTTGGAGACCGTCATCAATCCGGAATCGGCAGGCTCAGGCTTTCCTTCACTTCTTCCATCACGATATAGCTCTTGGATTCGCGCACATGGGGCAGCTTGAGCAGGATGTCCCCCAGCAGCTTGCGGTACGAAGCCATCTCGGAAATCCGTGCTTTCACCAGATAGTCGAAATCCCCTGACACCAGGTGACATTCCAGCACGTGAGGCAGTTTCAGCACGGCGCGTCGGAACTCTTCGAACGTGTCGCCGGATTTGTAGTCGAGGCTGATCTCGACAAACACCAGCAGGCTACCCTTCAAGTGCTGCGGATTGAGCCGGGCGTTGTAGCCCATGATGATGCCCTCGCGCTCCAGGCGCCGTACCCGCTCGGTGCAGGGCGTGGTGGAGAGGCCGACCTTTTCCCCCAGCTCAGTGAAGGAGATGCGTCCGTCCGCCTGGAGGATGCGCAGGATATTGCGGTCGATCTTGTCCAGCTCACGTTTGGTCTGGGTGTTGGTACGCACAGGTGATGCGCCTCCGTGAAAAGGGTTTTTGCCGAGAATTCTCGCCAAATATAGGTGTTTATATAGTGAAAAGCACTGGCTGATCTTTTTTACACTGCGACCATCAAAGCTGTGTACAACAAACGTCAGCGGTTATCCGCGATGAGGGCATCAACATGCGCGTTATGGTCTTGGGTAGCGGCGTCATCGGTACCGTCAGTGCTTACTATCTGGCCCGTGCCGGGTTTGAAGTGGTGGTGGTCGACCGTCAGCCGGCGCCAGCCATGGAAACCAGTTTCGCCAACGCCGGCCAGGTGTCGCCGGGTTATGCCTCGCCATGGGCCGCACCGGGCGTACCGCTCAAGGCCATCAAGTGGCTGCTGCAGCGCCACGCGCCGCTGGCGATCAAGGCCACTGCCGACATTGACCAATACTTGTGGATGGCACAGATGCTGCGCAACTGCACCGCCAGCCGCTATGCCATCAACAAGGAGCGCATGGTGCGCCTGTCCGAGTACAGCCGTGACTGCCTCGACGAGCTGCGCGCCGAAACCGGCATTGCCTACGAGGGCCGTAGCCTGGGCACCACCCAGCTGTTCCGCACCCAGGCCCAGCTCGATGGCGCGGCGAAAGACATCGCGGTGTTGAAAGAGTCCGGCGTACCGTTCGAAGTGCTCGACCGCGAGGGCATTGCCCGGGTCGAACCGGCCCTGGCCAATGTCACCGACATTCTGGCCGGTGCCTTGCGCCTGCCCAACGACCAGACCGGCGACTGCCAGATGTTTACCACGCGCCTGGCGGAAATGGCCGAGAAGCTCGGTGTGCAATTCCGCTTCGGCCAGGACATCCAGCGCCTGGACTTCGCCGGTGATCGCATCAACGGTGTCTGGATCGACGGCAAGCTGGAAACCGCCGACCGCTACGTCCTCGCCCTGGGCAGCTATTCGCCGCAACTGCTCAAGCCCCTCGGGATCCGTGCACCGGTGTATCCGCTCAAGGGCTACTCCCTGACCGTGCCGATCACCAACCCGGCGATGGCGCCGACGTCGACCATTCTCGACGAAACCTACAAGGTCGCGATCACCCGGTTCGACAACCGCATCCGGGTGGGCGGCATGGCGGAAATCGCCGGTTTTGACCTGTCCCTCAACCCGCGCCGGCGCGAAACCCTGGAGATGATCGTCAACGACCTTTATCCTCAGGGCGGCGACCTGGCCCAGGCCAGTTTCTGGACCGGCTTGCGCCCGACCACCCCGGACGGTACGCCAATCGTGGGGGCCACGCCCTTCAAGAATCTGTTCCTGAACACCGGCCATGGCACTCTCGGATGGACCATGGCTTGTGGTTCCGGTCGCCTGTTGGCCGATCTGATGGCGAAGAAAAAGCCGCAGATCAGCGCCGAAGGCCTCGATATTTCCCGTTATGGCAGCAAACACCAGGAGTCTGCAAAACATGTCAATCCAGCGCCAGCTCACCAATGACCGCATGAGCCAGGTTGTCGTGCACAACGGCACCGTTTACCTGGCCGGACAGGTCGGCGACGACATGAACGCCGGTATTGAACAGCAGACCCGCGAGAGCCTGGCCAATATCGAGCGCTTGCTGGACCTGGCCGGAACCGACAAGAATCGTTTGCTATCGGTGACGATCTACTTGAAGGACATCGATGCCCACTTCGAGGGCATGAACGCGGTCTGGGACAAATGGTTGCCCAAGGGTGTCGCCCCGGCCCGCGCCACGGTGCAAGCCAAGCTGTGCGAACCGCAGATCCTGGTGGAGCTGTCCGTCGTGGCCGCGCTGCCTTAAATACCGGCCCAAACGATCCCTCTCCCGGTGCTGTTGGTGGTTCATGCTGTCAGCCAGCACCGGTTTTTTATTCATGACCGCCTAGAAGCCTGCCGCCATGCGTCCTGCCCGTGCCCTGATCGACCTTCAAGCCCTGCGTCACAACTACCAATTGGCCCGCGAAGTCACGGGGGCCAAGGCCCTCGCGGTGATCAAGGCCGATGCCTATGGGCATGGTGCTGTGCGGTGCGCCGAGGCGCTTCAGGACACGGCGGACGGCTATGCCGTGGCGTGTATCGAAGAAGCCCTGGAACTGCGGGCCGCCGGGATCCGTGGGCCGATCCTGCTGCTGGAGGGTTTTTTCGAGGCCAGTGAGCTGCCGTTGATCGTCGAGCACGATTTCTGGTGCGTGGTGCATTCGTTGTGGCAGCTCGAAGCGATTGAAAAAGCTGTGCTGAGCCAACCGATCACGGTCTGGCTCAAGCTCGATTCCGGCATGCACCGGGTCGGCCTGCATCCGGCGGATTACCAGGCGGCCTACCGGCGCCTGCTCGCCAGCGGCAAGGTGGCGAAGATTGTCTTGATGAGCCACTTCGCCCGTGCCGATGAGCTGCACGATCCCAGCAGCACCCACCAGTTGGCGGTGTTCGAAGCGGCCCGCCAAGGGCTGGCGGCGCAGATCAGCCTGCGCAACTCCCCGGCTGTGCTGGGCTGGCCGCAGATACCCAGCGACTGGGTGCGCCCAGGCATCATGCTCTACGGGGCCACACCCTTTGACGAGCCCAACGCCGTCGCCTCGCGCCTGCAGCCGGTGATGACCCTGGAATCGAAGATCATCTGCGTGCGCGAATTGCCCGCCGGCGAACCGGTGGGCTACGGTGCCCGCTTCGTGACGACGCAACCGACCCGGGTCGGCGTGGTCGCCATGGGCTATGCCGACGGCTACCCGCGCCAGGCGCCCACCGGTACACCAGTGCTGGTGGATGGGCAGCGCAGCCAACTGGTCGGGCGAGTGTCGATGGACATGTTGTGTGTCGACTTGACCCATGTCCCCCAGGCCGGGCTCGGTTCGACCGTGGAGCTGTGGGGCAAGCACATCCTCGCCAGCGATGTCGCCAAGGCCGCCGACACAATTCCTTATCAGATTTTTTGCAACCTGCGGCGAGTGCCACGGCTCTATTCCGGGGGCTGACACGAAGCGCCACCTACCGAAAGTCGCTTCACCGCACAGGATTCGGGTCAAAGTGTTGTAAATACTGAACGCTGTCGCCATGATAACGCTCACTTTCCTCACAACCTGATTCCCTGGAGGCTCCAGCATTGGACGTCGGTGAACGACTGCAATCCATTCGTAAACTCAAAGGCCTTTCCCAGCGTGAACTCGCCAAGCGCGCGGGCGTCACCAACAGCACTATTTCGATGATCGAGAAGAACAGCGTCAGCCCCTCGATCAGCTCGCTGCGTAAGGTCCTTGGCGGGATTCCCATGTCCATGGTCGAGTTTTTCTCCGAAGAAATCCTTCAGGAGAAACCGACCCAGATCGTCTATAAAGCCAACGAACTGATCGACATCTCCGACGGCGCCGTGACCATGAAGCTGGTGGGCAGGGCACACCCGAGCCGGGCGATTGCCTTCCTCAACGAAATCTATCCGCCTGGCGCCGACACCGGTGAAGAGATGCTCACCCATGAGGGCGAAGAAACCGGGATCCTGGTGGAAGGCCGGCTGGAACTGGTGGTCGGTGTCGAAACCTTCGTGCTCGAAGCCGGCGACAGCTACTATTTCGAAAGCACCAAGCCCCACCGTTTCCGTAATCCGTTCGACGTGCCGGCGCGACTGATCAGCGCAGCCACACCGGCCAATTTCTAGAAAAAGAGGCGTCGGCCCTGTAGGGCAAAGGCGCCCAAGGAATGAGCTGTCGTTGCAAACAAGACCCTTGCGACTTTGGGGTTGTTTCAGTGTGACGGGCTTACCGCTATACTTGCGCCCGCCTGCAAACCGTGGCCGCAGGCGTGACTAGCCACCATTGAGGGTGTACGCGTGAACCTAATTATGAAAATGCTGGCTGCACCAGCAACCGTATTGGCCCTTTGGGCAGTCAGTGCCCAAGCGGCGACCACCGACGAAATCGCCAAGCGCCTTGAACCGGTCGGCCAGGTCTGCGTCCAGGGGAAAGAATGCAAAGGCATGGAAGTTGCCACTGCCGCGGGCGGCGCTGGTGGTGCCAAGGAGCCGGCTGACGTGATTGCAAAACACTGCAACGCCTGCCACGGCACGGGCCTGCTGGGTGCGCCGAAAATTGGTGACAAAGCTGCCTGGAAAGAACGCGCCGACCACCAGGGCGGTCTCGACGGTATCTTGGCCAAGGCCATTACCGGCATCAACTCCATGCCGCCTAAAGGCACCTGCGCCGATTGCTCGGATGACGACCTCAAGGGCGCCATCAAAGAGATGTCCGGCCTGTAATACGCCGGTATCTTTCAGCAAAAAGCCGCTTACGAGCGGCTTTTTTGTGCCCGGTTTTTTTCCAGGGCTGTTCATCGCAACCAAGACCCGGCAAGCTCGGTCCAACCCACATTCATGGAATGTCCTGGAGGGTCCGATGGTGCAGTTGTGTTCAATCGAACAGGCGGTGGATGACGTGCTCGAGCGCCTGCCCGCGCATATTCATCTCGGCATGCCCCTGGGGTTGGGCAAACCCAACCTGTTCGCCAACGCGCTGTACCGGCGTATCGCACAGCTGCCCGAGCGACAGCTGACCATCTACACCGCCCTGAGCCTGGGCCGGCCGAACCTGGGCGATGGTTTGCAGAAGCGCTTCCTTGAGCCCTTTGTCGAACGGGTCTTCGGTGATTACCCCGAACTGGATTACCTGGCCGACCTGCATCAGGACAGTTTGCCACCCAACATACGGGTCGAGCAGTTCTTCATGCAGCCCGGCAGCCTGCTGCACAGCGTCTCGGCCCAGCAGAATTACGTCAGCAGCAACTACAGCCATGCGGCCCGGGACATCAACGCCGCCGGCTTGAACCTGGTGGCGCAACTGGTGGCGAGCGACCCACGGCACCCGGATCGCCTGAGCCTGAGCTGCAACCCGGACATCACCCTCGACCTGCTGCCGATGATCGCCAAGCGCCGGGCGGTCGGGGAGACCATTCTCCTGGTCGGCCAGGTACACAACGATTTGCCCTACATGCCGGGCGACGCGGAAGTCGGCATCGACGCTTTCGACTTGTTGATCGACGAAAAGGACAGCCACACGTTGTTTTCCACGCCGAACATGCCGGTGGGGTTCCAGGACCATCTGATCGGCCTGCACGCCAGTACGCTGGTGCGCGACGGCGGCACGCTGCAGATCGGCATCGGCGCCATGGGCGATGCATTGACGGCAGCGCTGTTGGCGCGCCAGGCCGATAACGCCGGTTACCAGGCGCTGCTGGCGGACCTGAACCTTAGCCAGTGGGCGCAACTGATCGAGCGCGAGGGTGGCGTCGAGCCGTTTGCCAAAGGGCTGTACGGATGCAGTGAAATGTTCGTCAACGGTTTGCTGGTACTGGCCGAGGCCGGGATCATCCGGCGCAAGGTCTATCCCGACGAACCGACCCAGGAACGGGCCAACGCCGGGACCCTCGACGAGGCGGCGCAACCTGACGGCATCTGCATACACGGCGGGTTTTTCCTCGGGCCGCGCAGTTTTTATGAGCGCCTGCGCGAGTTGCCGCAAAGCCGTCTTCTCGAATTCAACATGACGCGCATCAGTTACATCAACGAGCTGTACGGCCAGGAACAGCTCAAGCGCCTGCAGCGCCTGGATGCCCGTTTTATCAACACGGTCTTCACCATGACCCTGATGGGGGCCGGGGTGGCCGATCAGTTGGAGGACGGACGGGTGCTCAGCGGTGTGGGCGGGCAGTACAACTTCGTCGCCCAGGGCCATGCGCTGGAGGGCGGGCGCTCGATCCTGCTGCTGCGCAGTTGGCGTGAGGCCGGGGGCGAGATCAGCTCGAACATCGTCTGGGAGTACGGCCATTGCACGATTCCCCGGCACCTGCGGGACATCGTGGTGACCGAGTACGGCATCGCCGACCTGCGAGGCAAGACCGACGCGGCGGTGATCGAGGCGTTGCTGAACATCAGTGACTCACGCTTCCAGCCGGGGCTGATCGAACAGGCCCAGAATGCCGGCAAATTGCCGAAGGACTTCCGCCTCGATCCACGGTTCGCCGACAACACATCGGAACGCTTGCAGGCGATCCAGGCGCGCCACCCGAACCTGTTCCCCGAATACCCGCTGGGCTGCGACTTCGATGCCATTGAGCGGGACTTGTTGCGTGCGCTGAACTGGCTCAAGAGCAAGTTCAAGCTCACCGAGATCCTGGAGCTGGGCAAGGCGGCGCTGGATGCGCCGGAGCCTTCGGCTTTTGCAGAACACCTGGAGCGGATGCAATTGGCGAGCACTGACGGGCTGAAGGAGGATCTGTACCAGCGGTTGTTGCTGGCGGGGCTTAAGGCCACCGCGTCTTAGCGACCCATCTAGAACCCCTGTGGGAGCGAGCTTGCTCGCGATAGCGGTGTGTCTGTTACATAAAATGTGTCTGACAGACCGCTATCGCGAGCAAGCTCGCTCCCACAGGGAGACATCGGGGTTATTCGATGAAGGTCACGACCCCACCGGCCAGCGACTTCACCCGCGCCAGGGATTCGACGCGATAGCCCTGGGCATCCAGTTCCGCACGACCGCCCTGGAATGACTTCTCGATCACGATCCCCAGCCCGGCCACGGTCGCGCCGGCCTGCTTGATGATGGAGATCAGCGCCTGGGAGGCTTTGCCGTTGGCCAGGAAGTCATCGATGATCAGCACCCGGTCGCTGCTGGTCAGGTGACGCGGGCTGATGGCGACGGTGCTTTCGGTTTTCTTGGTGAACGAATACACGGTGGCCGACAGCAGGTTTTCCGTCAGGGTCAGGGACTGTTGCTTGCGGGCGAAGATCACCGGTACGCCCAGGTTCAGCCCCGTCATGATCGCCGGGGCAATGCCCGAGGCTTCGATGGTGACGATCTTGGTGATGCCCGAATCCTTGAACAGCGCGGCAAATTCGTCGCCGATCAGCTTCATCAACTGCGGGTCGATCTGGTGGTTCAGGAACGCATCGACTTTCAGGACCTGATCGGAGAGCACGATGCCTTGCTCGCGGATTTTCTGGTGCAGGGCTTCCATGAAGCCTCCTCTGGTGACGCCTTTGGCGCCTGGGGTCAGTAAAAAGTAGTCGATTCTAACGCTTCAACATCGCGCGTATATCGGCCAGGGCACTGTTGCCGCGAACCACTTTGACTTCCGTCGGCGTGTCGTCGTTGCCTTCCCAGGCCAGGTCGTCCGGCGGCAGCTCATCGAGAAAGCGGCTCGGGGCGCAGTCGATCACTTCGCCGTATTGCTTGCGCTTGGCGGCGAAGGTGAAGGCCAGCGTCTGACGGGCCCGGGTAATCCCGACGTAGGCCAGGCGCCGTTCTTCCTCGATGGTGTCGGCCTCGATGCTGGAGCGGTGCGGCAGGATTTCTTCTTCCATGCCCATGATGAACACGTAGGGGAATTCCAGGCCCTTGGAGGCGTGCAGCGTCATCATCTGCACACCTTCGGCGCCGTCTTCCTCTTCCTGCTGGCGCTCGAGCATGTCGCGCAGCACGAGTTTGCCGATGGCGTCCTCGACCGTCATGTCGCCGTCTTCGTCTTTTTCCAGGGTGTTCTTCAACGCCTCGATCAGGAACCAGACGTTGCTCATGCGGTAGTCGGCCGCCTTGTCGCTGGAGCTGTTGGTGCGCAGCCAGTTCTCGTAGTCGATGTCCATCACCATGCTGCGCAGCGCTGAAATCGGATCTTCCCCGGCGCACTGTTCGCGGACCTTGTCCATGAAGCGCTTGAACCGCCCCAGGCGGTCGGTGAAACGGCTGTCCAGATGCTCGCCCAGGCCGATTTCGTCGGTGGCGGCGTACATCGAGATCTTGCGCTCGGTGGCGTAGTTGCCGAGTTTTTCCAGGGTGGTGGAACCGATTTCCCGGCGCGGCACGTTGATCACCCGCAGGAAGGCGTTGTCGTCGTCCGGGTTCACGATCAGGCGGAAGTAGGCCATCAGGTCCTTCACTTCCTGGCGGCCGAAGAAGCTGTTGCCCCCCGACAGGCGATACGGGATTTGGTGGTGCTGCAGTTTCAGCTCGATCAGCTTGGCCTGGTAGTTGCCGCGGTACAGGATCGCAAAGTCGCTGTACGGCCGGTCGGTGCGCAGGTGCAGGCTGAGGATCTCCATGGCCACGCGCTCGGCTTCGGCGTCTTCGTTGCGGCAACGGATCACGCGGATCTCGTCGCCGTGGCCCATCTCGCTCCACAGCTGCTTTTCGAACTCGTGGGGGTTGTTGGAAATCAGCACGTTGGCACAGCGCAGGATGCGGCTGGTGGAGCGGTAGTTCTGCTCCAGCATCACCACTTTGAGCGACGGATAGTCGTCCTTGAGCAGCATCAGGTTTTCCGGCCGCGCGCCGCGCCAGGCATAGATCGACTGGTCATCGTCACCCACCACGGTGAACTGGTTGCGCGTACCGATCAGCAGCTTCACCAGCAAGTATTGGCTGGCGTTGGTGTCCTGATATTCGTCCACCAGCAGGTAGCGGACCTTGTTCTGCCATTTTTCGAGGATGTCGGCGTGGTCCTGGAACAGCTTGACCGGCAACAGGATCAGGTCGTCGAAGTCCACCGCGTTGAACGCCTTGAGCGTGCGCTGGTAGTGGGCGTAGACGATGGCGGCGGTCTGCTCCTTGGGGTTGCGGGCGTTTTCCAGGGCCTGTGGCGGCAGGATCAGGTCGTTTTTCCAGGCGCCGATCATGTTCTTGATCTCATCCACGCCGTCGTCGCCCGAGTATTCCTTCTGCATGATGTCGGTCATCAGGGCCTTGACGTCGGTCTCGTCGAAAATCGAGAAGCCCGGCTTGTAGCCCAGCCGCGCGTGTTCCTTGCGGATGATGTTCAGGCCCAGGTTGTGGAAGGTGCAGACCGTCAGGCCGCGACCTTCGCCGCCGCGCAGCAGCGTGCCAACCCGTTCCTTCATTTCCCGGGCGGCCTTGTTGGTGAAGGTCATGGCGACGATGTACTGGGCGCGGATGCCACAATTCTGGATCAGGTGCGCGATCTTGCGGGTGATTACGCTGGTCTTGCCGGAGCCTGCACCGGCGAGCACCAAAAGAGGGCCGCCGACATAGTTCACGGCTTCTTGCTGCCGGGGATTGAGTCGGGACATGACAGAGTCAGGGAGTCGTTTGCGAAATGGGCCGGCATTTTAACAGGCTCAGAGAATTGTGCTGCTCTGTCCGACTTGTGACGCACAGCGCATTGTCATTTGCCGCTTCTGTTACTTTCACGCAGGATGTGGGGCCAATTGCGTCCAGCGCAGGATTTGGAGTGGAAAAAACCACCGAAACCGCGTGTTTGAGAACCATTGGCATTGGTCATTGCCCATCGGCACGTCATAATGCCCGGCGCCTACCACCTTGCAGAGTCTAGGGAGTCAGCTTGTCAACGCCTGTCGAACCCTTGCGTTTGCTGTTATTGGCCCAAGAGCCTGCGTGGTCAGCAATATTGCGCGAGTGCCTGGCGCCCTTGGGGCCCTTGGTCGTGTTGATCAGCGCCCCGAGCTGGGAGTCAGTCAGCAGCCTGTTCGAAGATAATCGCAACGCGGTGTTGCTGACCGTTGCGGCGTTGCAGCCGGCACCGGGTCGTTGCAGCCTGCCGACGATCCTGTTGCTTGAGCACGAGCCGGCAGTTGCCCCCGACGGTGTCAGCGACTGGTTGGTGCGTGATGTCCTCGACAGCGCGACCCTGCGTCGTTGCCTGCGCCATGTGCGCGAACGCGGCGTGCTGGAAAACACCTTGCAGCGCCTTGCCGAACAGGACCCATTGACGGGCATCGCCAATCGCCAGGGTTTCCAGACGCTGCTGGCGGCGCGCCTGGCGGAAAACGACGGCCGTGGACTGGCGCTCGGTCACCTGGACCTGGACAACTTTCGTCACGCCAATGACGCCCTTGGCCACCAGGCCGGTGACCGCTTGATCCTGCAAGTGGTGTCGCGGCTCAAGAACTCGCTCGAGGCCGGCGATCAATTGGCGCGGTTGGGCAGTGATGAATTCGCCCTGTTGATCGACACCCGCCGCGCACCACAGCGGGCCGAGTGGATGGCCGAGCGTATTACCGAAGCTTTGGCCGAACCCTATTGGGTGGACGGTGAAAGCCTGCTGATCGGCTGCAGCCTGGGCGTTGCCCACGCCCGCGCCCAGGCCGGCGCCGATCCGCTGATGTGGCATGCCCACATTGCCATGCAGCAGGCCAAGAGCACCCAGGGCTGCACTTTTCATATCTTCAACGAGCGCATCAACCGCAATGCCCGCAGCCTCGCCGACCTGGAAAGCGAACTGCGCCGGGCACTGCGTCGTGACGAGCTGGAGCTGCATTACCAGCCACGGCTGAACCTCGATGGCGGCCACATTGTCGGCCTCGAAGCGTTGGTCCGCTGGCGTCACGGCGAACGTGGCTTGCTGCCACCGAGTGAGTTCGTGCCGCTGGCCGAACAGAGTGGCCTGATCGTGCCGCTGGGCTATTGGGTGATTTCCCGGGCGCTGCGGGACATGCAGGCTTTGCGCGAGCGGGGGCTGGCGCCGTTGCACATGGCGGTCAACCTGTCGTTCCGACAGTTCCAGGACAGCCAGTTGCTGCCGACCTTGAGCCGGCTGATTGCTGAGCGGGGCGTCGAGGCGCAATGGCTGGAGTTCGAACTCACCGAAACCGCCGTCATGCGCCGTAGCGAACTGGTCAAGCAGACCATGGATGCCCTGGGCCGCCTGGGGGTGCGCTTCTCCCTGGACGACTTCGGCACCGGTTTCTCCTCGTTTGTGCACCTCAACAGCCTGCCGATCGCCTTGCTCAAGATCGACAAGAGCTTCGTCGGTGGCATGGAGCAGCGCGAAGAGAACCGCAAGCTGGTGCACGCGATGATCAACCTGGCGCACAACCTCAACCTGGAAGTGGTGGCCGAAGGTGTGGAAACCCAGGAACAACTGGACCTGCTACGCGGCTTTGGTTGCGACCAGGTGCAGGGCTTCCTGATTAGCAAGCCGTTGCCGTTGTCGGAGTTGGTTGAGTACTTGACGTTCGAAGGTGATCAGCAATCGATGCTGGAAATCAGCTGACACAAAACCTTGTGGGAGCGAGCTTGCTCGCGATAGCGGTGTGTCAGTCAGAATCGATGTGACAGGTCTATCGCAATCGCGAGCAAGCTCGCTCCCACAGGGGGATAGATTTCACTTGGCTTGGATAGCTTGAAAACCTTGCTGCCCAGGCTCACGCCTGATCATCCGCTTCATCTTCCATTCAAACGCCAGCGTCAGGCTCACGGCCGCGCAGGCCAGCCCCAGGGCCAGGCCCCACCAGACGCCGGTCGGCCCCCAGTTCAGGTGAAACGCCATCCACCACGCCGCCGGCGCGCCGATCAGCCAATAGCACCCCAGGCCTACCAGGAAGGTGGTCTTGGCGTCCTTGAGCCCGCGAATGCAGCCCATGGCAATGGTTTGCGTGCCGTCAAACAGCTCGAACCACGCCGCCACCGCCAGCAGGCTCACGGCCAGGTTGATCACGTCGCGAAACGCCGGGTCGTTGTGGTCCAGGAACAAGCCGATCAACGGGTGGGGCAGCAGCCAGAACACCATGGCGAACGCCAGCATGGCCGCCGCGCCAAAGCCAATCCCGACCCGACCGGCCAGGCGCGCCATCAGCAACTGCCCGGCGCCGTAGTGCTGGCCGATGCGCATGGTGATGGCGTAGGACATCCCCGCCGGCACCATGAACGCCACCGAGACGATTTGCAGCGCGATCTGGTGGGCGGCCAACGGTGTGCTGCCCATGGTGCCCATGCACAGTGCGGCAAACGCAAACAGCCCGACCTCCACCGCGTAAGTGCCGCCGATCGGCAGGCCCAGGCGCCACAGTTCCTTGAGGTATTGGCGATTGGGCCGCGACAGGCCATCGAGCAATGGATAGGCACGGTAGGCCGGGTGCCGATGGATATGCCAGGCCAGCGCCAGGGCCATGCAGTTGGCGACGATGGCCGTGACCAGGCCGATCCCCATCAAGCCGAGTTTCGGCAGGCCGAACATGCCAGTGATGAGCGCATAGTTGAGCAGGAAGTTGGCCACCGTGCCGCCAAGGCTGATCACCATGACCGGTGTGGCCCGGCCGATGGCGCTGGTGAAGCCGCGCAGGGCCATGAAGCTCAAGTAGCCGGGCAGGGCGAACGGCAGCGCCAGCAGGAACTGGCCGGCGGAAAGCACGTTGGTTTCGGTCTGGCCGAACATCAGCAGCACCGGCTTGAGGTTCCACAGCAGCAACCCGGCCATCAGCGCCATCAGCCAGGCCAGCCATAACCCGGCCTGGGTCAACCGGGTGGCGCCTTCGACATCGCCTGCGCCCTGGCGGATCGCGACCAGGGTGCCCACCGCAGCGATCACGCCGATGCAGAAGATCGACACGAACGAATAGGTGGCCGCCCCAAGCCCACCGCCGGCCAGGGCTTCGGGGCTCAGGCGTGCCATCATCACGGTGTCGGTGAGCACCATCAGCATGTGCGCCAACTGCGAGGCAATCAACGGTCCCGCCAGCCGCAGGATGGCCCAGAGTTCGGTACGCGCTGGATGCCGCATGATCATCACGCTCCATGTTCAAACAAGGCAGTAAAGCAACGATTCTCGGTGCTCTCGGCGGATTGCACAAAGGGATAAAAAAGATCGCTGGCATGATTAAAACTCATGCAGGATGTGTTTCTGGTAGGGTTTGCGAACAACGCCATGGAGCTTTTGTGATGTCTCGTCGTCTTCCTCCTCTTTATGCGCTGCGGGCATTCGAAGCCGCGGCTCGCTACAGCTCGTTCACCCGGGCCGCTGAAGAGCTGTCGATCACCCAGAGCGCTGTCAGCCGGCACATTCGCACGCTGGAAGATCACTTTGCCTGTCGGCTGTTCCTGCGCAGCGGCCGCAACCTGCAATTGACCGAGGCGGCGCGCTTGCTGTTACCGGGCGTACGCGAGGGCTTCATGGCGCTGGAGCGGGCCTGCCATACCTTGCATGGCGAGGATGGCATCCTGCGCATGAAAGCGCCCTCCACGTTGACGATGCGCTGGTTGTTGGCGCGCTTGAGTCGCTTCCGCCATTTGCAACCCGGCAACGAGGTGCAACTGACCAGTGCCTGGATGGACATCGACTCGGTGGACTTCAACGTCGAACCCTTCGATTGCGCCGTGTTGTTGGGCAACGGCCATTTTCCGGCGGACTGGGAGGCCAGTTTGCTGTTTCCCGAGGAACTGATCCCGGTGGGTGCGCCGAACCTGTTGAACGACCAGCCTTGGGATGTGGCGCGGTTGGCCAGCGCTGAATTGCTGCACCCCACGCCGGATCGCCGGGACTGGCGTAACTGGCTGCAACGCATGGGCCTGTCCGACAAGGTCTCGCTCAAAGGGGGCCAGGTGTTCGATACCTTGGAGCTGGGCATGATCGCGGCAGCACGCGGCTATGGGGTTTCCATGGGTGACCTGTTGATGGTGGCCGAGGACGTTGCCCAGGGACGCCTGAGCCTGCCATGGCCGACGGCTGTCGCCAGCGGTGAACATTACTATCTGGTTTGGCCGAAAACCCGGCCGGGAGGTGAACGTTTGCGCCGGCTCAGTGACTTTCTCCAGGGCGAGGTCAAAGCCATGCAATTGCCCGCTGTACAGCGTCTGGGCTGAAACGTTGAAGTTGGCGTGATAGCCACTTGATATTAATCCTTGCGAACCGCTCAAGTATTTGGCTTTGCCGCCGAATCCGTGAAGATGGAACCCTCGTTCAGAAAGGGTCTACTTATACCTCACTTGAATAAAATGCCGAGCGTGCGAGCGTGATCAGGATGATCCGGTCTCTCGGCCAGGAGCCGTCATGTCTCAACCCCGTGCCCGGATCGCCTCACAGCTAGGCCTTGCCCTCGCCGTGATACTGGCGGTCGTGATCTCCGGCAGTACCGTCTTCGCCTTGCGTTCGCTGGACGCTGCGAACCTTGCCACCCGTGAAGAACATCTGGCCAGCGAAGCGCGTCTGATGGCCGACCAGCTCAATACCTTCCACAGCACCTTGCGCGAGAGTACTCAGCGGTTGGCCGGCCTGTTCGAAAAGCGCTTCAGCGCGGGCCTGAGCGTGCATCCGGACCAGCCGGTGACGGTGGCGGGCGTACAAACCCCGGGCTTGAGCCTGGGCGGCGAAGTGTTGAACAACAACTTCAAGGAAGTGGATGACTTCAAAGCGATGACCGCCGGGGTTGCCACGGTATTCGTGCGCAGCGGCGATGATTTCATCCGCGTCAGTACTTCAGTCAGTAAGCAGGACGGCACGCGGGCCATTGGTACCGTGCTCGATCGCGCCGGCCCTGCCTATGGTCCGGTGATCAGCGGGCAGAGCTACATTGGTCGAGCCCTGCTGTTCGGACGCTTCTACATGTCGCAGTACACGCCCGTACGCGACAGCAGCGGCAAGATCATTGCCGTGCTTTACGTAGGCTTCGACTACACCGATGCGCAGAACGCGCAGTTCGAGAACCTCAAGCGCTTCCGGATCGGCCAGACCGGTTCCCTGGCGCTGCTGGACGAACAAAACAAATGGCTGGTACCGCCGGCCGGTGTGCAGGCGCTGGACAACGCTACCGCGACCATTACGGCTCTGATCAAAAAGCCGGGCAAGGGCGCGTTCTGGACAGATACCGCCGAAGATTTCTACAGCGTTGCCGTACCGTTCGAAGGTGGGCCGTGGGCGGTGGTGGCGAGCATGCCGAAAGCCGAGATTCGCGCCGTGACCTGGAGCGTCGGTACGCAACTGGCCATTGGCAGCCTGCTGGCGATGTTGTTGGCAGTCGGGTCGGCGATGTGGTTGCTGCGCAGCAAACTGGCGCCGCTTGGGGACCTGGTGCGCCAGGCCGAAGCGTTGGGCGCCGGCGACCTGAGCGTGCGCCTGAACGTGTCGAGCCATGACGAGATCGGTCAGTTGGCTCGTGCCTTCAACCAGATGAGCCAGGCCTTGTCGACCATGGTCGAGCACATCCGCAAGGCCTCCCAGGAGGTCAACAGCCGTGCCCAGGCGCTGTCCGGGTTGTCCAGCGGAGCGTATGAAGGCATGGAGCAGCAATCCGGCGAAATCACCAGCATGGCCGGTGCGGTGGAAGAGTTCAGTGCCACCTCATTGAATATTGCCGACAACATGGGCAATACCGAGCGCCTGGCCCAGGAAAACGCTCAACAAACCCGTATTGGCCGGACCTCGATGGACGAAGCGTCGTCGTCCCTGGAACAAATTGCCGGTGCGCTGAACAGCACGGCCACGGTCATCAATACCTTGGGCCAGCGTTCCCAGGAAATCGGTGGCATCGTGGGTGTGATCACCTCGATTGCCGAGCAGACCAACCTGCTGGCCTTGAACGCCGCCATCGAAGCTGCCCGCGCCGGCGAGCAGGGCCGTGGTTTCGCCGTGGTGGCCGATGAAGTCCGCAGCCTGGCTTCCCGCACCCGCCAGGCCACTGACGAAATTTCCAGCATGATCAATAGCATCCAGCAGGAAACCGGCAATGCCATCAGCACGATGGAGCAGGGCAACCTGTTGATGCAGGAAGGCCTGTCGCGCAATGCCAACGTGGCCACCGCCCTGGCGCGCATCGATGAGCAGAGCCGCTCGGCCGGCCAGCAATTTGCGGCGATCACCACCGCCACCCAGGAACAAAGCAGCACCGCGACCTTGCTCAGCAGTAACCTGCAAAGCATTGCCATGGCCAACAGCGAACAGCGCCAAGTGGTCTCGAACCTGGCGCTCACCGCCAAGGAACTGGAAAAACTGGCCCAGGACCTGCGCCAAGAGGTTGATCGGTTCCGCTGAAGCGTCCTGCGCCACCGTCACGAGCAAGCTCACCCACAACCCCTGTGGGAGCGAGCTTGCTCGCGATGACGGCAGCCCAGTCAATATCTTTCACCCTGACCCACCGCCATCGCGAGCAAGCTCGCTCCCACAAAAGCCCCCGATCTTGTAAGCGTGCCTTTTTAAGGTTATTGCTGTTTTTAAGCTTGCTGAAACGTTTCTTCAAGTCTATAAAAACCGCACAACTCCAATAAAAGGTCGTGACCATGACTCCGCTCAAACTCCTCGTTACCCTTGGCGCCCTGGGCGCTGCCTCCCATGCGATGGCTTGGGACTACGTCCTGCTGGATACGGATAAAGCCGCTCAACCCTGGCAAATCACCAGCCAGCAACTGGGCGTGAAGACCGGCAAGCCCTTTTCCGTGACGATGCGCACCCTGCACGGCGGCCGGCAGGAAGGCGTCAGCATCGTCGACATCGACAATGGCACCCTGAAACTTTCGGTCGTCCCGACCCGCGGCATGAACGTGCTGCAGGCTTCGGTCGGGAATGTGCGCATGGGTTGGGATTCGCCCGTCAAGGAAGTGGTCAATCCGGCGTTCATCGAACTCAATGGCCGAGGTGGGTTGGGCTGGCTCGAAGGGTTCAACGAGCTGGTCACCCGTTGCGGCTACGAGTGGGTCGGCCATCCCGGTATGGACAACGGTGAGCTGCTGACCCTGCATGGTCGCGCCGCCAACATTCCTGCCAACAAAGTCACGTTGCACATTGATGAAAAACCGCCTTACGCCATCACCCTGCGGGGTGAGTTGAAGGAGCAGGCGTTCAAGAAGGTCGACTTCTCGGTGCAGACCGAACTGCTCACCGAGCCCGGCAGTGTAACGTTCGCGCTCAGCGATACGCTGACCAACAACGGCGATTATCCGAAGGAATACCAAGCGCTCTACCACAG
Source organism: Pseudomonas sp. St316 (assembly GCF_018325905.1). NCBI lineage: Bacteria > Pseudomonadati > Pseudomonadota > Gammaproteobacteria > Pseudomonadales > Pseudomonadaceae > Pseudomonas > Pseudomonas sp. St316. Next base: position 6,578,209 of record NZ_AP021901.1, on the reverse strand, counting down.
TAACTTCAGCACGCCGTTCCTGGAGCAGGGCGCTCGTTTCGTGGCACCGGTCAAGCAGGTTTCGCCGTTCAACGACAAGGCCAAGGGCGATTTGTCCGATTGGCAAACCTACCGGGGCCCCACCAAGGATTACGACGAAACTGTCTATAACGTCGTGCCATACGCCGACGCCAAGGGCGACACCCTCACCGTGTTGCACAACAAGGCCGGTAGCCTCGGTGTGTCGGTGGGCTTCAACACCAGCACGCTTCCGGTGTTCTCCCTGTGGAAAAACACCGACACCCAAGGCCAGGGTTACGTGACCGGCCTGGAGCCAGGCACCAGTTTTTCCTATAACCGCCGGTATCAACGCCCCCTGGGCCTGGTCCCTACCATCGGGCCGAAAGAGCACAAGCAGTTCCAGATCCACTACAGCTTGTTGGCGGACAAGGGCGCTGTGGATAAGGCGCTCAAGCGCATCGACGCCATCCAGAACGGTCAAAAAACCGAGGTCCGGGAAACACCGTTGGTGGACCTGAGCAAACCATGAGGCGATTCAGGGTGTCGTAGCTGGCCGATACTGCAACGCTTCGGCCAAGTGCTCGCGGCGGATGCCCCCCGCTTGCTCCAGGTCTGCCAACGTCCGGGCGACCTTGAGCAAGCGGTGAGCGGCGCGCAGCGACAGGGTCAGCCGTTCACAGGCGGTTTCCAACCAGGTTTCATCGGTTGTGGATAACTTGCAGTGCCGGCGCAACCCCGGCAGATCAAGAAAGGCGTTGGCGCAACCCTGGCGCCTGTGCTGACGCTCACGGGCCTCGGCCACCTGCTCGGCGACCGTGGCCGTATCGTCCCCAGGTTCGTTCTTGGGGGTCAACGCCGTGGCTTCCCGGGCGACGGTCAGGTGCAGGTCGATGCGGTCCAGCAGCGGGCCGGAGAGTTTGTTGCGGTAGCGCTGCACCATGTCCGGTGTACAGCAGCAGCGGCCGCTGGGCTCGCCAAGATATCCACAAGGGCAGGGATTCATTGCCGCCACCAACTGGAAACGCGCCGGGAAACGCACTCGGTCGCGGGCACGAGAAACCACGATGTGCCCAGACTCCAGTGGCTCTCTCAAGACCTCCAGCACCTTGCGGTCGAATTCCGGCAGTTCATCCAGAAACAGCACCCCATGGTGAGCGAGGGTGATCTCCCCCGGTTGCGGTTTTGACCCGCCACCCACCAGCGCGGGCCCGGAAGCCGAATGGTGCGGCTGGCGAAACGGCCGTTGCGGCCAATGGCTCAACGGCACGCAACTGGCCACCGACTGGATGGCCGCGACCTCCAGGGCCTCACTCTCGGCCAGGGGGGGCAACAGCCCCGGCAGTCGGCTCGCCAGCAGTGTCTTGCCAGTTCCCGGTGGCCCGCTGAACAACAGGTTATGAGCCCCCGCGGCGGCAATCAGCAAGGCCCGCTTGGCCCCGGCCTGGCCTTGTACTTCGTTCAGGTCGGGGTAGGGCTTGCTGGCCGAGAGCAGTCCATTGGAAACGAAAGGCTCGACCGGTGTGTGCCCATTGAAGTGCGCCACCGCTTCGAGCAGATGGTCCACGGCGATCACCTTCAGCCCCGAGGCCAGGCAGGCCTCCTCGGCATTGGCCCGCGGCACCACCAGCATGCGCCCGGCCTTGCGCGCCGCCAGGGCCGCGGGCAATACCCCGCGCACCGGCCGTACCGCGCCGGACAATGCCAGCTCACCAAGGCATTCCACGTCGTCCAGCGTCAGGGTTGGCACCTGCACGCTGGCCGACAGGATCCCCAAGGCAATGGCCAGGTCGAAGCGCCCGCCGTCTTTTGGTAGATCTGCCGGTGCCAGGTTCAGGGTGATGCGCCGTGCCGGGAAGTTCAGCCCCGAATTGATGATCGCGCTGCGCACCCGATCCTTGCTTTCCTTCACCGCCGCCTCCGGCAGGCCAACCATCGTCAGCGATGGCAAGCCATTGGCCAGGTGGACTTCAACGGTAACGGCAGGAGCCTCGACCCCTACTTGGGCGCGACTGTGGACGATGGCGAGCGACATGAATCATTCCTTGAGTGAATAGGACGCCGCGTCCTGCGGCTCTTGAAGATTAGTCGTGGGGATGCGCTTGGGCGCGGCAATTGAAAGGAGAAATTTTGGCAGGATGTTACGACAGCCAGTGATAGCCGAAGGGCGGTAAACGCGATGCTGTTCAGCGGGCGTCACCCGAAATGCCCGGTAACCACCCTCTGCTAGACTCGATTTTGCCCAGTCGGCGCTGGGTGGTATCACCGGCACAGCGAGGAAGTGGCCATGAACGATCTGCTGGCTCTGTTAACCGACAAGCGTTTCATGCCTCACGGGCATTGCTACATGTGGCGTCCGGACCTGCTGTGGACCAATGTGATCGCCGACGGCTTGATCACCCTGTCGTACGTCACCATCCCCTTCACCCTCCTGTACTTTATCCACAAGCGCAAGGATGTGCCGTTTGATTGGATGCTGGCGGCCTTTGGTGTGTTTATCCTGGCCTGCGGGACCAGCCATGTGATGGAGATCCTGACCATCTGGCAGCCCTATTACTGGCTGTCGGCGCTGGTCAAGGTGATCACCGCGATTGCCTCGGTGATTACCGCCATCCTGCTGGTTCGGTTGGTGCCGGCGGCGCTGAAGATCCCCAGCCCGAAGCAACTGGCCAAGGTCAATGACGAGTTGCGCGAGGCGCAGGCCGAGCTGGTCACCACCGCGCGCCGGGCCGGTATGGCGGAGATCGCCACCAACGTGCTGCACAACGTGGGCAATGTGCTCAATAGCGTCAATGTGTCAGCCCAGGTCCTGTACGAGAAGGTGAATACATCCAAGGGACCCGGAGTGGCCAAGGTCGTCCAGTTGATGAAGGCGCATCCCGACGATCTCGGTGATTTCATCAGCAGCGACCCGAAAGGTCGCGCGCTACCCGACTATCTCGACAAGCTGGCCGACGCGCTGGCAATCGAGCAGCAGGCGATGATCGCCGAGTTGGCGCAGTTGACCAGCAGAATCGACCATATCAAGGACATCGTCGCCACCCAGCAGTCCTACGCGGGCAACTCCAGCGTACTGGAGCCGGGCTCGTTGCGAGAGTTGGTCGAGGATGTCGTGCGCATTTGCGATGTGTCCCTGGCCCGTCACCACATCACGCTGGTCAAGGCGTTCAGCGATGTCCCTCAAATGCCGCTGGACAAGCACCGAGTGCTGCAGATCCTGGTCAATCTGATCAACAACGCCAAGCAGGCGCTGGAGGCGGGTGCGAACCGGCCGCCGCAGATCATCCTGCGCTTGAAGGTCGTTGACGACAGGCGCGTGCGGGTCGAGGTCGAGGACAATGGCGAGGGAATTTCGCCGGACAATCTTGCGCGGGTATTCGAGCATGGCTTTACCACGCGGACCAACGGCCATGGCTTTGGCCTGCACAGCTGCATTCTGGCGGCGCACGAGATGGGTGGCGATCTGACCGTGCAGAGCGCCGGGCTGGGCAGGGGCGCGCTGTTTATCCTGGAGCTGCCGCTGGCACAGACCCCGGCCCCCTCTCAGCGGGCGGCGCAGGGTTGAGCAGGCCCTATACCTCCCTTAGCAACTGATCGGCGATACGAATACTCAGCGCGGCACCCGTCAAGGTGGGGTTCACGCAGGACGATGACGGCATCACGCTGGTCCCGGCGATAAACAGGTTGGCGTGGTCGTGGCTACGGCAGTCGCGGTCGACCACCGAGTTTTTCGGATCGTCGCCCATGATGGTAGTGCCCATGATGTGCTGGCGGTTCTGGAAGTTGACGTCGGTGCTGAGGATGTCGGCGTCGAGCAGGTGGGCGAACTGCTTGAGGTCCTCCAGCGCCTTTTCCTTGCCGGCATGCCAGTAGTCGGGAACGCTGTAGTAGATTTCCGGTACTGGCAGGCCGATTGCGTCGAAGTGGGTTTTGCTTGGGGTGACGCGGTTTTCCGGCAGTGGCAGGGTTTCGAAGTCCACTGCCCAGTTCAAGGAACGCGCCGACTGCAAGCGGATCTGTTCGTCGAGCTTGGAGCCCAGCACGCCCTTGGCGATCAGGTTGGTGGTGATCTGCGAGGTGGGCACTGTGTTGCGGACCTTGATCTTGTAGCTCGGGTAGTCCTTGCGGAACGCGCCGTCGCGGCTGTTCAAGTAGACCAGCAGCTGGGTCGGTCCCTCGCCGGGCCACATGTCCTCCTTGGTCATCACGTTCATGCTCACGCCGGTGTGGTCCATCAGGTTGCGGCCGACCTGGTCGGAAGTATTGGCGATGCCGTTGGGGTATTTCTCGGAGGTGGACATCAACAACAGCTTCGGCGATTCGATGCCATAGGCCGCCAGCACAAAGTAGCGGGCGGTCAGGCGATGCTGGGTCTTGTCGGGGCGCATGTACCAGATCGCGCTGATCTTGCCGTCGTCGCCGGCCTCGATCTTGTACACCACCGAGTTGTCCAGGACCTTGGCGCCGTGGCGCTCGGCCTCGTCGATATGCATCGAGCCGTCGTACTTGGCGGCGATCGGGCAAACCGGGTTGCAGTTGTTGTTGCCCGCGCACGGTGGGCGTTTGCCATAAGGGCGGGTGGCGCGACCATTGGGCTCGAGGATCGGGTTGTAGCCGCCCTTGCTCAACAGGGTCGAGAGGCGTTTGAACATGTAGCTGGGCTTCAGGCCTTCCATCGGGTAGGGGATCGAGCGCGGTGGATAGGCCGCACCGCCCTGGCCGCTTTCATCCTGGCCGTCGACCCCGGACACGCCCAGCTCGGTCTCGGCGCGGGCATAGAAGGGTTCCAATTCGTCGTAGCTGATCGGCCAGTCGCGCCCGCGCCCGTAGAGGGCGTTGAGGCGAAAGTCATTGGGCAACATGCGCCACAGCGAGGAACCGAAGTGCCAAGTGGTGCCGCCAACCACCCGCAGGTAGGAGGTGTTGTACTTCACCGGGCCAACCTGTTGCAGGTAGTCGCCATAGGTGGAGGGCGCATGGGGCAGGCTTGGATAGGGCGAGCCGGCACCCTGCAGCTTGGCGTTGGCCAGCGAGAGCTTGACCGGCGCATTGCGGAAAGCCTCGACGATGTCGCGGCGGTTCACGCGCGGGCCCGCTTCGAGGACGATCACGGATTTGTTCGCCTTGGCCAGGCCGCTGGCGATCAGGCCACCCATCACGCCGGAGCCGATGACGACCACATCGGCGTCGTAAACAACGCTGCTCATAGTTTGAAATCCTGCGTGCTGGCTGGCTTGGCACCCCAGGAGTCGGGGCCGCCACCGTAGGTTGGAATGATGAGAATGCCGTGGGTCGGGCGATACATCAGCGCTTCGCGGTAGCTGATCAGTTCGGCATCGGCGAGCTCACCGACGATGCCCAGGTACCAGGCCGAGATGATGCTGGTGGCAGTCGCCTTCAACGATGGGTCGGGGTTGGCCTGGGCCAGGTATTCATCCACATGCTTGAAGCCTTGCCCGTCGATCATCTGCCTGAGGGCACCGACATTGCCCCTGAAGTTCGGTGCGCGGCGGCTCAGGGCGCGGTAGTAGCGCGCCGCCAGGAGCGGGTTGACTGGGCGACTGACGAGAAATTGCGACAGGACGATAAAGTCCTGGTCGTCCTCGGCCATCGCCGATTGCCAGGGGCCGAGGCCGCCGACCAGGGCCGCCAGGCCCAGGGTGACCGACCCGCGCAGCAGGCTGCGGCGGGACAACCGGTTGGTGGGGGCGGATGAAACGGGCATGTGTGGGTCGGTCATTGAAGTCTCCATTGCTCAGGCCTCCTGTTGCCGGCGACGAGCCTTGAGCCTGTAAAGCACCAGGAGGATCAGCAGGCCGAGCACCGTTAGCGTCGGTCCGCTGTAGCGTGCCAGCACGGCGATGGGGGCCTTGGGTCCGCCTTCGCGCACCTGTGCCACATCCGCAGCGGTCACGTTCAATTCGGCATTGCCATAGCGGGACAGGACGTAGTTGCTGACATCGGCGATCTGCTGGTCGTCGAGGCGATCGGTGAACAGTGCATCGGGACCGAAGGCCGGCATGTCGATTGCCACGCCGTCGACTTCGCGATGTACGCCATGGACGATGGTCGCGATCAGGTTGTCGCGGCGGCTGGTCGCGGTGTTGTGGAACAGCGAGGGGTACTCGCGGGTGCCCTCGCCGTTGGCCTGGTGGCAGTTGGCGCAGGTGCCACTGAAGATGTGCCAGCCCGGATTGTCCTGCGGCTTGCCGCCGCGCAGGCTGAGTTCGTCGTTCGACGCCTGGCCGAAGGTATGGCGGGCCTGGCGTTCTCCGGTGGCGATTGGCGGGGTCTGCAGCAGGTAGGCGGCGATGGCCTTGAGATCATCCTCGCCGAGGTATTGCAGGCTGTTCTCGACCGCCTCGGCCATGGGCCCGGCTGCCTGCGCCTTGCCCTCCATATGGCCGCTGCGCAGGTAGGCAACGAGCTCTTCGCTCGACCAGGCGCCGATTCCGCTGGTCTTGTCCGAGGTGATGTTCGGGGCGTACCAGCCCCCCAGCGAACCACCGGCAAGCGCCTTGGCGTTCTCTGCAGCCATCAGGCTGTTGCGCGGGGTATGGCAGGTATCGCAGTGGGCCAGTGCATTGACCAAGTAGTCGCCGCGATTGACCTGCGGGGACTTGCCCGGATCCGCCTCGAAGCGTTTCTGGCTATGGAACAAGGCATTCCAGCCGAGCATCGAGGCGCGGATATTGAACGGGAAATCGAGCTCGGTCTTGGGGCTGGGCGTATCCACCGGCGCGACTTCATCCATGAAGTACCGGTACAGGTCTGCGACGTCGCTGTCGGTCATCTTCGCGTAGGAGGTGTAGGGCATCGCCGGGTACAGGTGGGTGCCGTCCGGGGTCACGCCGTCGCGCACGGCTCGGGCGAAGTCTGCCTGGCTGTAACGGCCGATGCCGGCGCTCTTGGAAGGGGTGATGTTCGTCGAGTAGATGACGCCCATCGGCGAGTTGAGCGGGTAACCGCCGGCAAAAGGCTTGCCGTCGCGGGTGCTATGGCAGGCCACGCAATCGGCGGCCACGGCCAGTCGCTTGCCGGGCGAGGCGCTGGTGTCGAGTGTCTCGCCGTGGGTCGCCAGGCTGACCGTCATCAGGGCCAAGGCGCCCGCGAGCATATTCCTCATGGGCTTCGCCTTGCGCACGCCGGGCAATGGCGAGTCCCTCCTCTGCGGATGCATGTGTAACTCCTCACGGTTGGGGTTCGACGCGTTGCCGTTGGCTCGGTTCGTTAAGGCTTGCACGGTCGTACGATGTCTTACGTTGCGATGAATATGTCACATGATGTAACATTTCTCAATGAAAATGGCCAAGGGCCATCATTTTTTTTTTTTATGAAACGGCTCTATTTAAGGTGTTTCAGAAGGGTTCTGACCAAAAGCGTCGCGAGCGCAATGGGCAGGAAAGAAAGGAGATCGCTCCATCCAGCTTGAGGGTTAACAGGGGTTTTTGCTTGTATGTTTGTGATGTTGTACGACGTCATGACGAAAAAACTATCAAGCGTCGCGCCAACAGTGTCCTGTCGGCAGGCGGACCCGAGCGGCGATGGAATCCGGACACAGGCCCTTTACCTGGCGTTACGCGGGGCAGGGAAATGCACACATAACAGGGCTGCTGGACCAGCATCCCATGAGGATCCACCGATGAACTGGCTCAATGATGCAAAATTATCGACCAAACTGATCACCTCGTTTTTCCTCTGTGCCTTGATCACGCTCGCCGTGGGCATGCTGGGCGTCAGTGGTGTTTCCGCGCTGTCGACACGCTTGCTGGGGGTGTTCAACAACAACCTGGTTTCGGTCGCCAACACGTCGCAGACCAAGACCAAGGCGGTTGGCCAGACGCGCGACATGTACCGGCTGTATGTCGCTACCGCCGGCAACGCCCCGCAGAGCATGAAGGATGAGTTTCTTGCCTCGATGAAAGCCAATCAGTTGGCCAGTGAACAGGCCTTCGCCGCTTACCGTAAAGGGATCCTGGCTGAAGACGAGCGCCTGGCCGGCGACCAGATGGCCCGCGATTGGCCGGTCTACCAGGCCATGGTTCAGCAGTACGTGGCGATGATGGCGGCTGGCGATCTGGAGAACGGCCGCGCCCTGCTGCTGGGTGACCTGCAGAAAACCTATCGCAAGGTGATGGACCAGTTGACCATCATGATCGACTCCAATGACCGCCAGATCAGCGAAGACGCCAAGGCCGCCACGCAGCAGGAGGTGACGGCCAAGACCGTGTTGTACAGCGGCATCGTCGTGGCCTTCATTGCCGCGCTGCTGTTGGGCGTGTTTATCAGCCGCCTGATCAGCCGACCCATTGCCACGGCGGTCGATTGCGCGCAACGCATCGCCCAGGGCGACCTGACCCAGCACATCACCAGCCGCGGTCGCGACGAGGCCGGTCAATTGCTCAAGGCCTTGGGTGACATGCAGACGAGCTTGAAGTCCACCATCCAGCAGATTGCCAACGCTTCGGACCAGTTGGCTTCTGCCGCCGAGGAACTGACGGCGGTCACCGATGATGGCAGTCGTGCCTTGATCCGGCAGAATGACGAGATCCAGCAGGCCGCCACGGCCGTGACCGAGATGACTTCGGCGGTCGAGGAAGTGGCTCGCAACGCGGTCTCCACTTCACAGGCTTCGCAATCGACCAGCACGCAGGCCAGTGAAGGACGTGATCAGGCTCGTAGCGCGGTGCAGGCGATCAACAACGCCACCCAGGAAATTACCTCATCCACCGGACTGGTCAGGGACCTTGCCGTGCAGGTCCGCGATATCGGCAAGGTGCTGGATGTGATCCGCGGGATCGCCGAACAGACCAACCTGTTGGCGCTCAACGCGGCCATCGAGGCGGCCCGCGCCGGGGAGCAGGGTCGCGGCTTCGCCGTGGTGGCCGATGAGGTTCGCGCCCTGGCGGCGCGGACCCAGGCGTCCACCGGTGAAATCGAGAGCATGATCCACTCGGTGCAGGACCGTGCCGACAGTGCGGTTGATGCCATGGGCAAGAGCCAGACGCTGGTGACCGAGACCCAAAGTCTGGCCCGCGCCACTGGCGAGGCATTGGAGCTGATTGCCGACGGTATTTCGCAGATCAATGACCGTAACCTAGTGATTGCCACGGCGTCCGAGGAACAGGCCCATGTGGCCCGTGAGGTCGATCGCAATCTGGTGAATATCCAGGATCTCTCGACCCAGACTGCGGCTGGGGCGAACCAGACCAATGCTTCGAGCCAGGAGCTGTCCAACCTGGCCCTGTCATTCAATACCCTGGTCGGCCGTTTCCGTCTCTGACCCGTCGGGTTGAATACGCCTGGGTGACCGGGCGTATGGCGCCGGCTCGCGGCTTATTCCGCTACCGGAGCCAGTCGCGCTTCCAACTCCGCCACCTTCGCCTCCAGGCTCTCCAGCCGCGCCCGGGTCCGGGCCAGCACGACCATTTGGCTGTCGAATTCTTCCCGGCTCACCAGGTCCAGTTTGCTGAAGCCGCTTTGCAGCAGGGCTTTGAACTGGCTTTCGATTTCGCTTTTGGGCAGCGGCGTGTCGCCACTCAAGATGCGGGAGGCGTGGCCGCTCAGGGCGTCGAGGAGGTCTTTGGGCGCAAGCATGGCAGGTGTCCTGAAAACAATGGCGGGCAGTGTATCACGCAGTGTCTATAGTCAATTCGCAAGCCAGGGATGCACGCTTTTCGCGCAGGGGGCTGGGCAGTGCTGCACTGTTGTTGTGCGTATCGCTGCGGTTCATGGCGCAACGCGCGTTGAACAGGTGGCCAAGAGACTGAAATCAGAGGGTTTGGTGCAGATGGCAAGGTTTCTGCTTAGTGGCTGATGACCCACGCACTGATGCAGTCGCTGTGACGAATGCAGTGCAGCAGGCGGAACGGGGAGTTTCGTCGGGATCGGTTAACTGGCACCTGTCGGGCAACTTGGGCCGACGACGCGTTACAAAGCCAGGCACTGCGCTTAGACTTGAGTCGGGTTTGTTTTCCTGGGGCAAGTCCACCAATTCGGGAGAAAGTTTCATGAAGCTAGTCACTGCCATCATCAAGCCGTTCAAGTTGGACGACGTGCGCGAGTCGTTGTCCGAGATCGGCGTGCAGGGCATTACCGTTACTGAGGTCAAAGGCTTCGGCCGGCAGAAAGGTCACACCGAGCTGTATCGCGGCGCGGAGTACGTGGTCGATTTCCTGCCCAAGGTGAAGATCGATGTCGCCATTGACGACAAGGATCTTGATCGGGTGATCGAGGCTATCACCAAGGCCGCCAACACCGGCAAGATCGGTGACGGGAAGATCTTTGTGGTCAATCTGGAACAGGCTATCCGCATCCGTACCGGCGAAACCGATACCGACGCCATCTAAGCCGCCAAACCCAACGCCCCAGGAGAAAACAATATGACTCTGCGTAAATTCGCAGGGCTAGGAGCCCTGTTGTCCTTCGCAATGCCTGGCCTGGCCATGGCAGAAGAAGCGGCAGCCCCAGTCCTGAACTCCGGCGACACCGCCTGGATGCTCACGGCCACGATTCTTGTACTGTTCATGACCATTCCTGGCCTGGCGCTGTTCTACGGCGGCATGGTTCGGTCGAAAAACCTTCTTTCCGTGATGATGCAGTGCTTTGCCATTACCGGTCTGATCAGCATCCTGTGGGTCATCTATGGCTACAGCATTGCGTTCGACACCACCGGCATGGAGCAGGGCGTCGTCAACTTCAATTCCTTCATCGGCGGTTTCGGCAAAGCCTTCCTGGCGGGCGTCACGCCAGCCAGCCTGACCGGCCCGGCGGCGCTGTTCCCTGAAGCGGTGTTCATCACCTTCCAGATGACCTTCGCCATCATCACCCCGGCCCTGATCGTCGGCGCATTTGCCGAGCGGATGAAGTTCTCCGCCATGCTGGTCTTCATGGGCGTGTGGTTCACCCTGGTGTATGCGCCGATTGCGCACATGGTCTGGTCCGGTAACGGCGGCCTGCTGTGGGACTGGGGCGTGCTGGACTTCGCCGGCGGCACCGTGGTGCACATCAACGCCGGTGTCGCAGGCCTGGTGGCGTGCCTGGTATTGGGCAAGCGCAAAGGCTTCCCGACCACGCCAATGGCGCCGCATAACCTGGGTTACACCCTGATGGGCGCGGCCATGCTGTGGGTCGGCTGGTTCGGTTTCAACGCCGGTTCCGCTGTCGCCGCCAACGGCACCGCCGGCATGGCGATGCTAGTGACCCAGATCGCGACCGCTGCGGCGGCGCTGGGCTGGATGTTTGCCGAGTGGATCACCCACGGCAAGCCAAGCGCACTGGGCATCGCCTCGGGCGTCGTGGCGGGCCTGGTTGCCATCACCCCGGCTGCCGGCACCGTGGGCCCGATGGGCGCCCTGGTCATCGGCCTGGCAGCGGGCGTGGTGTGCTTCTTCTGCGCCACTACCCTCAAGCGCAAACTCGGCTACGACGACTCCCTGGACGCCTTCGGCGTGCACGGCATCGGCGGTATCCTCGGCGCGATCCTGACCGGTGTGTTCGCGGCACCGGCCCTGGGTGGCTTCGGCACCGTGACCGATATCGGTGCGCAAGTGTGGATTCAATTCAAGGGCGTGGGTTTCACGGTGGTCTACACCGCGATCGTCACCTTCATCATCCTCAAGGTCCTGGACGCCGTCATGGGTCTGCGTGTCACCGAGGAAGAAGAAGCGGTGGGCCTGGACCTGGCCCAGCACAACGAACGTGGCTACAACCTGTAGGCACACGCAAAAAAAATGCCCGGTTCGCCGGGCATTTTTTTGTCTGGAATTTGTCATTGCTCACAAGGTGCAGTGGTTTTTCCGACGCCTTTTGTTGTGGATGCGACATGGGTTTTTATACCGCCAAAGGCTTACACCGAAGCAAGAATATTAGGCCCTTTGTTTTTTCCCAGAGCGCGCTAGAATGCGCGCCGAACGTGCGGAGATGTGTATGTGGCAACAGACGCTGATAACGCTGCGGGCAAGGCCTCGGGGCTTTCATCTGGTGACGGACGAGTTGCTCGCCGGCCTGCCTGAACTCCAGGCGTGTCGTGTCGGTCTGTTGCATCTGTGGCTGCAGCATACCTCGGCTTCGTTGACCATCAACGAGAACGCCGATCCGGCGGTACGTCGGGACTTCGAACGATTTTTCAATCGGCTGATCCCACAAGGAACCGCCGATTATGAGCACAACGACGAAGGCCTGGACGACCTCCCGGCGCACTTCAAGGCCAGTGTGCTCGGTTGTCAGATCAGCCTGCCGGTCACGGCAGGACGGCTGGCATTGGGTACCTGGCAAGGTGTTTATCTGGGCGAGCACCGTGATCACGGCGGTGCTCGTAAAGTCCTCGCCACCTTGTACGGTGACGGGGCGTAACCGCTGATGGCCGGCGGATGTTGAATTTTTTCTGGCAGCCTTCGAACAGATGGCGAAGCTGGGCTATAACTAATCTGCTTTTCGCAAGTCATGAGGTAGAACATGAGCGACGATGATCTGGAAAACGACGACCTCGAAGTAGGCGACGAAGACGAGGCCGAAGAAGGCCTTGAAGCGGCGGCTGAAGACGTTGCCGACGATGATGGGGCCGATGTTCCGGTTCCTACCGCCAAAGGCAAGGCCAAGGCTGCGGTGTCGGTCGACGAGTTGCCGAGCGTAGAGGCCAAGAACAAGGAGCGTGATGCGCTCGCCAAGGCCATGGAGGAATTCCTGGCCAGGGGCGGTAAGGTGCAGGAAGTGGAAGCCAACGTGGTCGCTGATCCGCCCAAGAAGCCTGACAACAAGTACGGCAGCCGCCCTATCTGAGCTTCTGCTTCTTGCTTGCTGAAAAAGCCCGCCGTCGCTGCGGGCTTTTTCATGGGCGCGATTCCATCCCCGGGCCATGCGCAGTCCCTGTGGGAGCGAGCTTGCTCGCGATAGCGGTCTATCTGTCACATCAATGCTGGATGTGCCGCCGCCTTCGCGAGCAAGCTCGCTCCCACAGGGTTTTGTGCCTGGCGCAGAGCTGTGAGGGTTTTGCTGCCCCCTGAAAAGGATGGCTAGATAAACCATCCAAGACAGTTGCTCCCACAGAGGTTGTAGTGGCTACAGGGCGGGGTTCAACGCTGGCGATGCCATCCTGCCAATAACCCTGGCAGTTCGGTCAGGCTGCGGATTTCTGCATCCGGCGCATGCTCGGCCTCCCAGGCCTTGCCCGTGGGGTTGAACCATACGGCGCGCAGGCCGGCCTGTTGGGCCCCGGCGATGTCGTCGCCCGGGTGATCGCCAATGTGCACGGCAGTCTGTGCCGTGGCGCCGCCGCGTTGCAGGGCTTCCTGGAACAGCCGGGCGTCAGGCTTGGCGATGCCGATGTCTTCGGCACACAAGGCGAATTTGAAATAGTCCGCCAGCCCCAGGCGCCGCACGTCGGCGTTGCCATTGGTGACTACGCCGAGGGCGAAATGATTGGCCAGGATCTCCAGGGTGGGCTGCACCTCGGGAAAAATCTCCAGTTGATGGCGGGCGTGCAGGAACGTCTCGAAGGCCTGGTCCGCCAGTTCGCAGGCTTGCCACTGGTCGTAGCCGGCTTCCTGCAAGGCACGGAACAGTACCCGTCGACGCAACGCACTGATGCGATGCTTCAGGCCGGGCTCTTCACGCAACACTTGCTCGCGAATCGAAAAAAGATGTTCCACCGGTACGCTGCCCAGGTTCGGTGCGTGGTCGGTCAGCCATTGGCGGAGTGTGGCTTCGGCGCTGGCGATCACCGGGGCGGTGTCCCACAGGGTGTCGTCCAGGTCGAAAGTGATGAGCTCGATGGTCATGATTCGTCGCCCTTGATGCGTTTGGCCCTGGGGTGGGCACTGTCATAGACCGTCGCCAGGTGCTGGAAATCCAGATGGGTGTAGATCTGGGTGGTCTTGATGTCCGAGTGCCCCAGCAGCTCTTGAACGGCGCGCAGGTCCTGGGAGGATTCCAGCAGATGGCTGGCGAAGGAGTGCCGGAGCATGTGCGGGTGCAGGTTCTGTCCCAGCTCGCGCTCGCCGGCAGCCTTGACCCGCAACTGAATCGCCCGTGGGCCGAGGCGCCGCCCTTGTTGGCTGACGAAGACCGCATCGTCGGCGGGGTTGGTCAACGCCCGCAGTGGCAGCCACTGCTCCAGGGCTTCACGGGCCTTGCGGCCGACGGGCAGCAGGCGTGTCTTGCTGCCCTTGCCGAGCACCTGGACCATGCCGTCGGCCAGGTCCAGTTGATCCAGGTTAAGCCCCGTCAGCTCGGAAAGCCGCAGGCCGGAAGAATAGAACAGCTCGAGAATCGCCTGGTCACGCCGGGCCAGGAAGTCATCCTCGACGGCGCCTTCGAGCAATTGCAGGGCGCGGTCGGTGTCGAGGGTCTTGGGCAACCGGCGTTCGCCCTTGGGCGGCGCCAGGCCGGTGGCCGGGTCGTGATCGCACAAGCCTTCGCGGTTGAGGTAGTGATACAAGCCACGCACCGCCGACAACAGGCGCGCCAGGCTGCGGGAGGATTGCCCTTGTTGATGCAGGCGGGCGATCAGGCTGCGCAAGCGCTGGATATCCAGGGCCGACCAACTGTCGATGTTCTGCTTCTGGCACCAACCCAGGACTTTTTCCAGGTCGCGGCGATAGGCCGACAAGGTGTGGGGCGACACCTGGCGCTCGCTGCGCAGGTGTTCGCAGTAGGCGTCCAGTTGCCGTTCCATCATCAGCGTACCGAGCGCAGCGAGCCAGCGACCCTTGGCAACACCCGGCCGGTGACTTCGGCGATGTAGCTCAAAAACAGCGTGCCCACCGAACTCTTGTAGTGCTGCGGATCGCGACTGGCGATGGCCAGCACGCCGTGCACGCCCTGGTGGGCGATGGCGACGACGGCGGTGGAGCCGATCTGTTTGCGTTGTTCTTCGCCGAACAGGAAATCCAGCTCATGTTCGCGCAGACTGCCGCTGACGCTTTTGTTTTCCGTGAGCAGGCCGCCGATGGCCGTCTGCGCTTCGGCGTGGGTCACCCAGCGGCCCACCGGCATGGCGTTGTCGCCGAACAGGATCAGGCTGACAAAGGGCACCTGGAAATCCTGGCGCAGGCTGTCTTCGACGCTCATCACCAGGTCTTCGAGGGTGCTGGCGTCCATCAGGGCCAGGATCAGCCGACGGGTCTTGTCGAAAAGTCGGTCGTTGTCCCGGGCTACGTCCATCAGGTGCGAAAGACGATGGCGCATTTCGATGTTGCGCTCACGCAGGATTTTCATCTGGTGCTCCACCAGCGACACGGTATCGCCGCGCCGGTGGGGGATGCGCATCGTCGCAAGCAGTTCTTCATGCTCGACGAAGAAGTCCGGATGAGTCTCCAGGTAAGCCGCCACGGCCGCGGCTTCCGGGAGGCTGGGAGATTCGTCGGGCTGTGGGGCTGGAACCTGTGGCTGGTCGGTCATGGGTTTGGCTCACTCAAAGACGAACTTGTCCTTCGTATACGCGCACTGCCGGGCCGGTCATCATCACCGGTTGGCCAGGGCCTGCCCATTCGATGGACAGGCGCCCGCCGGGCAGGTCGATCAACAATGGCGAATCCATCCACCCCTGGCTGATCGCAGCGACTGCGGCGGCACAGGCGCCGGTACCGCAGGCCTGGGTTTCCCCGGCGCCGCGTTCCCAGACGCGCAATTGTGCGCGGTGGCGGTCGATGACTTGCAGGAAACCGACGTTCACCCGCGCGGGGAAGCGCGGATGGTGCTCGATTTTCGGCCCCAGTTCATGCACCGGGGCACTGTTGATATCGGCCACTCGCAGCACGGCGTGGGGGTTGCCCATGGAGATCGCCGCCAGTTCCACCGGGGTGCCGTCGACCTCCACCTGATAGCTCAAGGCCTGGGCCGGTGCCTGGAAGGGAATGTCCGCCGGTACCAGGCGCGGGGCGCCCATGTTGACGCCGATCTGGCCATCGCTGCGCACATCCAGTTCGATGATGCCGCTCTTGGTCTCGACACGGATCTGCCGTTTGGCGGTCAGGCGCTTGTCCAGCACGAAGCGGGCGAAGCAGCGCGCGCCGTTGCCGCATTGCTCCACTTCCGAACCGTCGGCGTTGAAGATCCGATAACGGAAATCCACGTCCGGATTGTTGGGTGCCTCGACGATCAGCAACTGGTCGAAACCGATACCGGTGTGCCGGTCGCCCCATTGCTTGGCATGCTTGGGCAGGATGTGCGCGTGCTGGCTGACCAGGTCGAGGACCATGAAGTCATTGCCCAGGCCGTGCATCTTGGTAAAACGCAGCAGCATGGTTTTACTCCGGCAGCAGGCTTTCGCCGGCAAACAACTCGGCTACCGTCTCGCGGCGACGCACTTCGAATGCCTGATCACCGTCCACCAGCACCTCGGCGCAACGGCCGCGGGTGTTGTAGTTGGAACTCATGACAAACCCGTAGGCACCGGCCGAATGCACGGCCAGCAGATCGCCCTCTTCCAGCGCCAGCTCCCGACCCTTGGCCAGGAAATCACCGGTTTCGCAGATCGGCCCGACGATGTCGTAGCTGCGGGCCGCGGTGTCGCGAGGGCGCACGGCGGTGACGTCCATCCAGGCCTGGTACAGCGCCGGGCGGATCAAGTCGTTCATCGCTGCATCGACGATGGCGAAATCCTTGTGCTCGGTGTGCTTGAGGTATTCGACCTGGGTCAGCAGTACGCCGGCATTTGCGACGATGTAGCGGCCCGGCTCGAACATCAGCGCCAGGTCACGCCCGTCGAGACGCTCGCGCACGGCCTTGATGTAGTCGGCCACCAGCGGCGGCTCTTCATCGCGATAGCGCACGCCGACGCCGCCACCGAGGTCGATGTGGCGCAGGTAGATGCCGCAATCGCCGAGGCGGTCGACCAGCGCCAGCAGGCGGTCGAGGGCATCGATGAAGGGTTCCAGGGTGGTCAGTTGCGAGCCGATGTGGCAATCGACACCCAATACTTCCAGGTTCGGCAGTTGGGCGGCGCGCACGTACACGTCTTCGGCGTCGGCAATGGCGATGCCGAACTTGTTTTCCTTGAGACCGGTGGAGATGTACGGGTGGGTGCCAGCGTCGACGTCCGGGTTCACGCGCAGGGAGACCGGCGCGCGGACACCCAGCTCGGCGGCGACGATTTGCAGGCGCTCGAGTTCATCGGTGGATTCGATGTTGAAGCAGTGCACGCCGACTTCCAGGGCGCGGCGCATGTCTTCACGGGTCTTGCCGACGCCGGAGAACACGATCTTGTCGGCGCTGCCGCCAGCGGCCAGCACGCGCTCGAGCTCACCGCCGGAGACGATGTCGAAACCGGCGCCCAGGCGCGCCAGGACATTGAGCACACCCAGGTTGGAGTTGGCTTTTACAGCGAAACATACCAGGTGCGGCATGCCCTCGAGGGCATCGGCGAACGTCCGGTACTGGGCTTCGATGTGGGCACGGGAATAGACGTAGGTCGGCGTGCCGAAACGTTCGGCGATCGCGGACAGGGCAACCCCTTCCGCGAACAGCTCCCCGCCACGGTAGTTAAAAGCGTCCATGGCGTTCCCTTAGTAAGTGGTGGTGTGGGTGTCGTGCGAGTGGGATTTGGCTTGCGACGACTTGGCCTGTTCTTCAGGGGACTTGCTGTCATCAGGCAGGTACAGCGGACCTTTTTGACCACAGGCTGTCACGAGGCAGGCAACCGCGACGAGCGCAGCAAGGGAAGAGATCAGGCGCTTCATGGCGAAATCCTTGAAAATGCTTTAATTGCGCCGGAGTATACCGGCCACCCGGCAGCTTGCCTATGCAACGGACCGCCCGTCCGGCGGCACTGTGGTCGCTGATCGGTATATCCTTTGCAATCGCCGGGCGGCGTCCGTATCTTGCGGCGCTTGAGCATGAGCAGACATTTTCGAGGTTGCCGCAATGAGTTTGACTGAAGCCCGTTTCCACGATCTGGTCGATGCGACCCAGCAAACGCTGGAGGATGTGTTCGATGACAGTGGCCTGGACCTTGACCTGGAAATCTCCGCCGGTGTACTCACCGTCAAGTTCGAAAACGCCAGCCAGTTGATTTTCAGTCGCCAGGAGCCGTTGCGGCAATTGTGGCTGGCGGCGGTCTCCGGTGGCTTTCACTTCGACTACGACGAAGAAAGCGAACGCTGGATGTGCGACAAGAGCGAAGAGCAGTTGGGCGAAATGCTCGAGCGCATCGTCAAGCAGCAGGCGGGCGTGGAACTCGATTTCGAAGGCCTGTGACGGCGTGAGCCAGCCAGCCCCGGCGCGCCCACCCAAGCCGCTCTACAGCAACGTCAGCCCGGCCGTGCCGTCGCCGTGTAGCGGCGTGTGCAAGCTGGATGAACAGAAGGTCTGCCTCGGCTGTTTGCGCCACGTGGAAGATATCCGCGAATGGCGCTCGGCCGACGACGAGCGCCGGCGGGTTATCTGTGCCGAGGCGCTCAAGCGCAGATCTTCGTAGGCGCTGCCGAAGGCTGCGATCTTTTGATCTTGGTCTTTGCGGTTGCGCTTGAAGCTCAATTGCCCGGGTCAAGATCGCAGCCTCGTTGCACTCGTCAGCTCCTACTGATAGTGTCCGGTTACGCCTCAATCCATCGAGGCCCGTGAAAACCCCGCCTTTTTGTGGCGGGGTTTTGCTTTTTTTGTGCAGAAGAAAGGAGTCTGCCAGGATCATGACCGCACCTTCCATCACCCTTACCCGTCTGGACGTACAGCGTCTGGAGCGCCTGATCGACAGCCTTGATGAAACGCTGCCGGGCGTGATTGCGCTGCAAACCGAACTGGATCGCGCCGAGAACGTGGTGGGCCACGAAGACGTGCCTGCCGATGTCGTGACCATGAACTCGCGCGTGCACTGCCGCGAAGAAAGCAGCGGCAAGGATTATCACCTCACACTGGTTTATCCACAGGACGCGAACGCCGACGAAGGCCGGATCTCGATCCTGGCGCCGGTGGGCAGCGCGTTGCTGGGCCTGAAGGTCGGGCAGCACATCGACTGGCCGGCCCCGGGTGGCAAGACGCTGAAGCTGACGTTGCTGGAGGTCGAGTCGCAGCCGGTCAATGGCGGCGACTGCGCGTTCTGAACCCGTCTCAGACCTGGTTCAGTGCCTCGTTCAGGGCACGTTCCAGGTCGGCCTTGTAGCGCAGGTAAAAATTGCTTGAACAGGCGCCGTCGCCCACCAGGCCCGAGAGGTCCAGGTCGGTGATGTAGCAGCGATAGCGCTGGGCTTCGCGGCGCTGTTCGATGATCTCCCTGGCGACCACGCGGAACAGTTGGTCGCCATGCTCCAGTTCGGAAAACTCCTGCTGATCGCAATACAGAGTGACGTGCACCTGCCCGTGCGCCGCTTTGCCGATGATCGCCTGTACGTCGTAGAACGGCTTGTTGACCAGCGTCTGCGGGGCTTGCCGCGCTTCGATCCGTCGTGCCCGGCTGCCGCCTGAGGGCAATAACTGGTAGTACAGGGTTTCCAGGGTCAGCGGCTGGGCAGCATCCAGCGGCAGCAGGGCGTCGCGACGGTACAGCACCGATTGCAAAAAGCGTTGCAGCGGCACCAGCAGGCTTTGTTCGTCGTGATAAGGCACGTGCTGTTGCCACAATGCGTTGAATTCATCGAGCACGTACAGATCGGCTTCGTCTTCGTCGACGCGGTAGAACACCTGGATGCACTCGGGCTGGCCCATGGGCAGGATCAGCGCCAGGTCGTGGACCTCCAGGGCCATCGGGTCCAGGTGCAGGGGGCTGTAGGCCGTCAGTTCCTCGCCCAGGTAATCCATCAGTGCCGACAGGCTGCCCAGCGCCACGTGATTGACCTGGCCGGGCACCAGTTCCAATACGTGATAGTGCTGCTGGACCTGAAGCAGGTAGCGGTGATTGAGCCTGCTCAGCAGCAGGGTCTGCGCCGTCTCGATGACTTCTTCGACGCGCCGCGCAATGAATTGGGCGCGGTTGTGGCAGAAGCAGCGCACCTGCAAGCGTGGCTGGTGCTGGGTGATGGGCAGGTCGTTGAGGTAATCGCGCAGGCAGTCGAGGAGGGCGTGTTCGCCGTCAAAACGGTTGACCAGCACTTCATTCCAACTGTTGAGCGTGACCTGGTCGAGGGTCAGCACCAGGTTTTCCCGGACCCCGGCATAGCTCAGGGAGTCGGTGCGCTCGGTGGTCATCAGGATATTCAGGTCGCGGTGGTGCTTGAGCGGGTCGACGCCGACGTTCACCAGGATCAGCACTTCGCTGGGCACGCTGGCGCGCAGCAGTTGTGCTTCATCCACCGTGGTCAAGGGCAGGGCGATGGACTGTTGCAGGCTGCCCAGCAGGTTGAACAGTTCGAACTCGCTCAGGTCGCTGTCGCCAGGGTGCAGCGCCAGGCGCGTGCTGCTGTCGATCACGCCGTTGCGATGGCACCAGGTCAGCAGTTCCAGCAGCTCGCGGCAGCGCTTGATCGGCGCGAAGTTATCCCACTCCAGGGCGTTGAGGCTGCCGTTGTACAGCCCCCACTGGTTCTGCCCCGGTTCTTTCTTGTTCGGTGACTGGACCAGCGTCAGGGTGTCTTCGGCCAGGTCCGGCGCAATGCCAGGGTTGATGAACTCAACCTTGTCGGCCTTGCGCTCGAAGGCGGCGTACAACCGCCGGCCAAGCACGTTGAGATCGCGCTTGTTGATCAGGCTGACGGTTTTCTCGGTGCGGGCGAACTGGGTCAGGAAGCGGTAGCTGTGGGTGAGTTCGTTGACCAGCGCCCGTCGCTCGTGGCTGACCTGGCGGACTTTCCATTGGCTGCGGCTGTCCAGCAGCGCCAATTGACGCTGGTCCCAGCCCCATTCCCGAGCCAGTCGCTCGAGCAGCACCCGTTGCCAGCCGCTACTGCGTGCCTGGCCGGTGAGTTTGCGATTGACCTTCAAGTACAGCGCGCGGCGGATCAACTCCAGGCGTTCGGATTCGCCACGGGCATTGAGGTATTCCTCGATACGGCGGTAGACCAGCATGTACGGGTCCAGCTCTTCGAGGTCCAGGCGATTGGCAAACACGGCCTGTTTGAAGCGCAGGCTCAGGCAGCGGACATTCGGGTGCTCGCTGGCATAGACCTCGGTCAGCAGCAGCTTGAGCACGGACTTGTAGGGCGACTCGATACCTTTGAACAACTGCCAGAGCCCGGCACCGACGAATTCGCCCGGTGGAATGTAGGCCAGGTGCCCCAGGTCCAGGGTTTCATCGGCGCGGATGAAACGCTTGGACATCAGCGTGTGGGTGTACTGCTCATAGTTCTCTTCTTCATAGACCGGTACCAGCCACCAGATCGGCGTGCGCCCGGCCAGCCAGATCGCGGTCCGGTAGAACTCGTCCAACAGCAGGTAATGCTGGGTCGTGCCGCAATCGTCGGAACTGAGCTGGTTGTCACGGTCACCCCTTACGAAACGCGCCGGGTCAATCAGGAAAAAGTGCGCTTCGGCGCCCTGGGTCGCGGCCCAGATCTCCAGCAACTGGCATTTCTTGCGCAGCTCGGCCAGTTCGTCATCGCTCAGGTCCGGCCCGTGGCACACCCAAAAGTCCATGTCGCTCTGGTCGGCCTGGGCCAGGGTGCCGAGGCTGCCCATCAGGAACAGGCCAAGGATTGGCCGCGGCGGGTTGCTGCCGTGCCGGGGCTTGTAGGAAAACGAACGGGTCAGCCGCTGGGCTTCGGCAAGGATATTGGCGTCAGGCTCGTAATTCGACAACCCGGCAGGCGTGCTGCCGGAAACGTAGCCGGGCAGCAGCGGATGGTTGACGTGGAAGAACAGCGGCAGCAACGTCAGCACGCCTTGCTGGCGCGGCGACAGGCCTTCGAGGGCGCGCTCCATCCGCACGGTGTTGAGCTTGAGAAAACGTGCGCGCAACTGGCTCAAGACCTTGCGGTCGATTCCCTCGTCCAGATCGGGGCGTATTTCGTGATTGCGGGTCATGTCAGCTCAAACCGGCTCGCGGCGTCGAACGTGGGGGTGATGGCAGGTTAGCGCCCGATCTTGGGAATTCTTAAGCTGAAAACAGAACTTGGATGCCAGTTTTTACGCAGGGCACCCGCGCGCCTGCGGAAATCCCGTAAAGGAGATTTCCGTGGGCGACAGGGGGGATCAGGCGGCTTCTTGCACGCTGAGTATCGTCAGGACGGTTTGTACGTTTTGGGCAGCATCTCGGCCCAGGCTTGTCAGGTAACCACCGTCGGGCTGGGTGATCAGTTCTTTTTCGAACAGGCGTTGGGCAGCGGCAATCGCTTTAGGGGCAGCGGTCTGATGAATTTTCAGGCCTTCCTGGGAACTGTCCAGGTTGAAGAGTGCAAGGATTTCCAGTTCGGCAACCAGCTCAGGGGTAAGCGACATAAGGACTCCAGACTTTCTAGGAATTTGGTCGACAGCGACACTAAGGTGAGCGCACTCGGCCGAGCTGTCCAGTCTCAGTGTCATGCTTTTTTGTTTAAAGCGATTCTCTGTGGTCGGCAGGGGCTGTGTAGGCGCTGTGTAGAAGCTGTGTAGGAGCTGTCGAGTGCAACGAGGCTGCGATCTTTCCCCTGACAATTGAGTTTGAAGTGCAAGATCAAAAGATCGCAGCCTTCGGCAGCTCCTACACAGCGCCTGCAGGGCGCAGCCGAGCGGGGGCAAGAACGGTTCAGTTCTTTTCCGGCGGCAACTCAGGCAAGGCGCGCAAGGCGGCTTCGTACCACTGGGTATCGAACGGGCGATCTTCTTCCAGGATCGCATCGATCTCCACCGCCAGCACATGGGCCATCAGGTTGAGGATTTCTTCGCGCTCATAACCGACCAGGGTCAACTTGTTGAACGTGGCCTTGGCCGCAGGCGGATTGTCGCTTTCGATCTGGTTTTCGATGGCCTGGATCAGCGTGTTCTCGACGAATTCTTCTTCGTCGTTGTCGATGTCGGTTGGCTCGCTCATGGCAGGCTCCTGTGAGAAAGGTCGCCAGTTTACCCGCATTCAGCGCTGTGATGCGCCTGGCGAGAAACGTCTCGACAGTCTATAACGCAAGGCTGCCAACCCCGCACGGCCTGGAGGCATTTGTAATGCTCAAGCTTTATGGTTTCTCTGTCAGTAATTATTACAACATGGTCAAGTTGGCGCTGCTGGAAAAGGGTGTGCCCTTCGAAGAAGTGCCGTTCTTCGGCAACCAGACTCCGCAAGCCCTGGCCATCAGCCCGCGCGGCAAAGTACCGGTGCTGAAGACCGAGCAGGGTTTTGTCAACGAGACCAGCGTCATCCTCGAATACATCGAGCAAACCCAACCGGGCAAGGCCCTGCTGCCGGCCGACCCGTTCGAGCGCGCCCAAGTGTTGGCCTTGTGCCGGGAAATCGAGCTCTACATCGAGCTGCCGGGACGAGCCTGCTATGCCGAGGCGTTTTTCGGTATGTCGGTCGCCGATGCCATCAAGGAAAAGTCCAAGGCTGAATTGCTGCTGGGGTTTGCCTCGCTCGGAAGGCACGGCAAATTCTCGCCCTACGTTGCGGGCGAAAGCCTGAGCATCGCCGACCTGTATTTCTACTACAGTCTTTTGCTGGCCTTGCAAGTGGGCAAGAAGCTCTTCGATCTCGATTTTCTGGCGGACATGTCCGCAGCCAAGGCGCTGATGGAACGCTTGGCGCAAAACCCGAACGTGCAGCGCATCGCGGCGGACAGGGAGGCAGAGATGCCAGCGTTTTTGGCGATGATAGCCGCCAAGAAGTGAGGTTTGTGCTGTTTTGAAGTGAGTCATCGCGAGCGAGCTCGCTCCCACAGTTGATCTCCACCTGTTCACAGAATCTGTGCCCACTGAAGATCCCCTGATCTCCAGATGGCCACAGGGCTTGTGTTCATTGAAGGTCCACTGATCTCCAGATGGCCACAGGGCTTGTGTTCATTGAAGGTCCACTGATCTCCAGACGTTCACAGAATCTGTGCCACCGCTGAAGATCCCCTGATCTCCAGATGGCCACAGAGCTTGTGTTCATTGAAGGTCAACTGATCTCCAGATGTTCACAGAATCTGTGCCACTGAAGATCCCCTGTGGGAGCGAGCTTGCTCGCGATGCTTTTAGCGGCTGGCGATCAGGGCCTGGCCACGCACTACGGCTGCCTTGACCTGCGCCGGCGCGGTGCCGCCGATGTGGTCACGGGCATTGACCGAGCCTTCGAGGGTCAGCACGGCAAACACGTCCTGTTCGATCTGGTCGCTGAACTGGCGCAGTTCGTCCAGGCTCATTTCCGCCAGGTCCTTGCCGCTGTCCACACCGTACTTCACGGCATGGCCGACGATCTCATGGCAGTCGCGGAACGGCAGGCCACGGCGCACCAGGTAATCGGCCAGGTCCGTGGCGGTGGAGAAACCGCGCAGGGCCGCTTCGCGCATCACCGCGTGCTTGGGCTTGATGGCCGGGATCATGTCGGCGAAGGCCCGCAGCGAGTCGCGCAAGGTGTCGGCGGCGTCGAACAGCGGTTCCTTGTCTTCCTGGTTGTCCTTGTTGTAGGCCAGCGGCTGGCCTTTCATCAGGGTCAGCAGGCCCATCAATGCGCCAAACACTCGGCCACTCTTGCCCCGCACCAGTTCCGGCACGTCGGGGTTTTTCTTTTGCGGCATGATCGAGCTGCCGGTGCAGAAACGGTCCGGCAGGTCAATGAACTGGAATTGCGCACTGGTCCACAGCACCAGCTCTTCGGAGAAGCGCGACAGGTGCATCATCGCGATGCTCGCGGCGGCGCAGAATTCGATAGCGAAATCGCGGTCCGAGACGTTATCCAGCGAGTTGCCGCCCACGGCGTCGAAGCCCAGCAACTGCGCGGTGTATTCACGGTCGATAGGGTACGTGGTGCCAGCCAGCGCGGCGCTGCCCAGGGGCATGCGGTTGGTGCGCTTGCGGCAGTCCACCAGGCGCTCGTAGTCGCGACTGAGCATTTCGAACCAGGCCAGCATGTGATGCCCAAACGTTACAGGTTGGGCGGTTTGCAGGTGCGTGAAGCCCGGCATGATGCTCTCGGCCTCGCGCTCGGCTTGCTCCAGCAGGCCTTTTTGCAGGCGGGTGATTTCGGCCAGGATCAGGTCGATCTCATCGCGCAACCACAGGCGGATGTCGGTGGCGACCTGGTCGTTGCGGCTGCGGCCGGTGTGCAGTTTCTTGCCGGTCACACCGATGCGGTCGGTCAGGCGCGCTTCGATGTTCATGTGCACGTCTTCAAGGTCGACGCGCCAGTCGAACTGGCCGGCCTCGATTTCAGTCTCGATGGTCTTCAGGCCGTCGATGATGCTGTCGCGCTCGGCATCGGTCAGCACGCCGACCTTGGCCAGCATGGTGGCGTGGGCGATCGAGCCCATGATGTCGTGGCGATACAGGCGCTGGTCAAAGTTGACGGAGGCGGTGAAGCGGGCGACGAAGGCGTCGACGGGTTCACTGAAGCGGCCGCCCCAGGACTGATTGGTCTTGTCAGTGCTCATGAATTCGCTCGTGATCGGCTGTGGAAAAAGTAGCGGTTAAAGGCTGCGGCGGATGATAGCAGGGTTGCCGGGACTGGCGCTGGCACTGGTCGGCAGGTTTTTTCGATACAAGCCTGGGATCCAACCGGGTTTTCCCGCAACGATATTTTTCGATTGAGCAATATCGTCGTGGCAACCGTCTACAGTGGACTGTAGGACTTTTGCTTTTCCACCCATGGCGCAGCGGATATAGATAAGAAGGGGGTGCTCATATTGGTCAGATCGACAGTTAATAATCCCTACGGCGACGCCGTGCGACAACGGGCCTCGGGCATCGGTCGGCAAGCGCTGGTAAAGATAGGCAACCGCCTCGCGGCACTTTTTGGCCCTCGAACGAGTCTTAGCGTGGATCGCGGTGACGGATGTCACTTCCCCTGTCTACGCTATCCTTGTGCGAGACTCACGCAGGAATCCAGCGCAATATGAATGTCCTGATCGTTGATGACGAACCACTGGCCCGCGAGCGCCTGAGCCGAATGGTTGGCGAACTCGAGGGTTACAGTGTCCTGGAGCCGAGCGCCACCAATGGCGACGAGGCATTGGCCCTTATTGACAGCCACAAGCCGGATATCGTGCTGCTCGACATTCGCATGCCTGGCCTGGACGGTCTGCAGGTTGCGGCGAAGTTGTGCGAACGAGAGTCGCCGCCCGCCGTGGTGTTCTGTACCACCCGGGACGACTTCCCTCCCGAGGTGCTGCAGGCCGGTGCCGTGGGGTACCTGGTCAAGCCGGTGGCGTCCGAGGCGTTGCTCGAAGCCTTGCGCAAGGCCGAGCGACCCAACCGCGTGCAGCTGGCAGCGCTGACCCGTCCGGCCGCCGAAAGCGGCAGCGGTCCGCGCAGTCATATCAGTGCGCGCACCCGCAAGGGCATCGAGCTGATCCCGTTGAATCAGGTGGTCTATTTCATTGCCGACCACAAATACGTGACCTTGCGCCATGAGAGTGGCGAGGTGTTGCTGGATGAGCCACTCAAGGCCCTCGAGGACGAGTTCGGCGAGCGTTTCGTACGCATCCACCGCAACGCCCTCGTGGCCCGCGAGCGTATCGAGCGTTTGCAACGCACCCCCCTTGGGCATTTCCAACTGTTCCTCAAGGGCCTTAATGGCGATGCGCTGATTGTCAGCCGACGGCATGTGGCCGGCGTGCGCAAGATGATGCAGCAGCTTTGACGCGGCGGTCCAAAGCGTTCGATGCGGTTCATTTCGAGGATCTGGCGGCCAGGGAGGCCTTGGGGTCGTGATTCAAATCAAAGCGGTTTTGGCTGAGCTGTTATTATCTGCCGTATCTTTTAAGTACGGATTGATCCATGTCCCCTCGCGAGATCCGCATCGCCACCCGTAAAAGTGCCTTGGCCCTCTGGCAGGCCGAATACGTCAAAGCCCGCCTGGAAGCGGCCCATCCCGGCCTGCTCGTGACCCTGGTGCCGATGGTCAGTCGTGGTGACAAGCTCCTGGATTCGCCGCTGTCGAAGATCGGCGGCAAGGGCTTGTTCGTCAAGGAACTGGAAACCGCGTTGCTGGACAACGAAGCCGACATCGCCGTGCATTCGATGAAAGACGTGCCCATGGACTTCCCTGAAGGCCTGGGCCTGTTTTGCATCTGTGAGCGGGAAGACCCGCGCGATGCGTTCGTCTCCAACACATTTTCCAGTCTTGAAGCACTGCCTGCCGGGAGCGTGGTCGGCACTTCCAGCCTGCGTCGCCAGGCACAGTTGCTGACTCGCCGCCCGGATCTGCAAATCCGCTTCCTGCGCGGTAACGTCAATACGCGCCTGGCCAAGCTCGATGCCGGTGAGTACGACGCGATCATCCTCGCTGCCGCCGGCTTGATTCGATTGGGCTTTGAAGAGCGCATCACCTCGGCCATCAGCGTCGACGACAGCCTGCCGGCCGGTGGGCAAGGGGCGGTGGGCATCGAGTGCCGCAGCGCCGACAGCGAAATCCACGCCCTGCTGGCACCGCTGCACCATGAAGACACCGCCACGCGGGTATTCGCCGAGCGCGCCCTCAACAAACACCTCAATGGCGGTTGCCAAGTGCCGATTGCCTGTTACGCCGTGCTGGAAGGCGAACAGGTCTGGTTGCGCGGGCTGGTGGGGGATCCCAATGGTGGCCGGCTGCTCAGTGCCGAAGCCCGGGCGCCGCGCCACGATGCCGAGGCGTTGGGCGTGCGGGTGGCCGAAGACCTGCTGAGCCAGGGTGCCGCCGACATTCTCAAGGCGGTCTACGGCGAGGCCGGCCACGCGTGACGGGTTGGCGGCTGCTGCTCACCCGGCCGGCGGACGAGTCGTCGGCGCTGGAGGCTGTGCTGGCCGAAGCGGGGGTCTATAGCAGCAGCCTGCCCTTGCTGGATATCGAGCCGGTCCCGCTGTCCGACGCCGGGCGGGCGATACTCCAGGCGCTGGACCAATACTCTGCCGTGATCGTCGTCAGCAAACCGGCCGCACGCCTGTGCGTCGAGTTGCTGCGCCAATACTGGCCCCAGCCTCCAGACCAACCATGGTTCAGCGTGGGCGCGGCCACCGGACAGATTCTCGTCGATGCCGGCCTCACGGTGTTTTATCCCGATAACGGCGATGACAGCGAAGCCTTGCTGGACCACTTGGTCTTGCGCCAGGCTGTTGCGCGGCCCGACCCCAAGGTTTTGATCGTGCGGGGTGAAGGCGGGCGTGGCTTGCTGGCAGAGCGTTTGCGCGAGCAAGGTGCTAGTGTCGATTATCTGGAATTGTACCGCCGCCACTTGCCCGATTACGGCGAAGGGGCGTTGCCGGCGAAAGTCGAAGCGGAACGCTTGAACGCACTGGTGGTCAGCAGTGGGCAGGGCTTCGAGCATCTGCAGCGGCTGGCCGGCGATGCGTGGCCGGCCCTGGCGCGGTTACCGTTGTTTGTTCCAAGCCCAAGGGTTGCCGAGATGGCGCGTGCCGCCGGAGCCCGAACAGTTGTGGATTGTCGTGGCGCCAATGCCGCGGCTTTGCTGGCGGCGTTACGGGAACACTCCGTGCCGTTTTCTAATGCAAAGGATGGATACGTGAGCGAAACAGCCTTGCCAAAAGAAGATCAAGACCTGCCAGCGATCGATGCGCCGGTTGAAACTCCGCCCCCGGTGGCGCCGCGTCGCGGCAACGGGTTGGCCATTGTTGCCTTGCTGCTCGGGGCTGCCGGCGTGGCCGTGGGCGGTTGGGGCGTGTGGCAGGTGCGTCACCTGCAAACCAATAACCAGCAGCAGTCCGCCCAGGTCCAGGCACTGAATGACCAGGCCCAGAGCCTCAAGCTCAACGAGCAACGCCTGAGCGAGCGCCTGGCGCAATTGCCTCCGGCCGAAGAGCTGGAGGAGCGGCGGCGCCTGGTGGCCCAGTTGCAAAGTGACCAGCAGCACCTGAACCAGCGCCTGGAAACCGTGCTCGGTGCCAGCCGCAAGGATTGGCGCCTGGCTGAGGCCGAACACTTGTTGCGCCTGGCCAGCCTGCGTCTTTCTGCCCTGCAGGACATCAACAGTGCCCAGGCGCTGGTCCAGGGAGCTGACGAAATCCTGCGCGAGCAGAACGACCCCGGTTCGTTCGCCGCTCGCGAGCAACTGGCCAAGACCCTCGCCGCGTTGCGCAGCACCGAGCAACCGGATCGCACCGGGCTGTTCCTGCAACTGGGCGCCTTGCGTGACCAGGTCCTGGAGCTGACCGAGCTGGCGCCCGAGTACAAGGACCGCGGTGAATCCCTGCTGGGCCTGACCGCCGACGGCGATGGCGCCAGTCGTTGGGCGCAGTGGTGGGACCAGATCTCGCGCTATATCCGTATCGACTTCAATGCGGATGAAAATGTCCGTCCGTTGCTGGCCGGGCAAAGCCTCGTGCAAGTGCGCCTGGCCTTGAGCCTGGCGCTGGAGCAGGCTCAATGGGCCGCCCTCAATGGTCAGGCGCCGGTCTACACCCAGGCGCTGACCGAGGCTCGGGACGTGTTGAAGAACAACTTCAACCAGGACAACCCGCAAAGCAGGATCATGCTCGAGCGCGTGGGTGAGCTGTCCAAGCAACCGGTGACGGTGGTCACCCCGGACCTGACCGGCACGCTGAGCAGCGTCCAGGCTTATCTTGAGCGTCGCAACCTCAATGCCCAGGAATCGGTCAAGCCGCTGCCCGCCTCTGGCGCGCAGGAGGCCACGCCATGAAGCGTCTCTACGTGATTCTGTTCGTGGTCATCGCTGCCGCTGCTTTGTTGGGCGTGGCGATTGCCGAGCATTCGGGTTACGTGCTGGTGGCGTACAAGAACTTCCGTTATGAAGCTGGCCTGTGGGTCACCCTGGCACTGGTGGCGGTGCTCTGGCTGGTGTGGCGAGGCCTGAGGGCGCTGATCGGACTGGTGACTACCTCGAGCGGCGTGGTCAACCCGTGGTCGCGGCGCAACCGCAGCCGGCGGGTGCAAGTGGCGATCGAGCACGGCCAGTTGGATCTGGCCGAAGGTCGTTGGGCCAGTGCCCAACGACACCTGCATCGTGCCGCCGAAGCCGAGCGCCAGCCGCTGCTGTATTACCTCGGTGCCGCCCGTGCGGCCAACGAACAAGGTCTTTACGAACAGAGCGACAGTTTGCTGGAGCGTGCGCTGGAGCGTCAGCCCCAGGCGGAACTGGCCATTGCCCTGAGTCACGCGCAACTGCAGACGGACCGAGGCGACACGGACGGCGCTTTGACCACGCTGCAGGCCATGCATGAGCGTCATCCCCATAACGTCCAAGTCCTGCGCCAACTGCAACGACTGCATCAGCAGCGCGGCGACTGGTCGGCATTGATCCGGCTGTTGCCGGAACTGCGCAAGGACAAGGTCCTGCCGCCGGCTGAACTGGCGGAACTGGAACGTCGTGCCTGGGGCGAAAACCTCACCCTGGCAGCCCACCGTGAGGAGGACGGCAGCGTCGGTTTGCAATCGCTCAATCGCGCCTGGCAACAACTGACTTCTGCGCAGCGCCAGGAGTCGGCGCTGGTGCTGGCCTATGCCGAGCAGTTGCGCCAGTTGGGGGCCCAGGTCGAGGCTGAAGAGGTGCTGCGAAGTGCGCTAAAGCGTCACTATGACAGCCATCTGGCACGCCTTTACGGGTTGGTTCGGGGCAATGATCCGATCCGTCAGTTGCAAACGGCCGAAGGCTGGCTCAAGGATCATCCGGCTGATCCAAGCCTGCTGCTGACCCTGGGGCGCCTATGCTTGCAGAACAGTTTGTGGGGCAAGGCGCGGGACTATCTGGAAAGCAGCTTGCGCGTCCAACGCAATCCCGAAGCCTGCGCAGAACTGGCGCGATTGCTGGCGCAACTGGGAGATGCCGAGCGTAGCAATCAGTTGTTCCAGGAGGGGTTGGGGCTGTTGGACGAGCGCCTGCTGGCCGCGCCGTTGCCGGTTCCGGCTCAGGTGTTGACCCCTTGAGAGGGGCATGACTCATTCTTGAAAATGGTATGAATCATTGTGGCGAGGGAGCTTGCTCCCGCTCGGCTGCGCAGCAGTCGTAACGAGCCTGCAACGGTTTTTGCCGGGTGCACCGGGTTGAATGGTATGGGGCTGCTGCGCAGCCCAGCGGGAGCAAGCTCCCTCGCCACGGGTTGGTTGAAACCTCAAATTCGCGGTTGCCGATACCGCCCCGGTTTTGGGGCTTTGGTCATGCCGTCAGTAAAGTCCTACAGTTCATCGCGCTGAATCCTCTTTGGCCTGTCGGGAATTCCCTACACCCTTGGTGAAGTGTCTGCGCGGGCCTGCCTTGAAAGGCCCGAGGGCTTTCCTCTACCGTAACTGCTTGTCTCTTCTGTTACGGAACCGCCATGTCTTTGGCCAGCTCACGCTTCTTGTTTTTCATGGCTTCCATCGCCGCAGCCCTGGCTTTGGGCATCGCCACTTATCTGGAGTATTCGGTCGGCCTGACGCCGTGCAGCTTGTGTGTCTTGCAGCGGTTGTGCCTGATGCTGTTCCTGGTGAACAACCTTGTGGCATGCGTACACGGTCCAGGCCAAAGAGGCAGTCTCTTCTATGGCGCGACAGGGTTGGTTTTTGCGACGGCGGGATTGGCCCTGGCATGGCGTCAGGTCTTGATGCAAAGCCATTCGTTCGAGCCGTTTGCTGATTGTATTGCCCAGCCCGGGCTCATGGATTCGTGGTGGTGCGCGTTGCATCGCGTCCTCGACGGCGCGGTCGATTGCGCGAACATCACCTGGACGCTGTTCGACCTGAGCATCCCCGAGTGGAGCCTGTTGTTTTTTCTCGCGGTGTCCAGCGCGCTGAGCTATCTGCTGCTGCGCCTTGCCTGGAGTGCTCTGGTACGACCGCTTCGCGGCGATACGTCGCAGATGCTCCGGGCCCTGGATTAAACACTTGTATGAACTTTATCTCCTGCGTACCTTGAAGCCATTGTCGTGCGGGCATAATCTGGCCCGCACGTGTTATTGGAATTGTGCCACTCGCTCATGTTGTGTCTGGCTTGTCCCTGATCATCAGGCGTGCACAGGCTGCGAGGGGCATGACTCACAAGGGAAGAAATCACCATGCTCGAAAGTTGTCAGAATGCGCAGGAACGCTGGGGTGGGGTGCATCTGCTGATCGATCGCTGGTTGCAGGAGCGTCACGAACTGGTTCGGGCCTATGATGCCCTCGGCGATAAGCCTGAAGCACTGAGCGAAAGCCGCAAACCCTTGCAGGAATTCTGCGGTGTGCTGGTCGACTATGTGTCTGCCGGTCATTTCGAGATCTACGAACAACTAACGGGCGAGGCCAAGGCTTTCAACGACAAGCGTGGCCTGGAACTCGCCGAGCAGATCTACCCGCGCATCGATGTCATCACCGAAAAGCTGCTGGCGTTCAACGACCTGTGCGATGAAGGCAAGTGCGTAGCGGAAAAATTCAAGGAGCTGGGCGGCTTGCTGCACGAACGTTTCGAACTGGAAGACTGCCTGATCGAAGTGCTGCACAACGCCCACAAGGAAGAAGCTGCGGTCCAGGCCTGAGAGGATTTCGCGGTCATGAAAAAACGGTGCGCATTGCGCACCGTTTTTTATTGGGCCAGGGTCAGGTCGTCGCGCCCAGCAACTCGATTTCAAACACCAGTGGCGTGAACGGCGGGATCACATCTCCCGCGCCTTCGGCGCCATAGGCCAGGGTCGATGGAATCACCAACCGCCATTTTGCGCCTACCGGCATTTGCGGCAATGCACTGCGCCAGCCGTCAATCACGCTGTCGAGATTGAACCACTGCGCCTGATGGTTGGAATCGAATACGGTGCCGTCCGGCAATCGACCGGTATACAGCACCTGGACCTTGCCGTGAGGACCGGCTTTCGCGCCATGGCCTGGCTTGATCTCGGTCAGCAGGATGCCGTCTGCGAGTTGCTGGACGCCGGGACGGTTCTTTTCTTCGTTGAGAAACGTCTGTTCCGTTTTCAGCGCGGCTTCGATCTGCGGCGTTGTCGATTGCGAACTCAGTTGTGCCTGGTGCTCGGCCAGGATCTGTTCGATGCGTTCATCCTTGAGGGCCAGCGGCTTGCCCAGGTAGGCCTGTTGCAAGCCTTCGACCAAGGCTTTGATCTGCAGGTCCGGCACGTCCTGGCGCAGGCGTTCGCCCAGGCTTGCGCCCAGGCTGTAAGCCAAATCGTGGGCATCGTTTGCGCTGGTTTTTTCAACGGCCTGGGCCGTGGAGCAAACCATGCACAGGAATAAAAACAGGTGACGCGACATGTGTGCTCTCCGGCCTCGAATCGAGGAATTATGCCAGTGCCGATATCTATAGAGGTGGATTGCCAAGGCACTGGCGCAGAAGATTTTTCGTCCCTTGCAACGCAACGTCTTGTGTACTGTCAACATGCCCTAGCGGCGGTTGAAGCAGAGGTCTAGTATGAGCCGCACTCACGTCAGTCAGGAGGTAAACCATGTCGGCCACCAAGAAGCCTGTAAACACTCCGTTGCACTTGCTCCAACAACTCTCGGGCAGCCTGCTCGAACATCTGGAAAATGCCTGCTCCCAAGCGCTGGCTGATGCTGAAAAACTGCTCGCCAAACTTGAAAAACAACGCGGCAAAGCGCAGGAAAAACTGCACAAATCGCGCACCAAATTGCAAGACGCAGCCACCGCTGGCAAGGCCAAGGCACAAGCCAAGGCCAAAGATGTCGTGAAAGAACTCGAAGACCTGCTCGATGCCTTGAAGGATCGTCAGTCCGAGACCCGCACCTACATTTTGCAACTCAAGCGTGATGCCCAGGAAAGCCTGAAACTGGCCCAGGGTGTCGGTCGCGTGCAAGAAGCCGCAGGCAAGGCGCTGACGCTTCGTGCTGCCAAGCCTGCCGCTGTATCGGCCAAGAAGCCGGCGGCTAAACCCGTCGCGGCAAAAGCTGCGGCCAAAGTTGCTGCCAAGCCAGCAGCGAAAGCACCGGCCAAAGCTGCCGGCAAGCCTGCTGCCAAAGCGGTCGCTGCCAGTGCTGCAAAACCTGCGGCAAAAAAACCAGTCGTCAAAGCTGCGGCCAAGCCCGCGACAAAAACGGCGGCCGCTAAACCTGCTGCCGCCAAGCCTGCTGTAAAAGCTGCTGCTAAACCAGCCGCTAAACCTGCGGCAAAAGCTGCAGCCAAACCTGCCGCTAAAACCGCCGCCGCAAAACCAGCCGCGACGAAAACCGCTGCCGCAAAACCGGCTGCCAAAGCGGCGGTAAAAGCCACTGCAAAACCTGCTACCGCTAAGCCTGCTGCCAAACCAGCCGCGAAGCCTGCGGCGACCAAAACGGCTGCGGTCAAGCCCGCTGCGAAAGCGGCTGCCAAGCCAGTGACTGCCAAAGCCCCCGCCAAAGCGGCGGCTAAACCCGCTGCCAAACCGGCTGCGGCCAAGCCTGCTGCGGCCAAGCCAACGGCTGCCAAACCAGCCGCCGTGAAGCCAGCTGCCGCCAAGCCCGCAGCGAAACCGGCCGTGAAAAAGCCAGTCGCTGCAAAACCTGCGACTGCGCCAGCCGCCAAGCCAGCGACGCCGGCCCCGGCTCCGACCACGGCATCGGCTCCAACCGCCAGCACTCCGGCCGCGGCGACCAGCCCATCCGCCGCCGTTGCGCCGAGCACCAGCAGCACCCCAACCAGCGCTTCCTAAGTGCCGGACACCGCGACGCGCAGCTGATGCAGCGCGTCGCGGCTTGCGGGCCCGGCATTCGCCGTCAGCCCTTGCAGCCATTGTGCTGAATCGTTCTGTTGTGTCCCAGGCCAATCCTTGGCCAGCGCTTCCAATCGCTCCAGCAATCGCCGTTCGGCTGCCAACTCCAGTTGCTTGACCTGCTCGCGCAGGCTATTGAGGGCCGTGTCCTGGAGGGCGCTGGTTTTCCATTGGCTGCGAAGCGTGCGCAGTGGCTGCACCACCTCGGCATCCCAAGGCTCGGCCAGTAGTCGAAGCTGCTGTAGCCTGTATTCATTGCAGGCCACGCCGCGCTGCGCCAGCCACAGGCCACACAGCAGCAGGCAGACGTTGGCGCCGGCGTCTTGTGATGCCAGGCAGGCAGGCTCTACGCCAAGCTTGGCATAGAGGTCGAGGGAAAAACTCCACAGGTCAGGGGACATCGTGCTACTCGCGCCAGTTGCGAGCGAAGCTGGTAGACTCCGCCGCCATTATGATCCGACTTCAGAACCTGACTTTACAGCGTGGCCCGCAACGTCTGCTAGAAGACGCCGAGCTGACCCTGCACGCCGGCCACAAAGCTGGCCTCATCGGTGCCAACGGCGCCGGCAAATCGAGCCTGTTCGCCTTGCTGCGAGGCGAGCTGCACCCGGACTCGGGTGATTGCCTGTTGCCGGCTGATTGGCGCATCGCCCACATGCGCCAGGAGGTCGACACCCTTGAGCGCCTGGCGGTGGACTACGTGCTCGATGGCGACCTGCGCCTGCGCCAGGTGCAACGTGACCTGGCTGCGGCCGAAGCGGCCCACGACGGTGCCGCACAGGCCCGCCTGCACGCGGAGCTCGACAGTGCCGACGGCTACACCGCCGATGCCCGTGCGCGCAAATTGCTCGCCGGCCTGGGCTTTACCAATGAGCAAATGGATCGCCAGGTCGGGGACTTCTCCGGTGGCTGGCGGATGCGTCTGAACCTGGCTCAGGCCTTGATGTGCCCTTCGGATCTGCTGTTGCTCGATGAGCCGACCAACCACTTGGACCTCGACGCCATCATCTGGCTCGAAGACTGGCTCAAGAGTTACCCGGGCACGCTGCTGCTGATTTCCCACGACCGTGATTTCCTCGACGCGGTGGTGGATCACGTGGCCCATGTCGACCAGCGCAAGCTCACTTTGTACCGTGGCGGCTACAGTGCTTTCGAGCGCGCTCGTGCTGAACGCCTGGCCCAGCAACAACAGGCCTACGAGAAGCAACAGGCGCAACGTGCGCACATGGAAAGCTACATCGCCCGCTTCAAGGCCCAGGCCACCAAGGCCCGCCAGGCCCAGAGCCGGATCAAGGCGCTGGAGCGGATGGAAGAGTTGTCGGCGGCCCATGTCGATTCGCCGTTTGATTTTGTCTTCCGCGAATCGACCAAGATTTCCAGCCCGTTGATCGACCTGTCCGACGCACGCCTGGGTTACGGCGACAAGACCGTGCTGGAGAAGGTCAAGCTGCAACTGACCCCGGGTGCGCGGATCGGTCTGCTGGGGCCTAACGGTGCCGGTAAGTCGACCCTGATCAAGAACCTTTCCGGCGAACTCCAACCTCTGGCCGGGCGCCTGACCCGGGGCGAGAACACCGTGGTCGGTTACTTCGCCCAGCATCAGCTCGACTCCCTGGACTCCAAGGCCAGCCCGCTGTTGCACCTGCAACGCCTGGCACCGACCGAGCGCGAGCAGGCCCTGCGCGATTTCCTCGGTGGTTTCGATTTTCGCGGGGCGCGCATCGACGAGCCGGTGCTGAATTTCTCCGGTGGCGAAAAGGCCCGCCTGGCCCTGGCGCTGATCGCCTGGGACCGGCCGAACCTGCTGCTGCTCGACGAACCGACCAACCACCTGGACCTGGAAATGCGCCTGGCCCTGACCATGGCCTTGCAGGAGTTCAGCGGGGCTGTGTTGGTGGTGTCTCACGATCGGCATTTGCTCAAGAGCACCACGGATAATTTCTACCTGGTCGCCGACGGCAAGGTCGAGGAGTTCGACGGCGACTTGGAAGACTACGCCCGTTGGCTGGTGGAGTACCGCCAGCGCAACGCGCCGGTCAGCAACACACCGGTCAACCCGGACAAGACCGACAAGAAAGCCCAGCGTCAGGCCGCCGCCGCATTGCGCCAGCAATTGGCGCCGCACAAGCGCGAGGCCGACAAGCTCGAAGTCGAGTTGGGCAAGCTGCATGAAAAACTGCAAAAAATCGAAACCAGCCTTGGCGACAGTGGTCTCTACGAGGCAGCGCGCAAAGATGAGTTGCGCGACCTGCTGGCCGAGCAGGCCAAGCTGAAGGTTCGGGAAGCGGAGCTCGAGGAGGCGTGGATGCAAGCGCTGGAACTGCTGGAAAACCTGCAAGCGGAGCTGGAGGCGTTGTCCTGATGGAAGCGTTGGCGTTGCCTGTACCTGTCATGTGGATCGAGCCGATCTGGCTGGGTGTGCAAATCCTGCTGATCCTGCTGGCCGGTTATGTCGCGCAGCGTGTCGTGGCGCGGACCCTTACAGGCCTGGGTGAGCGTTACCCGTTTCCACCTCAACTGGTCATTATCCTGCGGGGCGTGCTGCGCTGGCTGATCATGGGCACGGCGGTGCTGGTGGTGCTCGAGCGCCTGGGCGTCTCGGCCACGGTGCTATGGACCGCACTGTCGGGTTTCGTCGCGGTGGCAGCGGTGGCGTTCTTTGCCATCTGGAGCGTGCTGTCGAACCTGTTCTGCGCCGTATTGATCTACACCGTCGGACCGTTTCGCCTGGGCGATGTGGTCGAGCTGGTGGACACCACCGACAAGCCCGGCATCAAGGGGCGCGTGGTGGCGATCAACCTGCTGTACACCACGCTGATCGAACCCGAGGAACTCGGCACCGGCAGCGCCATGGTGCAAGTGCCCAACAGCCTGTTCTTCCAGCGTTCGGTGCGACGTTGGCGCGGCAGCGAGGCGTTTCCGGTGGGTGGTTTCGTCGAGTAAAGGACTGCTACGCAGCCCAGCGGGAGCAAGCTCCCTCACCACGCTGTTCATGCCGGCTTGAGTGCTTGTGCAAAAAAAAACGGTGGTCAACGGCCTGGCGGCGCATTAGCTTATTCGTTTCGACGAATTCGAGCCGGGGAGTGCAATGGTGCTGGAAACATGGCTGGCGTTTTTCGCTGCGTGCTGGGTGATCAGTCTTTCGCCGGGTGCCGGCGCTATTGCATCGATGTCCAGCGGGCTGCGATACGGCTTCTGGCGCGGTTACTGGAACGCCTTGGGCCTGCAATTGGGCCTGGCGGTGCAAATCGTGATCGTCGCCGCCGGTGTTGGCGCGATCCTTACGGCATCGGCCACTGCGTTCTATGCAATCAAATGGTTCGGCGTGGCCTACCTGGTCTACCTGGGTGTCAAACAGTGGCGCGCCATTCCCGGTGAAATGGCTGACGATACAGGTCCGCGGCCCATCGGCAAGCCCCTGGCGCTGGTGTTTCGCGGCTTCCTGGTCAACATCAGCAACCCCAAGGCGCTGGTGTTCATGCTGGCGGTGTTGCCGCAGTTCATCAATCCCCATGCACCGTTGATCCAGCAATACCTGATCCTGGGCGTCACCATGGTCGTCGTCGATCTCATCGTCATGGCCGGGTACACCGGGCTGGCGTCCAAGGTCCTGCGGCTGTTGCGCACCCCGAAACAGCAACGGCGAATGAACCGTGCCTTCGCGGGGATGTTCATTGGCGCGGCGGGTTTACTCGCGACGATTCGCAAGGCCGCTGCATAAAGCAAAACCTTTTGGCGAAGTTACTTTGTGGGAGCAAGGCTTGCCCGCGATGCAGGCGACTCGATTTCTGGAAGATCTCATCGCCTGCATCGCGGGCAAGCCTTGCTCCTACAAGACCTCTGCGCTACAGAGTATTCGCTCAGTTATTCAGCGCAAAATCACCGGCGCCGTGTCACGGGGCAGATTGTTGCGCTGTACCGGCTCACCAGGTTGCTGGTAGCTCGGCCCGCCAAGCTGTTCGCTCAGCTGCCGCGCCACGTCTTCACCCAACGCCTTGGACACATCGCGCACTACCCGCGGGCGGTTGAGGCTGATGTGCACGTCCCGGTGGTTCAACAGCTTGGTGTCCTGGCCTTCGCCCATGGCCGTAAAGGCCGAGGTGATTTCGTAGGTCTTGGTGTTGATCAGGCTGAAGTCTGCCACCAGGGTCAGCGCCAGCACGGCCGAGTAGCTGTCGGTATTGGCCAGCTCGTTGATGTCGCGGGTGAAGTCGATGTCCGACACCGTGCCGAACAGCACGTAGTCGGCACCCTTGAAGTTCCCGGCCTTGATGCGCTTGATCACGTCATAGACGTCGCCCTTGGACGCCGCTGTGTAGGGCGTGCCCTGGGTCAGCTGGAACATTCCGCTGCGCAGGATCTCGCCCTTGATGTCGCCGGTGAACTTGCGCAGTTCGCCCTGCTCGATGTAGCTGCTGGTGGCTTCCATCTCGTCGTAGCTCGAGGAAGCGCTGGCGCTGTAAGGGTTCGCCTGGAAGTTGTTCTGCGCCGAAACCGTGTGGATGTATTCCTCCACCCGCTCCTGGAACGCAAGGTCGGTCACCGCGACTTTGGGGGCCGCCTGCGCGCCAAATGCGCAGGCCAGGGCCATGATACCTATCCATGTGCGCATGGCTTAACGCTCCGTGGTCTTGCGGATTTCTTTTTCGTCCATCCACTCGGCCAGACCGCTTTCGACGTCGATCAATTGCAGGCTGAATTTGTAGAAGACGTCCTTGTAGTCGCTGCTGCGCTTGACGATCGAACTGATGGAACCTTCGAGGCGGTATTTGGCAGCGATCATGTTGCCGGTCTTGGCCACGGTGCTCTTCTTGTACAGGCCGCTCTGGTTCTGCAGCTTGAGCTGGTCGACCTGGCTGTCCATGGCGGTGTTGTCGCTGGCGAAACGGGCTGCGCCGGTCTTCATCAGCTGGGTCTTGATGCTGGTGGTGATTTCGCGGGTGTCGATGTATTCGCTGGTCTTGTTCTTCACGTCATAGACCTGGACCACCGGGCGACCCTGCAGGATGCCGGACTGGGCCAGGGAGCGGGTCATGGACTCGGCGATCATTTGCAGGTCGGTGGAACCGAACTCGTTGGTCACGGTTTCCACGGCCTTGGTATCGCCGTAGCTGATGTTCTTGTTGCCCAGGACCGGCGAGTTGTTGGCACAGCCGCTGACCAGCACGGCGGCGAGGGCGAGGGATGAAATGCGTACGAACATGTGGGTGCTCTCAATAACTGTATAAAAGGTTTTGTGGCGAGGGGATTTAGCGAATCGTCGCACCGTCCCGCTGGGCTGCGCACTGTAGGAGCTGCCGAAGGCTGCGATCTTTTGATCTTTTGATCTTTCGCTTGGGACTCAAGTGTCTGGGGAAAGATCGCAGCCTCGTTGCACTCGTCAGCTCCTACATAGCTCCTACATCAGCTCCAATGGCCCAGCGGTGCCAGGTTCAAGGGGTATTGATTTCCAGTCGGAAATCCACCGCCTTGGGTGTCGGTGCGATGGCCGGCAGGAAACTGGTCTGTTCGCCGTACAGCGTCAGGCTTTTCCAGGTTTCTTCCTCGGCGATGGGAAAGCCTTCCGGCCCCAGCCAGGCAAAGCGGTAATACATCGTCTTGTTGTTGTAGCTGGTGTTGCTCAACTGGACATTGACGGTCATGTAGCCGTTTTCCCG
Source organism: Pseudomonas sp. St316 (assembly GCF_018325905.1). Lineage (NCBI taxonomy): Bacteria > Pseudomonadati > Pseudomonadota > Gammaproteobacteria > Pseudomonadales > Pseudomonadaceae > Pseudomonas > Pseudomonas sp. St316. Next base: position 6,537,971 of record NZ_AP021901.1, on the reverse strand, counting down.
GGCCACGCGCATCGCGCCGACCACGATGTTCTTGGTCTTGCCCATTGCCACGACTTTGCTGGCGGCGCTGCCAGGCTCCGGTGGCGGCGGGGTGGCGCAACCGGCCAGCAAGGCCAGGGCGCCGACGGCGATCAGTTTTAAACGCATGTGAACAAGACTCCGTTCTTAAGGTTGCTTGAGGGCAATGGCGGTCGGGTTGGCGCTTGGTACCACCTGGGCAGCCAGGCCGCCGGCGAACACCTGGTTACCCACCGCCCGCAGGCTGATGACCTGGTAGCGCTGGTCCACGGTGATCTTGACCACCGAGCCGCCCACCGAGCTTGGCAAGGTGACCTGGTGTTCGCCTTTCTTCAGGCGCAGGCGCACCACTTGGGTGTAGTCGGGCAGGGTGCGCCAGGTTCGGGTGTCGGCACCTTCGAGTACGGCCGAGGTGAGGCCGACGGCCAGGCCGGCCAAGGGGTTGGTGTCGTTGATCTGCTTTTGTGCCACGCCACGGGTGACGGCGCGCACGGTGGTGCGCAGGATGATGCCCGGCATGTCGTCGCGCAGGGCGCGGCGGGACATGGCGGTGGTGCTATTGAGCTGGGTCAGGTCCAACTGATGACCGTCGACACCGATCTGGCCGACGGGGGCAGTGGAGGTATCAGGTTTGATCACAGGGAACGACAAAGGCGTGATGACCAGATTGCCGCTGATTGGCAAGGGCAGGGGAATGCGGATCGAGTCCCGGGACGGTGCCAGGCCACTCTGCACCACGATCAGGATGTCGCTGTCATCGTTCTTGGCGGCAGGCTTGTCGAGGTTGAGCAGGGCTTGTTCCAGCAACGGCGTGTTGGGACGCAGTTCGGCGGCCTTGCGATAACCCGGTGCGGCCAGGTCCTTTTCACCCAGGGCTTCATAGACGAAGCCGGCCAGGTAATGGCTGAACGCGCTCTGGTAACTGTTTTTCAGGCTGACCACTTCCGGGGCGTCGAGACTGGCCACCGGGTAACCCTTGAGGTCCTTGTATTCGGTCTTGACCCCTTGCTTCTCGGCGTCTTCCTCGCGCTTGAGGTATTCCTTGTCCCGCAGGTCGGCGATCACCGCTTCGCGTTCGTGGGTCTTCTTGATCTGGGTCCGCGCACCGTCGAAGTCATTCACGGCCAACAGGTTCAGCGCCATCTGCGTGGTCAGCATGACCTTTTCGTAGTCGTAGCCTTCGTAGCGGCGGACTTTGTCGTTGACCAGGAAACTGCCGAACTGGGCCAAGTACTTGGCCGTGTCGAGTTTGACCGCGTCTTCCCACTGGCCAACCTGCTGATCGGCACTGGTCCAGGCCACCTGGCTACCAGACAAATCGCCCTTGGCGCGCAGCAACTCACCTTTCTCGAAGTAATACAGCAGGTCCTTGTCCTGGCTGGTGTTGTTCTTTTCCAGCAGCGTCAATGCCGCGTCGACGTTGCCGGAAGCCAACTGCTGGTTGGTCTGGGCCAATTCACTGTCGTAGTTGCGAAAGGCCGAACAGCCGGACAACAAGGTGATCGCGCCGAGGGCGAGCGAAAAAACGGCACGGGATGCCATGAATATTCTTCCCTGAGTAACAGCCGGGGTGTGCGGGTCGGGCTGGAACGATCCCACGGACATGCGTCGGGACGCTGCCGGTTCCTCATAAAAAAAGGAGCTTTTATGCCATCTAACAATAAGAAGGCGGCGCGATTATAAACATGGCGCTTGGCTATGTAATGGCTTTTCAATCTCTAAATGCCTTTTTTGTGACATCACCTCCAAAGCACATATATCCGATGAAAAATCGACGTGAAAGCACATCGGCTCTTGAGCCAAAGTCATTGGAAGTGAACAATGTGTTACTTCTTATTACCAACCGAGAGTCATTCATGACTGCGCCGTTCCGTTTCCTGGCCTGGCTAGTGCTGCCATTGCTTGCTCTGTGCAGCACTCCGTTGCTGGCCAACACCGTCGAGGGCGCCCCCAGGCGCTACATTTGCTGGATTACATCGGCGCGGATTACCCGGCGACGGTCGAGGCAGGCAAGGTCATCGAGGAGGGGGAATACCACGAGCAGTTGGAATTCACCCAGCTGCTGGCAGGGTTGATCGCCGGGCTGCCGGCCAAGCCGGAAAAGGCTGAATTGACCCAGGGTGTCGACACCCTGCGCAGTGCGATCGCCCAGCGCCAGGACGGCGGCGATGTCGCCCGCCTGACGCGGCAACTGGGGGCCCGGTTGGCAGTGGCGTATGAAGTCAGCCAGGCGCCGGTCATCACCCCGGATCCCTCCCGCGGCGCATCGCTGTATGCCCAGAATTGCTCGGTGTGCCATGGGGCCAACGGTGCCGGCGACGGTCCTGCCGGTGTCGGCCTGGAACCGCCGCCCGCCAACATGCGGGACGCTCAGCGCCTGGATCGCCTGAGTCTCTATGCGATCTACAACACCGTCGGCATGGGCATCGAAGGCACCGACATGCCGGCCTTCGCCGATCAGCTCGACGACCGTCAGCGCTGGGACCTGGCGACCTACATCGCCAGCTTCAGCGCCGACCCGGCCGCCGCCAAAAGTGAACAAGTCTTCAACCTCGCTGATCTGGCGCGCCAGACCCCGGCCGAAGTCCTCGCCGCGCAAGGCCCGGCAGCGGCGGCGACGTTCCGTGCCCAGCGTGCCCAGCCGCCGCAGGTCCAACGCGGTCCGGCGCAGTTGCTCGACTACACGGCGGCCACCCTGGATAAAAGCATCGCGGCGTACCGTGCCGGTGACCACGACCAGGCCTACGATCTTTCGGTAGCCGCTTATCTGGAAGGCTTCGAGCTGGTGGAAAGCTCGCTGGATAACGTCGATGCCAACGTGCGCAAAGACACTGAAAAGTCCCTGATGGCCTACCGTCAGTCTTTGCAGGACGGTTTGCCGATCGAGCAGGCCGAACAGCGTCTGGAGACGGCCAAGGCTAAGTTGAAAGAGTCCGCCGGCGTGCTGGGCGGCGATGGCTTGAGCTGGTCGCTGAGTTATTTCTCAGGGGTGTTGATCCTGCTCCGCGAAGGGTTGGAAGCGATTCTGGTGTTGGCGGCGATCCTGGCGTTCCTGCGCAACACCGGCCAGCAATCGGCGGTGCGTAGCGTTAACGTCGGTTGGGGCTTGGCCCTGTTGGCCGGCTTGGCGACGTGGGGGTTGGCCGCCTATGTGATCGACGTCAGCGGCGCCCAGCGCGAATTGCTCGAAGGTGCGACGGCGTTGTTTGCCAGCGTGATGGTGCTGTGGCTGGGGGTGTGGATGCACGACCGACGCCATGCGGCCGCCTGGCAGGACTACATCAAGAGCAGCCTGGTGGGTGGCGGGGGTCGGTTTGGTTTCGCGGTCCTGGCGTTCTTCTCGGTCTATCGCGAACTGTTCGAAGTGATCCTGTTCTACGAAACCCTGTGGTTGCAAGCAGGCCCTGCTGGGCACAACGCGGTGCTGGCCGGCGGCGCGACGGCGCTGGTATTGCTGGTCGGGTTGGCCTGGGTGATCCTGCGCGGCTCGGCGAAACTGCCGCTGGCGCTGTTCTTCAGCATCAATGCCGCGTTGTTGTGTGCACTCTCGGTGGTGTTCGCCGGCCATGGCGTGAAGGCGTTGCAGGAAGCCGGGATCTTCGGCACCCGTCCGGTGGCTTTCTTCGACTTCGACTGGCTGGGTATTCATGCCGATGCCTATTCACTGGCCGCTCAAGTGGTGGCGATCCTGGCGATCGTGGTGCTGTATGGGCGTAGTTGGGTGGCGGAGAAGCGTCGGGTTCAGGTTTCCTGAAGCATTCGCTGCGCTCATAATCGCGGGCAAGCCTTGCTCCCACAGTCAGCACTCGCCTGTGGGAGCAAGGCTTGCCCGCGATGCTTTTAATTTTGGAGCAAACCACTCAATGCGCGTATGGATCGACGCCGATGCCTGTCCCAAGGCGGCGAAGGAACTGGTGGTCAAGTTCGCCTTGAGGCGCCAGTTCGAGGTGGTGCTGGTGGCTGGTCAGCCGCAGATCAAGCCAGCCCTGGCTTGTGTGAAACTGATCGTGGTGCCCAGTGGCCCTGATGCGGCGGACGATTACCTGGTGGAACACGCCGAGCCGGGTGAACTGGTGATCTGCAGCGACGTGCCCTTGGCCGACCGGTTGGTGAAGAAGGGCGTTGCCGCCCTGGACCCACGAGGCAAAGAGTTCGATGCCCAGAACATGGGCGATCGGCTGGCGGTACGCAACCTGTTCACCGATTTGCGTGAACAGGGCCACATGGGTGGCGGCCCGGCGGCGTATGGCGAGCGGGACAAGCAAGGGTTTGCCAATGCGCTGGATCGGATCCTGACGCGGTTGGCCCGCAAGTCTTGAGTTTTACCCCGATTCCCTGTGGGAGCGAGCTTGCTCGCGATAGCGGTGTGTCAGCCAATACCTATGCAACTGAACTGACGCCATCGCGAGCAAGCTCGCTCCCACAACGGCGGTCAGGCGTCGTTTTCGTGGGTCAGCTCCAACACCCGGTCCACCAGCTTGTTGATGCCTGAAGCCGCTTCGCTGATGTTCTGCGCCAGCATATAGGCTGGGGTGCTGACCAATTTGCGTGCGGTGTCTTCGACGATGTCGGTCACGGTACATTCCTCGTGAGTGCCGCCCATCTTGACCACGGCGGCGGCGGTGTCGGCGTCGTTGCCGATGGTGCAGACCACACCCGGACCATAGATTTTTGCCGCCAGGGCCGGGGAGATGCAGATTAGCCCCACCGGTTTGCCGGCTTCGGCAAAGGCTTCGGCCAGCGCCAGGACGTCTGGCTGGACGGTGCAACCCGGGCCTTCAGTGGCAAAGTTGGAGAGGTTTTTCGCCGAGCCAAAACCACCGGGTACGATCAGGGCGTCGAAATCCTCGGCCCTGGCTTCACGCACGTCCTTCACGTTGCCCCGTGCGATCCGTGCCGACTCCACCAACACGTTGCGGCTCTCGGGCATTTCCTCGCCGGTCAGGTGATTGATCACATGCAGCTGTGCGATGTTGGGGGCGAAGCACTGGACGTGAGCCCCACGCTGATCAAGACGCAGCAAGGTGATCACGCTTTCGTAGATCTCGGCGCCGTCATACACGCCACAGCCGGAAAGGATCACTGCAATTTTTTTGCTCATGGGCTTTTCTCCAGATTCATGGCGTTAAATGTCTACTAATTTGTCACTCGTTGCCATAGGGGGATCGGGCAGCTACACCTAATCTGCCGACTATCTCCCTGCCTTGCATGCCCGGGTTGCGTCATGAACTTCATCCTGTATGCCGTGCCGTTTTTCTTCGTGCTGATCGCCGTCGAGTTGCTGGCCGATCGCTGGCGGGGCGTGAGCCACTACCGTGTGGCAGACGCGATCAACAGCTTGAGCACCGGGGTGCTGTCGACCACCACGGGCCTTTTGACCAAAGGCGTGGGGCTGGTGACCTACGCCTTTGCGTTGAAGCACCTGGCCGTCATCGAGCTGCCTGGCGACCGGGCCTGGACCTGGGTGTTTGCCTTCGTGCTCTACGACTTCTGCTATTACTGGCTGCACCGCATGGGCCATGAACGCAACATCCTCTGGGCCGCTCATTCGGTGCACCACCAAAGCGAGGACTACAACCTTTCTACTGCGTTGCGCCAGACCAGCACCGGGTTCCTGCTGAGCTGGATCTTCTACGTCCCGCTCGCCGTACTGGGCGTGCCGCTGGTGGTCTTCGTCAGCGTCGCGGCGTTGAATCTGCTGTACCAGTTCTGGGTCCACACCCAGCACATTCCCAAGCTCGGCTGGCTGGAGTGGTGCTTCGTTACGCCTTCCAATCATCGTGCCCACCATGCACAGAACCCTCTCTACATGGATCGCAACTACGGCGGGGTGTTCATTATTTGGGATCGTCTGTTTGGCACCTTCCAGGAAGAAGACGTCAACGAACCGGTGATTTTCGGCGTGACCACGCCGCTGGCGAGCTGGAATCCGTTGTGGGCCAACCTGCAGTTCTATGCGCAGCTATGGGCCGATGCCCGGCGGGCCGGGCGTTGGTGGGACAAGCTGCGGATCTGGTTCATGCCCACCGGTTGGCGTCCGGCGGACGTCGCGGCCAAGTACCCCCTGAACAAGCCGCACTTGAGCCTGTTCCGCAAATTCGAAGTAGCGTTGGATGCTCGCCAGCAGTGGTATGTGGGGCTGCAGTTCTGCGCCTACATTGCCTTGGGCAGTTATCTGATGAACCTGGAAGCCAGCCTGCCGGTCGCCGCCCTGGTGCTGGGTTGGGGCGCGGTGGCGTTCGGTCTGTTCGTGTTGGGCGTGGCCCTGGAGAGTCGCCCGTGGGCGTTGCGGCTGGAGCTGTTGCGGCTGGCCTCGAACCTGCCGCTGGTATGGCTGGCGCCCTTGGCCGGGTTGTGGCCGGCCAGCGCCGTGATGAGCCATGGGGCCTGGGCCGGTCTGCTCAGCTACAGCCTGCTCAGCGGCATCGGGCTGTATTGCTGCCGTACCCGGTTTACTCGGTTGGCGTCGTAGGTTCGCCGGACCTGGCTTGCTCCAGGCGCTCGGCTTCGAGGACTTTCCTGGCCAGGCGTGCATTCTTGATGCGTCGGCGCAGCCACAAGACCAGGCCCAGCACCAGCAGTGCGCCGAGTACCCACAATTCATACTTCTTGATGCTGCCCAACATGCCCTCGAGCACTGCGCCAAAGTGGTACGCGGCTGCGGCCAATGCCGTGGCCCAGATCGCCGCACCGATGCCGTTGAGCAACAGGTAGCGGCCCGGCGGATAGCCCGACAGGCCGATGGCCACCGGCATCACCGTGCGCAGGCCATAGACGAAACGGAAGCTCAGGACCCAGATGTCCGGATGCTTGCGAATGTGCTCCAGCGCGCGATCGCCCATCAACTGCCAGCGGGGCTTGCGGGCCAGGAGCTTGCGCCCGTGCTTGCGTCCCAGGAAATACCACAGCTGATCGCCCGCGTAGCTGCCGCAGAACGCCACGACTACCACCAGGTTGATGTCCATATAGCCACGGAACGCCAGGAAACCTGCGAGCACGAGGATAGTTTCGCCTTCGAAGAACGTGCCGATAAACAGGGCCAAGTAGCCGAAGTCATGCAGAAATTGTTGGAGCATTGTCTGGGTGCTGGCGAAATGAACGCGCAGCCTAACCCTTCAGACACATTCAGGAAAGTATCGAAATGTGTCTCGACGTGAACAATTCCTACAATAACAATAACTGCGACGACAGGACGCAGGTGCACATAACTGTAATGTCTTCGTCATAATGGGCGCTTATAACTGTCACGCTCGCCCGTCAGCACGGGCTCAGGAGTCTGCCGTGAGCTTTACCCCCGCCAATCGTCTGTTCCCTGCCACCCGCCTGCGTCGCAATCGCCGTGATGAGTTCTCTCGTCGGCTGGTGCGTGAAAACGTGCTGACCACCAATGACCTGATCCTGCCGGTATTCGTGCTGGACGGTGAGAACCGTCGCGAAGCGGTGGCGTCGATGCCCGGGGTGGAACGCCTGACCATCGATCTGCTGCTCGAAGAGGCCGCTCAGTGGGTCGAGCTGGGCATTCCGGCACTGGCGCTGTTCCCGGTCACGCCACCGGCGCTCAAGTCCCTGGACGCCGCCGAGGCCTGGAACCCGGAGGGCATTGCCCAACGCGCGACCCGTGCCCTGCGTGCGCGCTTCCCGCAGCTGGGGGTGATCACCGACGTGGCGCTGGACCCGTTCACCACCCACGGGCAGGACGGTATCCTCGATGAAGAAGGCTACGTGCAGAACGACATTACCGTCGATGCACTGGTCAGGCAGGCCCTGTCCCACGCCGCGGCCGGCGCCCAGGTGGTGGCACCGTCGGACATGATGGACGGGCGCATCCAGGCGATCCGCGAAGCCCTCGAGGTGGCCGGTCACGTCAACGTGCGGATCATGGCCTACTCGGCCAAGTACGCCAGCGCCTATTACGGTCCGTTCCGCGACGCGGTCGGCTCGGCCCTGAACCTGGGCAAGGCCAACAAGGCCTCTTATCAGATGGACCCGGCCAACAGTCAGGAAGCCTTGCACGAAGTGGCGGCTGACTTGTCAGAAGGGGCAGACATGGTCATGGTCAAGCCTGGCATGCCCTACCTCGACATTCTTTGCCGGGTCAAAGACGAATTCAAAGTGCCGACCTTTGTTTATCAGGTCAGCGGCGAGTACGCGATGCACATGGCCGCGATCCAGAACGGCTGGTTGGGCGAAGGGGTGATCCTGGAGTCCTTGACCGCTTTCAAGCGCGCAGGGGCCGATGGCATCCTGACTTACTTTGCTGTACGCGCCGCCCAATTGTTACGAGAGCAGAAATAGCCTCCCAGGAACTTGCGATGAATACCGAAGGACTCTCCGAAGTTGCCGTAAAAGAAGCTCAACCCGTGGTCGAGCAAATCGCCGAAACGCCGCCGGAAGTGGAGCCCGCTCCCGTGGCGGTCGCCGAGCCAGCCCCGGCCCCGGCGATTGCCATTCCCAACTTGGATGACAGCAGCCTGTACATCCACCGGGAGCTGTCGCAACTGCAGTTCAACATCCGCGTGCTGGAGCAGGCGCTGGACGAGTCCTATCCATTGCTGGAGCGCTTGAAGTTCCTGCTGATCTTCTCCAGCAACCTGGATGAGTTCTTCGAGATTCGTGTCGCCGGCCTGAAGAAGCAGATCACCTTCGCCCGTGAACAGGCCGGTGCCGACGGCTTGCAGCCGCACCAGGCCCTGGCGCGCATCAGCGAGCTGGTCCACGGCCATGTGGACCGGCAGTACGCGATCCTCAACGACATCCTGTTGCCTGAGTTGGAGAAGCATCAGGTGCGCTTCATCCGTCGGCGCAACTGGAACACCAAGATCAAGACCTGGGTGCGCCGCTATTTCCGCGACGAGATCGCGCCGATCATCACTCCCATCGGCCTCGATCCGACGCACCCGTTCCCGTTGCTGGTGAACAAAAGCCTGAACTTCATCGTCGAGCTGGAAGGTATCGACGCCTTCGGTCGCGACTCCGGCCTGGCGATCATTCCCGCGCCGCGCCTGCTGCCGCGCATCATCCGCGTGCCGGAAGACGTGGGCGGCGCTGGCGACAACTACGTATTCCTGTCGTCGATGATCCACGCCCATGCCGATGACCTGTTCCAGGGCATGAAGGTCAAGGGTTGCTACCAGTTCCGCCTGACCCGTAACGCTGACCTGTCGGTGGACACCGAGGACGTCGAGGACCTGGCCCGCGCCCTGCGCGGCGAGCTGTTCTCCCGCCGCTACGGTGATGCGGTGCGTCTGGAGGTGGCCGATACCTGCCCGAAACAGCTGTCCGATTACCTGCTCAAGCAGTTCAACCTGCATGAGACCGAGCTGTACCAGGTCAACGGTCCGGTCAACCTGACCCGGTTGTTCAGCATCACCGGCCTGGACAGCCATCCGGAACTGCAATACTTGCCGTTCACGCCGCAGATCCCGAAATTGCTGCAAAACAGCGAAAACATTTTCAGCGTGATCAGCAAGCAGGACATCTTGCTGCTGCACCCGTTCGAATCGTTCACACCGGTGGTCGACCTGCTGCGCCAGGCCGCCAAGGACCCTCACGTCCTGGCCGTGCGCCAGACCCTGTACCGCAGCGGCGCCAACTCGGAAATCGTCGACGCCCTGGTGGACGCGGCGCGCAACGGCAAGGAAGTCACGGCAGTGATCGAACTGCGCGCGCGCTTCGACGAGGAGTCCAACCTGCAACTGGCCAGCCGCCTGCAAGCGGCCGGTGCGGTGGTGATCTATGGCGTGGTCGGCTTCAAGACCCACGCCAAGATGATGCTCATCCTGCGCCGCGAAGCCGGTGAGATCGTGCGTTACGCCCACTTGGGCACCGGCAACTACCACGCCGCCAACGCCCGTCTGTACACCGACTACAGCCTGCTGACCTCTGACGATGCCTTGTGCGAAGACGTTGGCAAGCTGTTCAGCCAGTTGATCGGCATGGGCAAAACGTTGCGCATGAAGAAATTGCTGCATGCGCCGTTTACCCTGAAAAAGGGCATGCTCGACATGATCGCTCGGGAGACACAGTTCGCCCTGGATGGCAAGCCGGCCCACATCATCGCCAAGTTCAACTCGTTGACCGACCCGAAGATCATCCGCGCGTTGTACAAGGCCAGCCAGTCAGGCGTGCGCATCGACCTGGTGGTGCGTGGCATGTGCTGCCTGCGGCCAGGCATTGCGGGGGTGTCCCATAACATCCACGTCCGCTCGATCATCGGGCGTTTCCTGGAACATACGCGGGTGTTCTACTTCCTCAACGGCGGTGAGGAACAGATGTTCCTGTCCAGCGCCGACTGGATGGAGCGCAACCTCGACAAGCGGGTCGAGACCTGCTTCCCGGTGGAAGGCAAGAAGTTGATCCTGCGGGTCAAGAAGGAGCTGGAAAGCTACCTCACCGACAACACCCACAGCTGGAGCTTGCAGTCGGATGGCCGTTACATCCGCAACACCCCGACCGGCAACCAGAACCCGCGCAGCGCCCAGGCGACCTTGCTGGAGCGCTTGAGCAGCCCGGTGTTGGCGGTTCGTTAAGGTCTGCGGCGGGAGAGCTTGTGTACTGTAGGAGCTGCCGAAGGTTGCGATCTTTTGATCTTTTGATCTTTTGATCTTTCGCTTGAGACTCAAGCGTCAGGGGAAAGATCGCAGCCTCGCTTCGCTCGGCAGCTCCTACAGACCCAGCGCAAGCAAGCGCAATTGCAGAGCCATCGGCAAGCAATCAGTGAATGTTCAACACAATCCCGACCCGAGTCAGCCAGTCGGCTTCCTGGGCGAAGTCGGCCTGTGTCAGTTGATTCTCTTCCAGCCAACCTGCGGGAAACAGTACATCCAACTGATCGCCCTTGGCGTGCAGGGCCACCTGGGGCATTTCCTGGGTGCCACGGATGTGGTGGAACAGGATCGCAAAACGCAGCAGCACGCACAGGCGAATCAGCTTGATGCCGTCATCGCCGAATTCGGCAAACTTATCCTTGGGAATGTTGCGTCGATGGCCGCGTACCAATAGCGCGAGCATTTGCTGGTCTTCCCGGGAGAAACCGGCCAGGTCCGAGTGCTCGATCAGGTAGGCACCGTGCTTGTGGTAGTGATAGTGGGCGATGTCCAGGCCCACTTCATGGACCTTGGCGGCCCAACCCAGCAGTTCGCGCCAGACGCCGTCATTCAGGTCCCAGTCATCGGCCACCTGGTCGAAGGCATGCAGCGCCTTGCGCTCGACCCGCGCGGCCTGTTCCTGATCGACGTGATAACGCTCCATGAGCGAGCCCAGGGTGCGCTCACGGACGTCTTCGTGGTGATGACGCCCCAGCAGGTCGTAGAGCACGCCTTCGCGCAGGGCGCCTTCACAGTGGTCCATGCGTTGCAGTTCGAGGGCGTCGAAAATCGCCTCGAGGATGGCCAGGCCCGCCGGGAAAATCGCCCGGCGGTCGGGCTTGATGCCTTCGAAATCGATCTTGTCCGACTCGCCGAGCTTGAATACCTTGCGCTTGAGCCAGGCCAGGCCCTCGGCATTGACCTCGCCAGTGCCGTGACCGCCGGCCTTGAGGGCCAGGCCAATGGCGCGAATGGTGCCTGAGGAGCCGATGGCTTCGTCCCAGGTCAGGCGGTGCAGGGCGTGTTCGATGCTCATGATTTCCAGGCGCGCCGCCGTATAGGCCTGGGCGTAGCGGGCCGGGGTGATCTTGCCGTCGCGGAAATAGCGCTGGGTGTAGCTGACGCAGCCCATCTGCAAGCTTTCGCGCAGCAGCGGTTCGAAGCGTTGGCCAATGATGAATTCGGTACTGCCGCCGCCGATGTCCGCCACCAGGCGCTTGCCCGGGGTGTCGGCGAGGGTGTGGGAGACACCCAGGTAGATCAGGCGGGCTTCTTCCCGGCCGGAGATGACTTCCACCGGATGGCCGAGGATTTCTTCGGCGCGACGGATGAACTCGCCACGGTTGCGCGCTTCGCGCAGGGCGTTGGTGCCCACGATCCGCACGGCGCCCAGGGGCATGCCGTTGATCAGTTGGGCAAAGCGCTTGAGGCAATCGAGGCCGCGCTGGATGGATTCTTCACTCAGCTTGCGCTCTTCGTCGATACCGGCGGCCAGTTGGACCTTCTCTCCGAGCCGCTCAAGAATGCGGATTTCTCCGTTCTGGGCTTTGGCAACGACCATATGAAAGCTGTTGGAGCCCAGGTCGATGGCAGCGATCAGGGATAGATTCTTGGCTTGGGATGGCGGCATGGGCAAAAAGTCTCGGTCGATAACCTTGCCATCCTGCCACGATCGACCGCTTACGCCAACGCAAAGGCGACCGCTTTGCGGTCAATCGCGAGCAAGCTCGCTCCCACATGGGTTCTGCGTCGTGTGCACAATCGCAGGCAACCGATAAACCTGTGGGAGCGAGCTTGCTCGCGATGAGGCCTGAGCGGGTAACGCAGATACTCAGGCTGCGGGCTCGACCATCCCGATAAAATTCGCCAGCTCCGCTGTCTGCGGCGCGGCGAACAACACCTTGGGATCGCCCACCTCATGCACCTTGCCCTGGTGCATGAACACCAGTTTGTCGCCGACTTCCCGGGCAAAACGCATTTCGTGGGTAACCATGATCAGCGTCATGCCTTCCTGGGCCAATTTGCGCACCACGCCGAGCACTTCATTGACCAGCTCCGGGTCCAGGGCCGAGGTGATTTCGTCGCACAGCAGCACTTTCGGCGACATCGCCAGCGCCCGGGCAATCGCCACCCGTTGCTGCTGGCCGCCGGACAAGCGCTCCGGGAACGCATCGAACTTCTCGCCGAGGCCGACCCGTTCGAGCATCTGTCGCGCCAGCTCGGCCGCCTTGGCCTTGGGCACTTTTTGAACAACTTGCGGCGCGAGCATCACGTTCTCGCCAACGGTCAGGTGCGGGAACAGATTGAACTGCTGGAACACCATCCCGACTTTCTGCCGCAGGCTGCGCAAGTCGGCACGGGCGGCATCGAGGTATTCGCCGTCGACTTCGATCACGCCGTCATTGATCGATTCCAGGCCGTTGAGGGTGCGCAGCAAGGTGGATTTGCCCGAGCCGCTGCGGCCGATGATCGCCACCACCTGGCCTTCCTCGACGCTCAGGTCGATGCCCTTGAGCACATGATGATCGCCGTAGTATTTATGCAAGGCGGTAATTCTAAGCAGAGGCATGCAGTCTCCTTTCCAGGTAGCGCGCACTGAGGGACAAGGGGTAGCAGAGCAGGAAATAACCGAGGGCGACCAGGCCATACACCATGAATGGCTCGAACGTGGCATTGGCGAGCATGCCGCCGGTCTTGGTCAGTTCGGTGAAGCCGATGATCGAGGTTACGGCCGTGCCCTTGACCACTTGCACCGAAAAGCCCACGGTCGGCGCCACGGCGATGCGCAGGGCCTGGGGCAGGATCACGTAGCGCAACTGCTCCAGGGGGTTGAGGGCCAGGCTCGCCGAGGCCTCCCACTGGCCGTGGGAAATCGAATCGACACAACCGCGCCAGATTTCGGCCAGGTAGGCGCTGGTAAACAGGGTCAAGGCGATCGCCGCCGCCATCCACGGGGAAATCTCCACCCCGGCCAGGGCCACGCCGAAGAACACCAGGAACAGTTGCATCAACAACGGCGTGCCTTGGAACAGCTCGATGTAGGTACGGGCGATGTTGCGGGTCAGGGCGTTCTTGGAAATGCGCAACACCATGATCAGCAAGCCGATCACGCCGCCGCCGATAAAGGCCACCAGCGACAGCGCCAGGGTCCATTGCAGGCCGGTGAGCAGGTTGCGCACCACGTCCCAGAAAGTGAAATCACTCATGGACGGCCCCCGGTGCTGCTCTTGTACAGGCAGCGGCGACCCACCCAGTTCAGGAATTGGCGGATCAACAGCGCCATGCACAAGTAGATGAGCGTGGTCAGCGCGTAGGTTTCGAACGCGCGGAAGTTGCGCGACTGAATGAAGTTGGCGGCAAAGCTCAACTCTTCGGTGGCGATTTGCGAACAGACCGCCGAGCCGAGCATCACGATGATGATCTGGCTGCTCAACGCCGGCCAGACCTTGCCCAGCGCCGGCAGTAGCACCACATGGCGAAAGGCCTCGAAGCGGCTCATCGCCAGGGCTGCGGCGGCTTCCAGTTGTCCTCGAGGGATGGCCTGGATGCCGGCGCGGATGATCTCGGTGGAGTAGGCGCCGAGGTTGATCACCATCGCCAGCACCGCCGCCTGCCATTCGGAAATCTGCAGGCCCAGGGACGGCAAGCCGAAGAAGATGAAAAACAGTTGCACCAGGAACGGCGTGTTGCGGATCAACTCCACGTACACGCCGAAGATCGCCGCGAACGGGCGAATGTTCCACGCCCGCACCACGGCCCCGACGATGCCCAGGCTGACCCCGAGCAACGTGCCGATGGCCGTCAGTTCCAGGGTGAACAGCGCACCGCGCAACAGCAGCTCGGTGTTTTGCACCACCGGTAGAAAATCGAACTGATAAGCCATGCTCAGCCTCTCAAGCGACGGTCAGAGGTCGGCCGGCAGCGGCTGCTTGAGCCAGGTCTGGGCGTTTTTCTCCAGGCTGCCATCGGTCTTGGCGGTAGCGAGGATCTGGTTGACCTTGTCCAGCAGCGCCGGCTCGTTCTTGTTCACGCCCACGTAAACCGGCGAATCCTTGAGTTTTACCTTCAGCGCCGGAACACGCTTGGGGTTGCGTTCGCTGATGGCGACCATCACCACGTTACCGCTGGCGATCAGGTCCACCTGGCCGGCCAGGTAGGCGGCGATGGTCGAGTTGTTGTCTTCGAAGCGCTTGATGGTGGTGCCTTCGGGGGCGACCTTGGTCAGCTCGATGTCTTCGATGGCGCCACGGGTGACGCTGATGGTCTTGCCCTTGAGGTCATCCAGGTTGTTGATGGCGGCATCAGGCGGGCCGAACACGGCCAGGTAGAACGGCGCATAGGCGCTGGAGAAATCGATGACCTTTTCCCGCTCCGGGTTCTTGCCCAGGCTGGAAATCACCAGGTCGACCTTGCCGGTGGTCAGAAAGGGGATGCGGTTGGTGCTGTTGACCGGCGTCAGCTCGAGCTTGACCTTGAGCTGGTCGGCCAGCAGTTTTGCGGTGTCGATGTCCAGGCCACGAGGTTTCATGTCCGGGCCTACCGAACCGAAGGGCGGGAAGTCCTGTGGCACGGCGACCTTGAGGGTGCCACGCTTGACCACGTCTTCCAGGCCGTCGGCGTGGGCGGGTAGCTGGCAGAGCATCAGGCTGGCAAACAGGGCTGTGAGCAGGGCGCTGCAACGCTGAATCATGGCGAATCTCCGCAATCGGTGATGTGATTTCTGCGTTGGGACAGAGCACAGGCCATGCCAAGGCGACTTTTCAGCGGCCCAAGCCGCGGTTTTGCTGGTGGGGAGCGGTCTTACTGGTCTGAACAGTCGTGGCGTTTTTCGCACCGTTATCGGGCGTCGGTATTTGTCGCCGAACCCCGCTGGGGCACGACTTGCCGGGCGCGGCGAATAGCTTTACAACTAGCCGCTCACTGGCCCGGTTCGTCTTGAAAATCATGAATTCCATCGCTCGCGCCGTTCCTGAAGTGGCCCTGCAAGCCATTCGCAAACTGATCATTGATGAGGGCTTCGGCCCGGGCGATGCGCTGCCGTCGCAACGGGACCTGGCGCTGCAATTGGGGGTGAGTCGGGCGTCGCTGCGCGAAGCGCTGTCATCCCTCAGTGCCCTGGGCATGATCAGCGTGCAGCCGGGCAAGGGGGTGTTCGTGCAGGCACCGGCAGAGGCCCCACGCAGCGAGTCGACGCCGGGCTGGCCGTTCGCGGCCCAGGCCTCGCCAGTGGATATCTTCCAATTGCGCTACGCCCTGGAGGGTTTCGCGGCGGGGTTGGCGGCGGTGACGCTCAGCGCCGATGAACTGGACATGCTGCAAGACAATGTCGAAGCCATGCGCCGGGAATTGAAGATCGGCGATTTCGACGCCGCCGCGCGGCTGGATTTCGAATTTCATCGGCGAATCCTGTTGGCCAGCGGCAACCAGGCGATGCTGAACATCCTCACTGCCAGCGCCGACATCTTCCTGGAAAGCCAGAAACTACCGTTCATCAGGGCGGAGCGTGCGATGGAAACCTGGCAGGAGCACCGCAAGATCCTTCGCGCCCTGGCCCGTCGGGCTACAGGCGCTGCGCAAAAAGCCATGCAGGAACATGTACGTAACGCTGCACTGCGTACCGGGATCTCCTTCGTCGCCCCCACGGCTTCGTGACGTCGGCCATACTCAAAGCCATCGACCGCCATAGCGAGACTCAATCAACTGCGGCTTCCTGAACCCGGGAAGGACCGCTATGATGGGCCACGTTTTTTTGCTGACAACCCCGGAGATTTCCATGAGCAGCGATCTGATCAAACACGTTAGCGACGCTAGCTTCGAGGCTGACGTACTCAAGGCCGAAGGCGCGGTACTGGTCGACTATTGGGCTGAGTGGTGCGGTCCCTGCAAAATGATTGCCCCGGTCCTGGACGAGATTGCCGAGACCTACAAAGGCAAGCTGACCGTTGCCAAGCTGAACATCGACGAAAACCAGGAAACTCCGGCCAAGCACGGCGTACGTGGTATCCCGACCCTGATGCTGTTCAAGAACGGCAACATCGAAGCCACCAAGGTGGGTGCGCTGTCGAAGTCGCAACTGGCTGCTTTCCTCGACGCCAACATCTAAGCGCCGAATGCCACTGGAAAAGCCCCGCAAATCGCGGGGCTTTTTCGTTATTCGGGGCTAGACGCTTGCAAAACCAGGTGGTACATTCGGCCCCGCACTGGTTTCTCCATTGCCCCCTGCAAGCCGTCGCCGACGCTCTCCTTTCGAATAAGTACGCGATCCTGTCGCCTTCTCTGCGGCGCGGCCTCATTAAGCCAAAAGCTTAATTTCCCCCCTCCATAAATGATTACGTCATTCCTATATGAATCTGACTGAACTCAAGCAAAAGCCGATTACCGAACTGCTCGAATTGGCCGAACAGATGGGCATAGAAAATATGGCCCGTTCGCGCAAGCAGGACGTGATTTTCTCCCTGCTCAAAAAGCACGCGAAAAGCGGCGAGGAAATCTCCGGTGATGGCGTGCTGGAGATTCTCCAGGACGGCTTCGGCTTTCTTCGCTCCGCAGACGCTTCCTATCTCGCCGGCCCAGACGATATCTACGTCTCGCCGAGCCAGATCCGTCGCTTCAACTTGCGCACCGGTGACACCATCGTTGGCAAGATCCGCCCTCCGAAGGAAGGCGAGCGTTACTTCGCGCTGCTCAAGGTCGACACGATCAACTTCGACCGTCCGGAAAACGCGAAGAACAAGATTCTCTTCGAGAACCTGACCCCGCTGTTCCCGACCGTGCGCATGAAGATGGAAGCCGGCAACGGTTCCACCGAAGACCTCACCGGTCGTGTCATCGACCTGTGCGCACCCATCGGCAAAGGCCAGCGTGGCCTGATCGTGGCGCCGCCGAAAGCGGGCAAGACGATCATGCTGCAGAACATCGCAGCCAACATCGCCCGTAACAACCCTGAAGTTCACCTGATCGTGCTGCTGATCGACGAACGTCCGGAAGAAGTGACCGAGATGCAGCGCACCGTGCGCGGCGAAGTGGTCGCCTCGACATTCGACGAGCCGCCAACCCGCCACGTGCAGGTTGCCGAAATGGTGATCGAGAAGGCCAAGCGCCTGGTCGAACACAAGAAAGACGTGGTGATCCTGCTGGACTCCATCACCCGTCTGGCCCGTGCCTACAACACCGTGATCCCAAGCTCCGGCAAGGTGCTGACCGGTGGTGTCGATGCCCACGCGCTGGAAAAACCGAAGCGTTTCTTCGGTGCCGCGCGCAACATCGAGGAAGGCGGTTCGCTGACCATCATCGCCACCGCGCTGGTTGAAACCGGTTCGAAGATGGACGAAGTGATCTACGAGGAATTCAAGGGCACCGGCAACATGGAGCTGCCCCTGGATCGCCGTATCGCCGAGAAGCGTGTGTTCCCGGCGATCAACATCAACCGTTCCGGCACGCGCCGCGAAGAGTTGCTGACGGCCGACGACGAGTTGCAGCGCATGTGGATCCTGCGCAAGCTGCTGCATCCGATGGATGAAGTCGCTGCCATCGAGTTCCTGATCGACAAGCTGAAGACGACCAAGACCAACGATGAGTTCTTCTTGTCGATGAAGCGCAAGTAACACGAAGCAACGCTTCAAAAAAGAGCGCCCGTTACAGGGCGCTCTTTTTTTTGCTGAATTTGTATCAAAACAGACAACTTTCGAAGAGCAGTAAGGTCCCTGCTGTTGGCATTGTGTATTTTTTAAACGACAAGGAGCGTTATGCACACATTTGGCAATCGCCGCGACATCGACGGCTTGAGGGCCTTGGCTGTTATTCCGGTGGTGCTATTTCACTTCGGTTTCAGCACGTTCAGCGGTGGTTTCGTTGGGGTCGACGTCTTCTTTGTCATTTCCGGGTTCCTGATCACCAGCATCCTGTTCCGTGAGATCAGCGCGCAGCGTTTCAGCTTCGTCGATTTCTGGGCTCGGCGTGCGCGACGCATCCTTCCGGCCTTGAGCCTGGTGCTGCTGGCAACGTTGGTCCTGGGTTGGTTACTGCTGACGGCCAAGGATTTTTCCGAACTTGGCCGGACGGTTCGTTACCAATCGCTGTTCATTTCAAACATCTTGTTCATGCGTGAAGACGGCTACTTCGAGCCAGCGTCGGATTTGAAGCCGTTGCTTCATACGTGGTCGCTGGCTGTTGAGGAGCAGTACTACATTTTCTTTCCGCTGCTGATGGTGTTGCTGATGCGCCATGTTCGTCATTGGCGCTGGATGCTGTTTGCCGTATTGCTGATTTCTTTCGGGCTGAACATCGCTTATATCGACCGTAAGCCTGACGTCGCTTTTTTTTCCTTGCCGACACGCGCCTGGGAGTTGTTGTGTGGTGCGATGCTCGCGGTATTGCCCTCCTCCAGACACCCTGTGAGGCCGTGGCTCTACCAGCTGGCGGGCGTGGCCGGGTTGGCGGCGGTACTGCTGGCTGTTTTCACCTTTGACAGAACCACGACGTTCCCGGGTTGGGCTGCTTTGCTGCCTGTTCTCGGTGCCACCGCGCTGATTTGGTCCGGCGCGCAGGGTTCGACCTGGGTCGCTCAACTGCTCGGTGCCAGGGGGCTCGTCTGGATAGGCTTGATTTCCTATTCCTTCTACCTGTGGCATTGGCCGGTCTACGTCTATGCCAATGCGATTTCCATCGACGGTATCGAACATCTGGAGGCCGTGGGCTGGATAGCGCTGGCGTTGAGTCTTGCCTGGCTGAGCTGGCGCTTCGTCGAGCTGCCGTTTCGTGAGAAACGCTTGCTGCCCGGACGTAAGCCGGTGCTGGTGGGAGGCTTGCTGGCCATGGTCGCCCTGGCGGTGACGGGGTCGGTGGTGCGTTCGGCGGATGGCTTTCCTCAACGCCTTACCGGCAAGGCGTTGGAGTATGCACAGGCACGGGATTGGAAGGCCGGGCAGATGAAATGCATGCTGGTGCCCTCAGACCAGGGTTTGGACAAGGCGTGTCTGGTTGGCGAGAGCAAAGAGGCCCCGGCGACTCAACTGTTCTGGGGCGACAGCCATGCCGCGGCGTTGTTGCCGGCGATTGAAGGCAATGCGACGCGAGAAGGGCGTCCGGTATGGCTTTACAGCATGAGCGGCTGTCCGCCTGTCCTGAGCGACGACCTGCGCCAGCGTTGCAAGGACTTCAACGCAAGGACCATGGAGCGGGTTCGCAGCCTGCAGATCAAGGATGTGGTGCTGGCCTCCAATTGGAGTCTTTACGTCTACGGTCGTGAGGGCGGCGACAACAAAGTACTGCTCAACCCCCATGACAATACGGCCGAGGCCGAGGCGCGCATGGCCGCGGCGCTCAAGGCCCGGGTGGCGATGTTAAGGGCGGCGGGCGTGCAGGTGTGGTTGTTCAAGGAAGTGCCGCTGCAGCGCAAGAGCACCATCAATCGATTGACGAGCCTGGCCCGGGTTGGGCGTTCGGCCGAAGGATTGGGACGCCCACTCCAGGAGCACTTGACCCGCCAGCGTTTTCTCAGTGCTTTGTTCGACTCTATGAGCGCCGCCGATCCAGGCATACATGTCATCGATCCGACCCCATTGATGTGCGCGGGGCAGGTCTGCAGCATCGAAGTCAACGGTTACTCACAGTACAAGGACGAGGATCATCTCTCCGATCTCGGTAGCGCCCGACTAAGCCCGCTGTTTACCCCGGTGCTGCTGGGTTCAACCGATAATTGATCGCCACCGTGCATGCGCGGGCTGCTGTTTGGGCGCTGGAGCAGGTAGGATGTACGCCTATTTTCGGGGTGGCATCTCAATGAAATTCAAGGATCTTCGGGATTTCGTGCAGCAGCTTGAGCAGCGCGGCGAATTGAAACGCATCCAGGTTCCTATTTCTCCAGTATTGGAGATGACGGAAGTCTGCGACCGCACGCTTCGGGCCAAAGGCCCGGCGCTGTTGTTCGAAAACCCGACGGGGTACGACATTCCGGTCTTGGGCAACCTGTTCGGCACGCCGGAGCGCGTGGCCATGGGCATGGGCGCCGAAGCCGTCAGCGAGCTGCGCGAAATCGGCAAGCTGTTGGCGTTCCTCAAGGCGCCCGAGCCGCCGAAAGGCCTGAAGGACGCTTGGTCCAAGCTGCCGATTTTCCGCAAGATCATTGCCATGGCGCCGAAAGTCGTCAAGGACGCGGTTTGCCAGGAAGTGGTGATCGAGGGCGACGATGTCGACCTGGCCATGCTCCCGGTGCAGACCTGCTGGCCGGGCGACGTGGGGCCACTGATCACCTGGGGCCTGACCGTCACCAAGGGCCCGAACAAGGACCGCCAGAACCTGGGCATCTACCGCCAGCAGGTGATTGGCCGCAACAAGGTCATCATGCGCTGGCTGAGCCATCGCGGCGGTGCGCTGGACTACCGTGAGTGGTGTGAAAAACATCCTGGCCAACCATTCCCGGTGGCAGTGGCCCTGGGTGCGGATCCGGCGACCATCCTCGGCGCCGTCACGCCTGTGCCCGACAGCCTTTCCGAATATGCGTTCGCCGGCCTGTTGCGGGGCAACCGTACCGAGCTGGTGAAATGCCGCGGCAACGACCTGCAAGTACCGGCCACCGCCGAGATCATCCTTGAAGGCGTGATCCATCCTGGCGAAATGGCCGATGAAGGCCCGTACGGCGACCACACCGGCTACTACAACGAAGTCGACAGCTTTCCGGTGTTCACCGTCGAGCGCATCACCCATCGGATCAAGCCGATTTACCACAGCACCTACACCGGCCGTCCACCCGATGAGCCAGCCATTCTCGGCGTGGCGCTGAATGAAGTGTTCGTGCCGATCCTGCAGAAGCAGTTTCCGGAAATCACCGACTTCTACCTGCCGCCGGAAGGCTGCTCGTATCGGATGGCCGTGGTGACCATGAAGAAGTCGTATCCGGGGCACGCCAAGCGGGTCATGCTTGGGGTCTGGTCGTTTTTGCGACAGTTCATGTACACCAAGTTCGTTATCGTCACCGACGACGATATCAACGCACGGGACTGGAACGACGTGATCTGGGCCATCACCACGCGCATGGACCCCAAGCGCGATACGGTGATGATCGAGAATACGCCGATCGACTACCTCGACTTCGCCTCGCCGGTGTCTGGCCTGGGGTCGAAGATGGGGCTCGATGCCACGCATAAATGGCCCGGTGAAACCACTCGTGAGTGGGGCCGGGTTATCGTCAAGGATGAAGCCGTTACCCAACGGATCGATGCCATCTGGAATCAGTTAGGAATAGATTGATGCGTGTAACCTTGCAGCCTTCCGGGGCGGTGCTGGAGATCCGGCCCGCCGAGCGGATTCTCGATGGCGCGCGGCGCCTGGGCTATGAATGCCCGCAAAGCTGCCGCAACGGCAACTGCCATGTCTGTGGTGCGTTGTTGGTGGAGGGCCGCGTGGAGCAGGCAGGCGAGGTGCGCGATCACGGTGAGATTTTCACCTGCATCGCCGAGCCGCTGGAGGACTGCGTGGTGTTATGGGATGGCGTGCTGTCGCCGGGTGAGCTACCGGTACGCAACCTGGCGTGCCAGGTGGTCGAGTGCGCTGACGTGGGGGGCGATGTCTGGCGAGTACGCCTGCGTGCGCCGGCCGGCAAGCCGCCACGCTATCACGCCGGGCAGTACCTGATGATCGAACGGGAAAACGGCGAAAAATCGGCCTTCTCCCTGGCCTCGGCACCGCATTCGGGGCGCGAGCTGCAATTGCACGTATTGGTGCGCGAAAGCAGTGCACAAACCCTGCTGGAGCAACTGCGGCGCAACCCCAGCGTGCGTATCGAGATGCCTTTTGGCGATACGCATTTGTCCGAACTGCCCGATGGCCCGTTGGTGCTGATCGCCGCCGGAACCGGCATGGCGCAGATGCACAGCCTGATCGAGCATTGCCGGGCAGCGGGTTTCAAGCACCCGGTGCATCTGTATTGGGGCGTGCGGCGGCCGGAAGATTTCTATGAAATCGAGCATTGGGATGAATGGAAGAAACTGCCGAACCTGTTTCTGCATAAAGTTGTCAGCGACTTGTGCGGCTGGGAAGGGCGCTGCGGCATGCTCCACGAAGCCGTGTGCGAGGACATCAGCGATCTCTGCGGCGTGCACGTCTACGCCAGCGGTTCGCCGGCCATGATCTACGCCACCCTCGATGCGCTGGTGGAAGCCGGGATGGACGCCCACCAGATGCGCGCCGATGTGTTTGCATATGCGCCGCGGGCTTGAGCCACTCTTGAAACCTGATTGAGGTCTGCTTTGTGGCGAGGGAATTTCCGCTTTGTGGGTGCAAAGCTTGCTCGCGAAACAGGCACCTCGATCTTTGAAAGACCGCATCGCTTTCATCGCGGGCAAGCCTTGCTCCCACAGGGTTATAAGTCTGACGATATATCGATTCGATATTTAGCGCGCGCACTGGATGTCGTTAAGGTATATGCCAACATCATCGGCAGGAGTGGCATTCAACTTGCCTTGATCTCTATATGCGCCAGCATCATGACGGCGCGCGACCTAACTCTTTGACCCGCGAGGAGCCAAACGCTACCGGCCATGACCGCTATCGAATCCGCCATTACCTGTGCCTTGTACCCGCCACGACTCGACCTGGGGCCACAACTGACCCGTGAGCAATTGCTCGCCTCGATGCAATCGACCATGAGCCTTCACCAGGGCGGTCCGGTCTGGCTATTCGCATACGGCTCACTGATCTGGCGGCCCGAATGCACGGCGGTGGAGCGGATGCGCGGCCGGGTCCATGGTTATCATCGTGGTTTGTACTTGTGGTCCCATGAACATCGCGGTACGCCGGAGTTGCCGGGGTTGGTGTTCGGGCTGGATCGCGGCGGTTCGTGCAGCGGTTTCGCCTACCGGTTGCCGCAGGAGAATCTCGAGGATTCGCTGTTGGCCCTCTGGCAGCGCGAGATGCCGGTCCCGTCCTATCGCCCGCATTGGCTCAGTTGCCGTCTCGAGGATGGCAGCCGGGTGCAAGCCTTGGGGTTTGTCCTGGAGCGACACCTGCCCAGCTATGCCGGCAACCTGCCGGACCATGTGCTGAGCCAGGTGTTCGAAAGCGCCTGCGGGCGTTATGGCACTACTCGCGACTACGTCGAGCAGACCATCCACGCCCTGCGCAGCCACGCCATGCCAGACCGGAATCTGGAGGCGCGGCTCAAGCGCTGCAGATCAGCGCTGGATCAGGCGACCGCTTCGCGGCTCTGACTGGCGGTTTGCTTGTGCCACAGGGTTGGCGCGAGGAAGACCATCGCCAGCAGGCAAGCACCGACCAACAGCACAAAACCACCGTTCCAGCCGAAATGGTCCACGGTGTAGCCCATGGCGGCACTGGCCGCGACTGAACCACCCAGGTAACCAAACAAGCCAGTGAAGCCGGCGGCGGTACCGGCGGCTTTCTTCGGCGCCAGTTCCAGTGCCTGCAAACCGATCAACATCACCGGGCCATAGATCAGGAAACCGATGGAAACCAGGGCGATCATGTCGACGGTCGGGTTGCCGGCCGGGTTCAGCCAGTACACCAGCGTTGCCACGGTCACCAGGGCCATGAACACCATGCCGGTCAGGCCGCGGTTGCCGCGAAAGATCTTGTCCGACATCCAGCCGCACAGCAGCGTGCCGGGAATGCCCGCCCACTCGTAGAAGAAATACGCCCAGGAGCTCTTATCTACCGTGAAGCCCTTGGCTTCCTTGAGGTAGGTCGGCGCCCAGTCCAGCACGCCGTAGCGCAGCAGATAGACAAACACGTTGGCCATGGCGATGTACCAGAGCATTTTGTTGCGCAGCACGTATTTGACGAAGATTTCCTTGGCACTGAATTCGTTCTCGTGACTGGCGTCGTAGCCTTCCGGGTAGTCGTTCTTGTATTTCTCGATCGGCGGCAGGCCCACCGATTGTGGGGTATCGCGCATGGTCACGAAGGCGAACACTGCAACGGCAAGCGCTACAGCGGCGGGCACATAGAATGCCGCGTGCCAGTCATTGAACCAGCCCATCCCCAGCAGGAACAACGGGCCGATCAGGCCGCCGCCGACGTTGTGCGCCACGTTCCACACCGATACCACGCCGCCGCGTTCTTTCTGCGACCACCAATGCACCATGGTCCGTCCGCTGGGCGGCCAACCCATGCCCTGGGCCCAGCCGTTGATGAACAGCAGGATGAACATCATGGTCACGCTGGAGGTTGCCCAAGGCGCGAAACCGAACACGAACATCACCCCCGCCGAGACCAGCAAGCCGAAAGGCAGGAAATAGCGTGGGTTGGAACGGTCGGACACCAGCCCCATCAGAAATTTCGACAGCCCATAGGCGATGGCGATGGCCGACATGGCCAGGCCCAACTGGCCACGGGTGTAACCCTCGTCGATCAGGTAGGGCATGGCCAGGGAGAAGTTCTTGCGCAGCAGGTAATAGCCGGCGTAGCCAATGAAGATCCCGGCGAAGATCTGCCAGCGAAGGCGTCGGTAGGTGCTGTCTATTTTTTCTTCAGGCAGGGATGCCTGATGGGCGGCAGGACGAAAGAAAGCAAACATTCAAGGGCTCCAGGTTCTTGTTATGACTGCGGATGCGAATGTTACAGTTTCGTTACCGAAAATAGCATTGGTTCCTATCGCTTAAACAGAGAAATTTCTCTGATTAGATGTTCTTAAACGAACATTTCGTTCAGATAAAGCTCAAGACGTTGTAGGAGGTGTCGGCCCAGACTTTGAGCGCGACCCCGTATTACGCAGCCCTGGCGCATTCAACGCACCTGCACAACCACCTTCCCCACCGCCTTGCGCTGCCCCAGGTCGTTGATCGCCTGGGCGGCATTGCTCAGTGGGTACACCTGCGACACCAGGGGCTTGAGCTTGCCTTCGGCGAACCAGCCAAACAATTGCTGGAAGTTGGCGGCGTTGTCTTGTGGCTGGCGCTGGGCGAAGGAGCCCCAGAACACGCCCACCACGGCGGCGCCCTTGAGCAGGGCCAGGTTTACCGGCAGTTCGGGGATGCGTCCGCTGGCAAAGCCCACGACCAGCAGCCGGCCGTTCCAGGCGATGGCGCGGATGGCCTGGTCGAACAGGTCGCCGCCCACCGGATCGTAGATCACATCGGCACCCTGGCCGTCGGTGAGGCGCTTGATTTCATCCTTCAGGCTGGTTTCGTTGTAGTTGATCAGTTCGTCGGCGCCGGCCGCCTTGGCCACGGCGAGTTTTTCCGCGCTGCTGGCGGCGGCGATTACCCGGGCGCCCAAGGCCTTGCCGATTTCCACGGCCGCCAGGCCAACGCCCCCGGAGGCGCCGAGCACCAGCAGGGTTTCACCGGGTTGCAGGTTGGCACGTTGCTTGAGGGCGTGCATCGAGGTGCCGTACGTCATGCTGAAGGCGGCGGCGGTGTTGAAGTCCATGGACGCAGGGATTGGCAACACGTTGTAGCCAGGTACCGCCACCTGTTCGGCAAAGCTGCCCCAGCCGGTCAGCGCCATCACCCGGTCGCCGACCTTCAAGTGGCTGACGTTCTCTCCCACCGCGCTGACCACGCCAGCGGCTTCGCCGCCGGGGGAGAACGGGAAGGGTGGCTTGAATTGGTATTTGCCCTCGATGATCAGCGTGTCAGGGAAGTTCACCCCAGCGGCATGCACGTCCAACAGCACTTCGTTCTTCTTGGCGACGGGGCTGGCGACGTCTTCCAGCACCAGCGATTCGGCGGGGCCGAATTCTTTGCACAGCACGGCTTTCATCAGGGCTATTCCTTTGGGAGTGATGGCCGATAAGTGTAGGTGTGAGAGACAACGGGTCAACGAGCATGCCCCGCCCTGATAGCCGGCCATAAGCTTGTGCTTGAACGGCGGGGCGGTATGCTGGGCCGCAAACCGGATGAGGAATCAATTGTGAAAGCGTGGATCATGTTGATGCTGGCCCTGTCGTTGCCTGTGGCAGCGATGGCCGAAGAGGGCAAGGAAGCGAAGGAAGGCGAGGCGCCGAAGGTCAGCTACATCACCCTCAGCCCGCCCTTTGTCGGCAACTATGGGCTCGACGGTACGGCGAAACTGAGGGTCTACAAGGCCGATGTGGCCCTGCGCGTGACCGGTGACGCCGCCGCTGCGGCGGTCAAGGCCAATGAGCCGTTGATTCGCAACCAGTTGGTGGCGCTGTTCGCCCAGCAGACCACCGAGGCCATGAATAACCTTGAAGCCAAGGAAAAGCTGCGCCAGGAAGCGTTGAAGCAGACCCAGCAGGTGATGAACGACGAAACCGGCAAGCCGATGGTCGATGACCTGTTGTTCAACAACCTGATCATTCAGTAAACCCGCTCGATCGCAGCCTTTGGCAGTGCCCGGATCTCCTGGCGCTGCCCAAGGCTGCTTTTTTTCGTCAAGACGCCAGGCTTTTGCGAAACCGGGCCAGGGCGATTGCAAAGAACAATAGCCCAATGGCCGTCAGCGCCAGCAGGTCCGGCCAGATCACGCCAGGGCCGGCATCCCGGAACAGGATCGCCGCGCTGAGGCTGACGAAATGCGTCGAGGGCGAGCCTTGCATCACCCATTGCAACCATTGCGGCATGCTGTCCAGCGGTGTACTGCCGCCCGACAACAGCAGCATCGGGATGATGACCGGGATCGCCAGCAAACCGAATTGCGGCGTCGAACGGGCGAGGGTGGCGAGGAAGATGCCCAGTGAGGTGCTGGCGAACAGGTAGAGTGCGGTCACCAGTAGAAAGAGCACCATGGAGCCGGCGAGTGGAACGCCCAGTGCGAACTTGACGATGATTTCCAGCGACGCCCAAGTGCACAGCACCACGACCAACAGGTTGCTCCAGATTTTCGCCAGCATGATCTCTAATGCCGTCAGCGGCAGCACCAGCAAGTGGTCGAGGGTGCCGTGCTCGCGCTCGCGCAACAGCGCGGTACCCGTCAGGATGATGGCCAGGATCGTGATGTTGTTGACGATCTGGATCACCGCCAGGAACCAGCCACCTTCCAGATTGGTATTGAACAGCGAACGCGTGGTCAGCCTCACGGGGGGAGCTTCGCTCGTTTGTGCCAGACCGGCGTAGGTCGTCAGTTCCTGTTGGAAAATCCGTCCGATGTAGCCAGCGCCCATGAACGCCTGGCTCATGGCCGTGGCGTCGACGTTGAGTTGCAGCGTCGGTTCGCGTCCTGCGAGCAGGTCGGCCTGGAAGTTGGCGGGCACGTTAATGACAAAGGTGTAGCGGCCACTGTCCATGACCTTGTCCAGTTCGGCGTAGGGCAAGGCTACCGGGTTCTGGAACTGCGGCGGTTGCAGGACCTGGGCCAATTGGCGCGAAAGATGGCTCTGGTCTTCGTCCACGATTGCGACACTGGCGTTGTGGACGCCGATCACCGAACCGGCGGCCGGCATGTAGATCGCCACCGTGAAGGCGTAGCCCAAAAACAGCAGCAGCACGGAGTCGTACCTCAGGCTTGTCAGTTCCTTGAGCCCCAGACGCCAGATATGTGAGAGCGTGTGCATCAGGCCTCCTGCTTTTTCAGCATGATCAGGCTGAGCCCGGTGAAACCCAGGAAGAACCCGGACAATGCCAGGCATTGCGGCCATAGCTGGCGCAGATCCAGGGCCTTGGTGAAGGTGCCGACGGCGATATCCAGGAAGTGCCCGGCGGGGAACAACTGCCCCATCACCGAGGCTGCGCCCTCCAGGGACGAACGCGGCACGATCAACCCTGAAAACTGGATGGTCGGCAGGCTGGTGATGATCATGGTGCCGAGGATCGCCGCGATCTGGGTGCGGGTGAATGCCGAAATCAGCAGCCCCATGCTGGTGGTCGCCAGTACATAGAGCAAGCCGCCTAACGCCAGCGTCAGGCCGCTGCCCTTGAACGGCACACCGAACAGCCAGCGGTTCATCGCGGTCAGCAGGGCCAGGTTGATCAGGCTGATCGCCAGGTAGGGCGCTTGTTTGCCCAGCAGGAATTCCAGGCGGGTCAGTGGCGTGGCGTAGAAATTGGTGATCGATCCCAGCTCCTTCTCTCGCACGATGCCCAGCGCCGTCAACATGGCCGGAATGAACGCCAGGATCAGCGCCATGACGCCAGGGCCGATGGCGTTGACGCTGACCACGTCCTGGTTATAACGAAAGCGCGTTTCCAGCTTCGCACTGGGTTGTCGGGTGGGCTTGTGGCTGCTGGATTCAGCCAGTTGTTCAAGGTTGGCCTGGTGCACCGCCTGGACGTAGTTGCGACTGGTT
Source organism: Pseudomonas sp. St316 (assembly GCF_018325905.1). NCBI lineage: Bacteria > Pseudomonadati > Pseudomonadota > Gammaproteobacteria > Pseudomonadales > Pseudomonadaceae > Pseudomonas > Pseudomonas sp. St316. The sequence goes on along the minus strand of NZ_AP021901.1, from coordinate 6,509,165 downwards.
TCGGCCCGAAACGGTATGCCGCCGTCCAGCCAGGCGCCCACCGTCGGTTGGCGGCCGGCGTAGAGATCGCGACCGAAACCGGGGGGATTTCCAAGGCCAGCTTGATCTCCGAGCGCTGCAAGCGTCGATGTAGCGTCTTTGCATCGCGAATGATCGGTTGTTCTTCGAAGTAGCGCGAACTGCGAAACGCTTCCAGGTAGGCACGGCTTTGTGGGCTCTGATCCTGGTCATACACGGCGAAGGCCAGTTTCTCCACATCGAGGGAAATACCGAAGCCGAAGACCACCATCATGAACAATGCCCCCAACAGGGCGAAGGCCATCCGCACTTTGTCGCGCAGCAACTCCTTACCCTCCCGGCTGGCAACGGCCCACAGGCGTCCCAGACTCAGGCCTCGACGGTCCCGGGGAGCGCCAGCGTCGGCGCTGTCGAGGGTCACGGGGGGGCGGTGTCTTGCTGCGTTTGGCCCTGGGCTTTTTCCAGGCAGGTGACGAATGCGGCTTCCAGCGTCTGACCGTTGAACTGCGCCTGCAAGGCCGCCGGCGTGTCGCAGGCCAGGACCTTGCCGGCGTGCATCAGCGAAATGCGATCGCAGCGCTGGGCCTCGTTCATGAAGTGCGTGGAAAGGAAAATGGTCACGCCTTGCCCACGAGACAACTCGATCAACAGTCGCCAGAAATCATCCCGCGCGGCCGGATCGACACCTGAGGTCGGCTCATCGAGGATCAGTACTTCCGGGCGATGCAACACCGCCACCGCCAGGGACAGACGCTGGCGCAGGCCCAGTGGTAGCGCGCCGCAAGGTTGATCCGCCAGCGCCTGCAGATTGAAGCGTTGGATCAGTTCGTCGATGCGCTGATGGCTGTCCGCAGTGGGCAGGTCGAATAGCTTGGCATGCAGTGCCAGGTTCTGGCGCACGCTCAGTTCGCCGTAGAGCGAAAAGCTCTGGGACATGAAACCCACCCGCTTGCGGGTGGCGAGGTCCTTGGCGTTGACCGGGTTGCCCAACAGCCGGGCACTGCCTTCGCTGGCGGGGATCAGCCCGGTAAGCACCTTCATGGTGGTGGTCTTGCCGCAACCGTTGGAACCCAGGAAACCAAAGATTTCACCGCGACCAATCGCGAAGCTGACGTTGTCGACAGCAGTGAAATCACCGAAGCGCAAGGTGAGGTCGTGGGCTTGGATGGCAATATCGGTGGTGTTGGCGCTCCTGGGGGGAATCACCAGCGGTTCGGCGTCGTGGCCGCTGCCGCCCTGGAAATGGGTGAAGGCCGAGTCGAGCTTGCCATCCGGGGTGATCTTGGCCAGCTCTGCACTCAAGCCCTTGGCGATCAGACGACCGTTGTCGAGCATCAGGCAATGCTCGAATTGTTCGGCCTCTTCCATGTACGCGGTGGCGACCAGCAGGGTCAGCTGCGGGCGCTGTCGACGCACGTCTTCTATCAGTTCCCAGAAGCGACGCCGGGACAGCGGGTCCACGCCGGTGGTGGGTTCGTCGAGAATCAGCAGGTCCGGTTCATGGATCAGTGCACAACACAGGCCGAGCTTCTGTTTCATGCCGCCGGACAGTTTGCCCGCCGGGCGATCGGCAAAACGCTGCAGATCGGTGGCCAGCAGCAAAGTGCCCATGCGTTGTTCGCATTCTGCTCGCGATAGCCCGAACAGCGTGCCGAAAAAGCGAATGTTCTCGCGTATCGACAGGTCCGGATAAAGATTGCCCCCCAACCCTTGGGGCATGAAGGCAATGCGACGGTAGAGGCTCTTGCGATGGCGTCGATCGTCGATCGAGGCGCCGAGCACGTCCAGTTGGCCGTGCTGGAGCTTCTTCACCCCGGCAATCAGCCCCAGCAGGCTCGATTTACCGGCGCCGTCCGGGCCGATCAGGCCGCAGCGAGTACCGGCGGGCAGGCTGAAGGCGATGTCGCTCAGCACCACATGCTGGCCGTAGCGGTGTTCGAGACCCGAGGCGTGCAATGTCTCGCCGGTGGGGGCGCTCATTGCAAGTTGGCCGGCCAGTCGATGGGGGCCGTGCGCACATAGCCGGCGCCAGGCATGCCGGGTTTGGCCTGGGGCACTTCGCCGGGTTGGATCAGGCGTACTTTGACGCGGAACACCAGTTTCTGGCGCTCATCACGGGTCTCGACTTCTTTCGGGGTGAACTGGGACTTGGCCGCGACGAAGCTGACCTTGGCCGGCAGCGGCCGCTCGGGCAGGGCGTCGAGCAACAGTCGTGCCTCATCGCCCACCGCCAGTTTTCCGGCCACAGAGGCCGGCAGGTAGAGATTCATGTATTGGTCGTTCGGGTCGATCATCAGCAACACCCGGCCGCCGGCGCCCAGTACTTCACCGGGTTCGGCCAGGCGCAACTGGATCACGCCGTCGAGCGGCGCCCGCAACGTGCTGTCATCTATTTCACTGGTGAGCTGGGCAACTTGGGCCAGGGTTGCGCCGATGGCCGCATTCGCTGCCGATACCTGGGCCCGGGCGGCGTTGACCGCGGCGTTGGCGGTGTCGACGCGGGCTTGTTGCTGGTCGATGACCTGGCCGCTGGCGTAACCGCGCTTGAACAGTTCCTGGGTCCGCTTGAGTTCCTGATGGGCGAGCAATTGTTCGCTCTGGCGCAACTGCACGTTGGCTTCGGTGGCGGCGAGGTTCTGCCGGGCCCGCACGACTTCGGCCTCGGCCTGGTTGCGCTGGGCCTCCAGGGTGCGGGTGTCCATGCGCGCCAGCACTTGGCCCTTGATGACGTTGTCGCCCTCCTCGACATGAACTTCGGCCAGGCGCCCGGGTGTCTTGCTGGCGATCTGGACCTCGGTGGCCTCAAGGCGGCCGTTGCCCATGCTCAAGCCTTCGGGCAGGCGATCGTGGCGCGATTTCCAATAGCCAAAACCGCCGGCGGCCAGCAGCACCGTCATCAAGGCGAGGGCAAAAAAGCGAGAGGTACGATGGTTTGTCGACATGTCCGGCATCCTGCGGCTATAACACCAGAGTCTGCAGGATCAACGACGGACCTCACTTGATATCCATCAACTCATCGGCGATCAGCGCAGGGCCATGACCGTTGCCCATTGTTCGGCCGTCACCGGCATCACCGAGAGTCGCGAGCCTTTCTGCACCAGCGGCATCTCAGCCAGGGCGGTCTGTTGCTTGAGGTAGTCGAGCTTCAGCACGCGGGGGAACGTTTCGACGTGGGCCACGTCGATCGCGGTCCAGGGGTTTTTGTCGGGGCCGGCCTTGGGGTCGAAGTAATGGCTGTCGGGTTCCAGCGCTGTCGGGTCGGGGTAGGCCGCGCGGACGATCCGGCCGATCCCGGCAATGCCTGGCTCGGGGCAACTGGAGTGGTAGAAAAAGAACGCGTCGCCCACCGCCATGGTCCGCAGGAAATTACGCGCCTGGTAGTTGCGAACCCCGTCCCAGCGTGCCTGGCCGAGCTTTTCCAAGCCTTGGATGGATAATTCGTCGGGCTCGGACTTCATCAGCCAATAGGCCATGATTGCTACTCCTTGGCGGTGTTGAAAAAAATAGTTCAGCGATTTTATGACAAACCGACAGTCGGTTGACGCCAGAGTTTGCGTGTCGCGGCCGGTTGCCGCAAAATGCCGGCCTTCCAAGCTTGACGCTGCTGCACGGCCAATAAGAAAACCGCTGCTGTCATCGTGTGTGATATGCCTTGAGGGGGGCAATCGATGAAACGCAAACCGGATTTGTTGTGGATCTTGGTCATTCTGTTCGGTCTGGGTGTCGTGACCACGGGTTACGCCCAAAGCCTGTGGGCCAACAAGACCGACGCGCCGGTGGAAATCACCCAACCCGCGTCATCGTTCAAACGCTGAACCCGCTTTTCTGGCGCCGCTGATGAGCGCGGCGTCTATCGCGCGATATACCAATGCCTGTCGCTGACCGTTCCCTGCAGCGGTACGTCCCAGCTTGCCTGCGCCAATCGTTCGACTTTCTGGCATTCATGGGCCAGCCCCAATAGCGTCGGCTTGCGCCACTGCTTGCGTCGCGCCAGATACGCCAGGCTGCGGTCATAAAAGCCGCCGCCCATGCCCAGTCGACCACCCGCATCGTCAAACCCCACCAATGGCAACAACACCAGGTCTAGCGTCCAGACCTTGCGTTGCCGGGCGATGTTCTTGCGCGGTTCAGGAATACGAAACCGGTTGGGCTGCATTTTTTCGCCGGGGTGGATGCGCTGGAACACCATCTTGGTCTGCGGCCACGGACTGAGCACCGGCAGGTAAGTGGCCTTGCCTCGGCGCTGGGCCGCGCGCAGCAGCAGGCGCGGGTCGATCTCGCCATCGTTGGGCAAGTACAGGGCGATGTGTTTCGCGCGGCGAAACAGCGGATGCTGGGCCAGTTGTTTGTACAGCCCGCGGGCGGCTTGCCGTTGCTGGGCCGGCGTCAGGGCGCGACGGGCCTGGCGCAGCAGGCGTCGAAGTTGCGGGCGGGGCAGCAGTGCAGGTTCGGTCATATCCGTGCTTCACGCAGTGGCGATGCCTCAGCGTAACCGCAAAACAGGCTGGCCAGAAATGCCTGCGCCAGAAACGACAATGCCAGTCCACATGGACTGGCATTGTCTGGAATCAGGCTCCCCGGATGAACCGCTGTCGGCTTAGCCCTTGAACCCGAAAGTTCAAGGTGGAAGTTGCAGGGGGCGTTAAGGCTTTCCGTCAAGCGGACATGCACACCGGCCCCAACGTGCAACCCCCGTGGTTGTGCGTATCGGCTCAGGGACATCACCAACTGGCAAGCACCCCAGGGAGTGAGGCGAGTATACCTCAGGCAGTCTCGCGAATCAGCCTTTGCTGACGTCTGGATCGGTGGCGAGCACCAGATCCACCCGATCGAGCAGGTCGCGCACCTGTTCGCGGGTCGAGCCGCTGACCTGCAGGTCAGGCGTATCCTGGCGATGCAGCAGGTCGTGGGTGATGTTCAATGCAGCCATCACGGCGATGCGGTCGGCGCCGATGACTTTGCCGCTGCTGCGGATCTCGCGCATCTTGCCGTCCAGGTAACGGGCGGCGCTCACCAGGTTGCTACGCTCTTCCTGGGGGCAGATGATCGAATATTCTTTGTCGAGGATCTGCACGGTAACGCTATTGCTTGAACTCATGAGTCTTGCTCCAGGGCCTTGAGGCGCGAAATCATCGATTCGACCTTACGCCGGGCGATTTCGTTTTTTTCAATGAGGTGCGCGCGTTCCTCGCGCCAGGTTTTTTCCTGAGCTAATAGGAGTCCGTTTTGGCTCTTAAGTTGCTCGACCCGGTCAATTAGCAGTTCGAGTCTGGCCATCAGCGCTTGCAGGTCGGTGTCTTCCATTGTGTCCACTGAAGATTGTGTCTGATGGAGGGTATGGGTCGCACAGCCTCTGATAGTCTTGGCGAGTCTGTCGATGTAGGATACAAGGCCTCCATTCTAGACATAGCGCCGTCTGGCGCCTAGCTGCCCATGCCCATTCAGAATTCCCCGTATCAAGCATTCGCCACCCTGCTGAGCACCAGCGGTCATCCTGTCTCGCCTGCCGAACTGCATGGCCTGCTGCTCGGTCGCAGCTGCGCCGGCGCCGGTTTCGAGGCCGACGGCTGGTTGGCCGACGCCGCCGAACTGTTGGAAGGCGAGCCGGCGGACAACGTGCGCAACGCGCTTATCGGCCTGCAGGAAATGGTCAAGGGCGAGCTGACCAGCGACGACATGACTGTCGTCCTGCTGCTGCCCACGGACGACGCGCCCTTGGCTGAACGCGCCGCGGCGCTGGGCCAGTGGTGCCAGGGTTTCCTCGCCGGCTTCGGCCTGACCCGCCGCGAATACGCCTTGAGCGAAGAGGCCAAGGAAGTGTTGCAGGACTTGGCCGCGATCTCCCAGGTCCAGGATGCCCTGGAAGAATCCGATGACGGCGAAAGCGACTACATGGAAGTGATGGAGTACCTGCGGGTCGCGCCATTGCTGCTGTTCACCGAGACCAAGAAAACCGATGCAGCGGCCCCCAAGCCGTCCTTGCATTAATTTTTAGAGGGAACACCGTCTGCCCATGATTCATATCCCGAAATCGGAATACAGCCGTCGCCGCAAGGCCCTGATGGCGCAGATGGAACCCAACAGCATCGCAATCCTGCCCGCCGCCGCCGTTGCGATCCGCAACCGCGACGTCGAGCACGTCTACCGCCAGGACAGCGACTTCCAGTACCTCAGCGGCTTTCCCGAGCCGCAAGCGGTGCTGGTGCTGATGCCGGGTCGCGCCCATGGCGAGTACATCCTCTTTTGCCGCGAGCGCAACGCCGAACGTGAGTTGTGGGATGGCCTGCGCGCCGGCCAGGAAGGAGCGATCCGTGACTATGGCGCCGACGACGCGTTTCCCATTACCGACATCGACGACATCCTGCCGGGCCTGATCGAAGGCCGCGACCGGGTGTATTCGGCCATGGGCAGCAACCCGGAGTTCGACCGGCACCTGATGGAGTGGATCAACGTGATTCGCTCCAAAGCCCACCTCGGCGCCCAGCCGCCGAACGAATTCGTTGCCCTGGATCATCTGCTGCATGACATGCGCCTGTATAAATCGGCGGCAGAAGTGAAAGTGATGCGCGAAGCGGCGCGGATTTCCGCCCAGGCGCATATCCGGGCGATGCAGGCCGCGCGCCCGGGGCTGCATGAATTCAGCCTGGAAGCCGAGCTCGATTATGAGTTCCGCAAGGGCGGGGCGAAGATGCCGGCCTATGGCTCGATCGTCGCGGCGGGTCGCAACAGCTGCATCCTGCACTACCAGCAGAACGACGCGCTGCTCAAGGACGGCGACCTGGTGCTGATCGACGCCGGCTGTGAAATCGACTGCTACGCCAGCGATATCACCCGAACCTGGCCGGTCAGTGGCAAGTTTTCACCCGAGCAGAAGGCGATCTACGAAGTGGTGCTGGCTGCCCAGGAAGCCGCGTTTGCCCAGATCGCGCCGGATAAACATTGGAACCAGGCCCACGAAGCGACGGTGCGGGTGATTACCGAGGGGCTGGTGCGCCTTGGGCTGCTGGAGGGTGAGGTGGATGCGTTGATCGCCAGCGAGGCCTACCGGGCGTTCTACATGCACCGCGCCGGCCACTGGCTGGGCATGGACGTGCACGATGTAGGTGAATACCGGGTGGGTGGTGAGTGGCGGGTACTTGAGGTCGGCATGACGCTGACGGTGGAGCCGGGCATCTACATCAGCCCGACCAACCGCAGCGTAGCGAAAAAATGGCGCGGCATTGGCGTGCGCATCGAGGATGACGTGGTAGTGACCAAAACCGGTTGTGAAATCCTGAGCCATGGCGTACCGAAGGCGGTCGCCGACATCGAGGCCCTGATGGCCGCAGCCCGGACGCAAGCGGCATGAGCCGGGTCAATCTGGCGATCGTCGGCGGCGGCCTGGTCGGCGCGAGCCTGGCGCTGGCCCTGCAGGCCGGTGCCAAGGCCCGGGGCTGGAAGATCATGCTGATCGAGCCCTTCGCCCCCGGCGACGCCTGGCAGCCAAGCTACGATGCCCGGTCTTCGGCATTGTCCTACGGTGCCCGGCAAATTTATCAACGCCTGGGTGTCTGGCAGGAGATTTCCCGCCGCGCCGAGCCGATCAAGCAGATCCATGTGTCCGACCGCGGGCGGTTTTCCACGGCGCGCTTGTCGGCCATGGAAGAGGGCGTACCGGCGCTGGGTTACGTGGTGGAAAACGCCTGGCTCGGCCAGTGCCTGTGGCAAGGCCTGGACCCGGAGGTGGTCAGTTGGCGCTGTCCGGCGCAGGTCACCCGGATGGAACCGCTGGTCGGCGGTTATCGCCTGACCCTCGACGACGAAACCACCCTGGAATGCGACCTTGCCGTACTGGCAGATGGCGGCCGCTCCGGTCTGCGCGAGCAGTTGGGTATCGGTGTGCGCAGTCGACCCTACGACCAGAGCGCCTTGATCGCCAACATCACCCCCAGCGAAGCCCACAACGGCATGGCCTTCGAACGTTTCACCGATGACGGCCCGATGGCCTTGTTGCCACTGCCGGAGAATCGTTGCGCGCTGGTCTGGACCCGCCAGGGCATGGACGCACAACGGTTGGCGGCCCTCGACGAGCGCAGTTTCCTCAGTGAATTGCAGGGCGTGTTCGGCTATCGCCTGGGCACCCTGAAACAGGTGGGCGTACGACATCTGTACCCGCTGGCGCTGGTGGAGGCCGAAGAACAGGTCCGTTCGCACCTGGCGATCCTGGGCAACGCCGCCCACAGCCTGCACCCGATTGCCGGGCAGGGGTTCAACTTGTCCCTGCGCGATGCCCAGGCTCTGGCCGATGCCCTGCTCGACAGCGAAAGCGCGCCTGGGGATTTTGCCGTGTTGCAAGCCTATCGCGAACGCCAGCGAATGGATCAGGCCCTGACCGTAGGCTTCTCCGACCAGGTCACACGCCTGTTCGCCAGCAGTCTGCCGTTGGTGTCCCTGGGCCGCAACCTCGGCCTGTTGGGTCTCGACTTGCTGCCGCCGGCCAAGCGCTGGTTCGCCCGCCAGGCCATGGGGCTGGGGACGCGTCCCGATGCTTGAGGCCGGGGCTGTCATTTCTTTTCATGGGCGACCGATGTCGCCAGCAAAACAGGCTTAGAGCATGGAATTGCGTGCAGATCTGCTGATTGTCGGCGCCGGTATGGTCGGCAGCGCCCTGGCGCTGGCGTTGCAGGGCAGTGGCCTGCAAGTGCTGTTGCTCGACGGCAGCCCGATGAGCGTCAAACCCTTCGATCCCCAGGCCGCGTTCGAGCCCCGGGTCAGTGCCTTGTCGACGGCCAGCCAGCGGATCCTCGATCGCCTGGGTGTCTGGGACGGCATTACCGCTCGACGCGCCAGCCCCTATACCGACATGCACGTCTGGGACGGCAGCGGCACCGGGCAGATCCATTTCTCGGCCGCCAGCCTGCACGCCGAGGTGCTTGGGCACATCGTTGAAAACCGCGTTGTGCAGGACGCCTTGCTGGATCGACTGCATGACTGCGACCTGGGCCTGCTGGCCAATGCCCGGCTGGAACAGATGCGTCGTTCCGGTGACGACTGGCTGCTGACCCTGGCCGATGGACGCACGTTGCGCGCGCCCCTGGTCATCGCGGCTGACGGTGCGAATTCCGCTGTGCGCCGCCTGACCGGCGTCGCCACGCGCGAATGGGATTACCTGCACCACGCTATCGTCACCAGCGTGCGCAGCGCCCGGGCGCATCGAATGACGGCTTGGCAGCGTTTTACCGACAACGGTCCGCTGGCGTTCCTGCCACTTGAGCGTGACGGTCAGCATGATTGGTGCTCGATCGTCTGGTCCACCACCCCCGGTGAAGCGCAGCGTTTGATGGCGCTCGATGAAACTCAATTCTGCAGCGAACTGGAACGGGCCTTCGAAGGCCAGCTCGGTACGGTGCTGAGTGCCGACCCGCGCCTGTGCGTGCCGCTGCGCCAACGGCATGCCAAGCGATATGTGGCCGAAGGGCTGGCGCTGATCGGCGACGCGGCCCATACCATTCATCCGTTGGCCGGGCAGGGCGTGAACCTGGGCTTCCTCGACGCCGCCGTGCTGGCCGAAGTGCTGTTGCAGGCGGCCGGACGTGGCGAACGACTGGCAGACGTGAAGGTGCTGAGCCGCTACGAGCGGCGACGCATGCCCCATAACCTGGCGTTGATGGCGGCGATGGAGGGTTTCGAGCGGTTGTTCCAGGCCGATCCATTGCCGGTACGCTGGTTGCGTAACACCGGCTTGAAACTGGTGGACCGCATGCCTGAGGCCAAGGCGTTGTTCGTGCGCGAGGCGCTGGGGTTGATTGGGGATTTGCCGGATCTGGCCAAGGCCTAGATTTTTGTCGGGGGCAAAGGCCTCATCGCGGGCAAGCCTTGCTCCCACAGGTGTGCAATGTGGGACGAGCTTTTGTGGGAGCAAGGCTTGCCCGCGATGGCGGACGCAAAAACACAGCACATTTCAAGCGGCAACATTTGGAAATGTGTCCGACCATTGTTCGATTGAGATGCCAAATGTGAGTCCTTATCATTTGCGCCTCGTTCACAATCCAGAGACCGCTACCATGTCGGCATCCAAGCGCCTGCTGTCCGCCCTCGCCTTGACCCTGATCGGTACCACTGCCGCCCAGGCCGCCGATGAGGTGGTGGTCTACTCTTCGCGCATCGATGAACTGATCAAGCCGGTCTTCGATGCCTACACCAGGAAGACCGGCGTGTCGGTGAAGTTCATCACCGACAAGGAAGCGCCATTGATGCAGAGGATCAAGGCCGAGGGCGAGAACGCCACCGCCGACCTGCTGCTCACCGTCGACGCCGGCAACCTCTGGCAAGCCGAGCAGATGGGCATCCTCCAGCCGTTCACCTCGTCGATGATCGACGCCAACATCCCGTCTCAATACCGCGCTTCTTCCCACGCCTGGACCGGCTTGAGCCTGCGGGCGCGGACCATTGTCTATTCCACCGACCGGGTCAAACCCGCGGAGCTGAGCACCTACGAGGCCTTGGCGGGTGACGAATGGGAAGGTCGCCTGTGCCTGCGTACGTCGAAGAAAGTCTATAACCAGTCGCTGACCGCCACGCTGATCGAAACCCACGGGGCGGAAAAAGCAGAGGCCATCCTCAAGGGCTGGGTCAAGAACCTGTCCACCGACGTCTTCTCCGATGACACGGCGCTGCTTGAGGCGATCAACGCCGGGCAGTGTGATGTCGGCATCGTCAATACCTACTACTATGGCCGCCTGCACCAGCAGAAGCCGGACCTGAAGGTGAAGCTGTTCTGGCCGAACCAGGCCGACCGCGGCGTGCACATCAACCTCTCGGGGATTGGCTTGACCAAGCATGCACCGCACCCGGACGCCGCGAAGAAGCTGGTGGAGTGGATGACCACGCCAGAAGCGCAAAACATCTTTGCCGACGTGAACCAGGAATTCCCGGCCAACCCGACAGTCGAGCCGTCCAAGGAAGTGGCGGCCTGGGGCAAGTTCAAGGCCGATACCCTGCCGGTGGAAGTCGCGGGTAAACGCCAGGCCGAAGCCATTCGCATGATGGATCGCGCTGGCTGGAACTGAACCTGTGGTGAGGGAGCTCGCTCCCACCGGGCCTGTCGGAACTGTGTAGGCGCTGTGTAGGAGCTGTCGAGTGCAACGAGGCTGCGATCTTTCCCCAGACACTTGAATCTCAAGCGAAAGATCAAAAGATCAAAAGATCAAAAGATCAAAAGATCAAAAGATCGCAGGCTTCGCCAGCTCCTACAGAGTCCAGCGGTAGCAAGTCCTGTTTGTTTAACGAGAGTATTCCTTGGCCCACCCCGCCCAACGCCGCTGGTATCCCCTGGTCTTCGCCATCGCCGCGCTGGTCCTGTTGCCCTTGAGCGTCTTGCTGCTGTCCTGGCAGAGCATCGACCAACAGATCTGGTCCCACTTGTGGGGCACGCAAATGCCGCGCTTGTTGGGCAACACCCTCACGTTGATCCTTGGCGTGGGTGTCGGGGTGACGCTGCTGGGTGTCAGTCTCGCCTGGCTCACCAGCCTGTGTGAGTTCCCCGGGCGACGCTGGCTCGACTGGGCGTTGATGCTGCCGTTTGCGATTCCGGCCTACGTGCTGGCGTTTGTCTTCGTCGGCCTGTTGGACTTTGCAGGCCCCGTACAGACGCTCATGCGTGAATGGTTCGGCAGCGGCCTGCGCCTGCCCCGGGTCCGTTCCACTGGCGGGGTGATCCTGGTCCTGGTACTGGTCTTTTACCCTTACGTCTATCTGCTGGCGCGCAGTGCGTTCCTGGCCCAGGGCAAGGGCTTGATGGAAGCTGCCCGGGTGCTCGGGCAATCGCCGTGGCAGGCGTTCTGGCGCGTGGCGTTGCCGATGGCCCGACCGGCCATCGGGGCGGGCGTGGCGTTGGCGCTGATGGAGACCCTGGCGGATTTCGGCGCGGTGTCGGTGTTCAACTTCGACACCTTTACCACCGCGATCTACAAGACCTGGTACGGTTTCTTCAGCCTCTCCAGCGCTGCCCAACTGGCCAGCCTGCTGTTACTGGCGGTGATGCTGGTGCTCTACGGCGAACGCCGGGCCCGCGGTGCCCATCGAGCCAGTAACGAGCGGCCCCGAGCGAAGGCTTTGTATACGTTGCGCGGTCTCAAGGCCGTGGCAGCCAGCAGTTGGTGCTTGCTGGTGTTCGCCTGTGCCTTTGTCATTCCGGTGCTGCAGTTGGTGGTGTGGTTCTGGCAACGCGGTCGTTTCGACCTGGACGAACGTTATGCCGGGCTGATCGTCCACACCCTCTACCTGGGCGGCCTGGCCGCGCTGATTACCGTTTGCGTGGCCTTGCTGCTGGCGTTCGCCCGACGACTGGCGCCAACCCGTCCGATTCGTGCCGGCGTCGGCCTCGCGAACCTGGGCTATGCCTTGCCCGGTTCGGTGCTGGCGGTGTCGATCATGCTTGCATTCAGCTATCTGGACCGTGAGCTGGTCATCCCGCTGTCGAGTTGGCTAGGCGGCGCAGGCAAGCCGTTGTTGCTGGGTAGCCTGTCGGCGCTGTTGCTGGCGTATCTGGTGCGCTTCCTGGCCGTGGCCTACGGTCCATTGGAAAGCAGCCTGGCGCGAATTCGTCCGTCTTTGCCCGAGGCTGCACGCAGCCTTGGGGTCAGTGGGCCACGACTGTTTTTCAAAGTGTATCTGCCCTTGCTGTTGCCCGGCACCTTGAGCGCGGCGTTGCTGGTGTTCGTTGACGTGCTCAAGGAAATGCCCGCGACCCTGCTGATGCGCCCGTTCGGCTGGGACACGCTGGCGGTGCGGATCTTCGAGATGACCAGCGAAGGCGAGTGGGCCCGGGCCGCGCTGCCGGCCCTGACGTTGGTGCTGGTGGGGTTGTTGCCGGTCATCGGATTGATACGACGTTCGGCCCATCGAAACAGCTAGGTGTCAGTCCTACCTCATGCGGCTACAATGCGCGGCATTCGGTGCGGTCCGTCTGTCGGACCGGGCAACTGAGAACGTCAGAAAACTCCTTTTTTCAGACGCTCACGCTACGCAGTGCCCGTCCGCACCTTCGCCAAGCCCGGAAGGAGAAACCCATGGGACAGCGTACGCCTCTGTATGACCTTCATCTCGCCCTTGGCGCGAAGATGGTCGATTTTGGCGGTTGGGATATGCCTTTGCACTACGGCTCGCAAGTCGAAGAACACCATCAGGTGCGTCGCGACTGTGGAGTGTTCGATGTATCCCACATGACCGTGATCGATGTCGCCGGCGTCCAGGCCAAGGTCTGGCTGCAGCGCTTGCTGGCCAATGACGTCGATCGTTTGCAGGACACAGGCAGTGCCTTGTACAGCGCGATGCTCAACGAGCGCGGCGGCATCGTCGACGACATGATCATCTACCGTGTCGAGGACGGTTATCGGTTGGTCTTCAACGCCTCGACTCGCGATCAGGATATGGCCTGGATGCAGGCACAGATCGGTGACTACGACGTGCAACTGCATGAACGCCCCGAGCTGGCGATGCTGGCGATCCAGGGCCCCCAGGCCCGGCAGAAGATTGCCGAACTGGTGACCCAGCAGCGTGGGCAAATCATCCAGCAACTCAAACCTTTCGAAGGTCGCGCCGATGGCGAATGGTTCATCGCCCGGACCGGCTACACCGGTGAAGATGGCCTGGAAATCGTCTTGCCTGCCCAAGAGGCCCCGAGTTTCTTCAACGACCTGGTAGGGGCCGGCATTTCGCCCATCGGCCTCGGCGCCCGCGATACCTTGCGCCTGGAGGCTGGCATGAACCTCTACGGCCAGGACATCAACCAGGACGTTTCGCCGCTGGCCTCGAACATGGCCTGGAGCATCGCCTGGGAACCGCTGAGCCGCCAGTTCATCGGGCGCAGTGCGCTGGAAGCCGAGCTTGCCAGCGGTGTGCAGCACAAACTGGTCGGGCTGGTGCTGGAAGAACGGGGTGTTTTGCGCGCCCATCAGGTGGTTCGCATCGCCAATGTTGGCGAAGGGGAGATCACCAGTGGTAGTTTTTCTCCTACGCTTAGCAAGTCGATCGCCCTGGCACGTGTTCCGATGGCTACCGCCGACCGTGCCGAGGTAGAAATTCGCGGCAAGTGGTATCCGGTACGGGTGGTCAAACCGACCTTCGTCCGCCATGGCAAAACCCTGATCTAACCTTTTGCGGCGGGCCGCTGGCCGCTGACACTTCTCTTGAGGACACAGAGTATGAGTTTTATCCCTACCGATTTACATTTTGCCGAAAGCCATGAGTGGGCACGCCTGGAAGCTGACGGTACCGTCACCGTGGGCATCAGCGATCATGCGCAGGAAGCCTTGGGCGATGTGGTATTCGTCGAGCTGACTGAAGTCGGTAAGGTCTTTGGCGCAGGTGACCAGGCCGGTGTGGTCGAGTCGGTCAAAGCCGCTTCCGACATCTACTCCCCAGTTGCGGGTGAAGTGATTGCGGTCAACGAAGAGTTGGGCGGTTCGCCGGAACTGCTGAACTCCGATCCGTACGGTGCCTGGATCTTCAAGCTCAAGCCAAGCGACAAGGCCGAGGTGGGCACGTTGCTCGATGCGGCAGGCTATAAGGCTGCTATCGGCGAATAAGGACGACTGCACCTGTGGGAGCGAGCTTGCTCGCGATAGCGGTGGACCAGCAGCATTGATGTTGACTGACACACTGCTATCGCGAGCAAGCTCGCTCCCACAGGGGGGACGGCCTCGGGGTGTTCACCGGGCAAAAAAATGCCGCTCCATCGAGCGGCATTTTTTATGGGCCGGGAATCAGTCCTGGGCGACGGCGTTTTTCGCCAGGATTGCGTTGGCCAGTTCCATGTCCGTGGCTTGCAGGCCTGGGTTGTCGGCACGCACTTTCTGCATCGCCGCTTCCAGGTAGGGGCCACGAATACCGCCGTCACTGGCGACGAAACTGCCGGCGTCGTCCTGGGCGGCGACGATCAGCTTGTGATCCTTGAAAGTCAGGTAGGTGGAACCGGTGGTCGCACCGGATGAGATGACGTTACGCCAAAACGTGTCGGCCATTGCCGAGCCAACAGGAAGAGACAGCAAGGCTAGGGTAGCGACAGCAAGTTTGAGACGCATGATGGGTGACTCCACTGGGTTAACTATGACGTTGGATTACCTGCGCCTCTATTCAGTTCCATGACTTCTCAGTCAGCCCTTTCCACCTGCAGCACCGCGCCTTCCTGCGCCACCACCCTGACCCGCGTGCCCACGGACGACTCGGGCCCCTTGGCGATCCAGACGCTGTCGGCCACCTTGATCTTGCCGCGGCCATCGACAATCGCTTCATGAACCTGGAAGACCTTGCCGATCAGCTCTTGCCCGCGCAGGTTCAGGTGCGGTTGATCGCTTTGGCGCACCGCGCTGCGCTGGCGCCGCCACCAGTACAGTGCTGTTGCGATGGCGAACAGGCCGAACAACAGGAACTGCAGCTCCCACGGCAGCTGCGGCAGGATGAACGTGAGCACGCCGACTGCCGCTGCGGCCATGCCGATCCACAGCAAGTAGCCGCCGGCGCCGAACACTTCGAGGATCAGCAGGATGACGCCCAGCGCCAGCCAGTCCCAGTACGACATGTGTTGCAGGAACATCCACATACGCGCGCCTCAGGCTTTCTTGCTGTCGAAGGTGGCCTTGACGATCTCGCCAATGCCGCCGACCGCACCGATGACCTGGCTGGCTTCCAGTGGCATCAGGATCACCTTGCTGTTGTTGGCCGAAGCCAGTTTGCCCAGCGCATCGATGTATTTCTGCGCGACGAAGTAGTTCACGGCCTGGACGTTGCCGTCGGCAATCGCCTGGGACACCACCTGGGTGGCCAGCGCTTCGGCTTGTGCCTGGCGCTCGCGGGCCTCGGACTCCAGGAACGCGGCCTGGCGGCTGCCTTCGGCCTCGAGGATCTGCGCCTGCTTCTTGCCTTCGGCGGTGAGAATCGCCGACGCTCGCAGGCCCTCGGCTTCGAGGATCTGGGCACGCTTGATACGTTCGGCTTTCATCTGCCCCGACATGGCGGCCATCAGGTCGGCTGGCGGGCTGATGTCCTTGATCTCGATCCGGGTGATCTTGATGCCCCACGGCGCTGTGGCTTCATCGACGGTGCGCAGCAGTTTTTCGTTGATACCGTCGCGCTGGCTGAGCATCGCGTCCAGCTCCATGGACCCCAGCACGGTACGGATATTGGTTTGCAGCAGGTTGCGGATGGCGTGCTCGAGGTTGTTGACCTCGTAGGCGGCCTGGGCCGTATTGACCACCTGGAAGAAGCACACGGCGTCGATCTGCACTGTGGCGTTGTCGGCGGTAATGACTTCCTGGGGTGGGATGTCCAGCACGCTTTCCATGACATTGATCTTGCGCCCAATGCGGTCCATCACCGGGATGATGATGTTCAGGCCGGGCTTGAGCGTGTTGGTGTAGCGCCCGAACCGCTCGACGGTCCATTGGTAGCCTTGGGGCACGACCTTGAAACCCATGAACAGGATGGCGACCACGAGGCCGATGAAAAGTAAAAGTACGCTACCGATCTGCATGACGGTTCCCTGTGCGAATTGAGATAGACCTGCGAGCCCTGAGTGTAGGGCACGCGGCCATTATCATCATTCTGTGGGAGCAAACCTATGTGAGAGCAAGCCCATGTTTGTGGGAGCAAAGCTTGCTCGCGATGCAGGCACCGCGCTTCCCCGAGAGGCCGCGTCGTCTTCTTCGCGGGCAAGCCTTGCTCCCACCCGCTGGCGCTACTTCTGCTCGCTCTGCGGCGTCACCCGCAGCACTTCCTCGACCGTGGTCAAGCCCGCCGCCACCTTTTGCGCCCCCGACAGCCGCAGGCTGCGCATGCCTTCCTTGAATGCCTGGCGGCGCACCGCCAGCAGGTCGGTGTCGGGGTGGATCAAGGCCTTGACGCTGTCGGTCAGTTGCATGATTTCGTAGACGCCGGCGCGGCCGCGGTAACCGGTGTCACGGCATTCCAGGCAACCGACGGCCTGTTGGGCATTGCTTGGCAGCGGCGCCTGCCAGGGCCTCGTCAGGGTTTGCCAGTCATCGTCATCCAGGGCCAGGGGGGCCTTGCATTGCGGGCACAGGGTGCGCACCAGCCGCTGGGCCATGACCCCGAGCACGGTGGCCTTGATCAGGTAATGGGGCACACCCAGCTCCAGCAGGCGGCTGATGGCGCTCGGCGCGTCGTTGGTGTGCAGCGTCGACAGCACAAGGTGCCCGGTGAGCGCCGCCTGGATTGCCATCTCGGCGGTCTCCAGGTCGCGGATTTCACCGATCATGATGATGTCCGGGTCTTGCCGCATCAGTGCCCGTACCCCGGCGGCGAAGGTCAGGTCGATGTTGTGCTGGACTTGCATCTGGTTGAAGGAGGCCTCGACCATTTCAATCGGGTCCTCGATGGTGCAGAGGTTCACTTCCGGCGTCGCCAGTTTCTTGAGCGTGGTGTAGAGGGTGGTGGTCTTGCCGGAGCCGGTGGGTCCGGTCACCAGGATGATGCCGTTGGGTTGGCGGGTCATGTCTTGCCAGCGACGCAGATCGTCGGCGGAGAAGCCGAGTTGGTCGAAGTCCTTGAGCAACACTTCCGGGTCGAAGATCCGCATGACCATTTTTTCGCCGAACGCGGTGGGCAATGTCGACAGGCGCAATTCCACTTCACCACCGTCCGGTGTCTTGGTCTTGACCCGGCCGTCCTGGGGTTTGCGTTTTTCCGCGACATTCATCCGCCCCAGGCTCTTGAGACGGCTGACGATTGCCATCGTGACCTGCGGCGGGAACTGATAGACGGTGTGCAGCACCCCGTCGATGCGAAACCGCACGGTGCCCTGCTCGCGGCGCGGTTCGATGTGGATATCACTGGCGCGCTGCTGGAAGGCGTACTGGAACAGCCAGTCGACGATATTGACGATGTGGGCGTCGTTGGCGTCCGGCTCCTGGTCGCTGGCGCCGAGGTTGAGCAACTGTTCGAAATTGCTCAGGTTGCTCGGTTGCTGATCGACCGTGGTGGCGCCGCTGACCGATTTGGCCAGGCGATAGAACTCCACGCTCAAGCGCTGGATGTCCACCGGATTGGCGACCACCCGCTTGATCGGCAGCTTGAGCACGTGGGTCAGGTCGGCTTCCCAGCTATTGACGTAGGGCTGTGCGCTGGCGACGGTGACGGCGTCACGATCGACCGCCACCGCAAGGATCTTGTGGCGCTGGGCAAAGGCGTAGGACATCAAGGGCGTCACGGCGGCGACATTGATTTTCAACGGGTCGATGCGCATGTACGGCTGGCTGGCCTGTTGAGACAACCACAGGGTCAGGTTCTCCAGGTCCAGGCGCTTGCCGGGCCGGCTGAGGTCATCCAGATGCTGGTTGGCGATGAACTCCAGCGGATGCAACTGGCTATTGGCGCTGTGGCGTCGACGGGCGTTCAGCGCGGTTTCGGCTGAATCCTGGCTGATGAGGCCCTGGGTGACCAGTTGGCGCAGCAGATCGTTGAGGTCCAGCCAGCGGTCCTGAGTGGCGTGTTTGGTGGACATGCGGGTTCCTATTGGACAATTGCAGCAAAGCCGCGATACAGACGCCTCGGCGTCCTCGCTCGGTCTGCAAAAGAATAGTCCCGACGCTGTAGATCGTTGGGCCACTACCCGACCAATGCGTTGCGAAATCTTGCCCGTGGACCCTCATCCCGCTGCGTGGGCCGACCCAACCCGCGCTATATCAGCGTCTTGCAGGTCCACCGAGCAGACGCTGATCAAGTTACGTAATTTTTCTGCGATGACCTGGGCACGGTGCCAGCTCAGCCCGTCCATGACGATGTCCAGCGACAACACATCGTCGAGGCGCTCGACCTGAACCTGCCGGGGCGTCAGGCCCTGCAAGGCGAACAGGTTCAACGCCCGGCAGAGTAAATCCGGCTCGGCTTCGGCCAATATCTGGTACTGCACCCGGCAATGGGTATTGGCGACGTGCCAGACGTCGGCGCGGGTCGGGGTGATGGCAACGGCTTCGTGTGGGGGCATGTTCGGTCTCCTGGGCGGCGGGAGAAATATTTACATGCGCCTCGGGGTATTTCTTATCTAAGATGAGTGATTCTGGCGATATTTCGAATCGCTTGATTCTCTGAATCATTCATTTCGGGTTTGATTATGCATAGCGAGCTGGATAGCTACGACCGCAAGATACTGGCGCTGCTGCAGGAGGATGCCTCGCTGTCCAGTGCGCAGATCGCCGAACAGGTCGGCTTGTCTCAATCGCCATGTTGGCGGCGGATCCAGCGGATGAAGGACGAGGGCATCATTCGCGGGCAGGTGACCCTGCTGGATCGCAAAAAAATCGGCCTCAACACGCAGATCTTCGCCGAAATCAAACTCAACGCTCACGGTCGTTCGAACTTCACCGAATTCACCGAGGCAATCCGCGGCTTCCCCGAAGTGCTGGAGTGTTACGTGCTGATGGGGGCGGTGGATTTCCTGCTGCGCATCGTCACGGCGGATATCGAGGCGTATGAGCGATTCTTTTTCGAAAAGCTGTCGATGGTGCCGGGGATCCAGGAAGTGAACTCGATCGTGGCGCTGTCCGAGATCAAGTCGACGACGAGCTTGCCGGTACTGCGCTGAGCTGGTTCTTGCGGTGTTTGTGCTGGCCTCATCGCGAGCCAGCTCGCTCCCACAGGGGATCTCTGTTCCCTGAAGATCCGGTGTGGGAGCGAGCTTGCTCGCGATGGCGGTATCACAGGCGCAACAAAGTCTTCCAAGCCCGATTCTGGTAAACCGCAATCGCCTGCTGCTTGCGCGCATCCAGCGTTTCGTCGGTGATCGGTTGGTTGGCCAGTTGCGCCAGTTTGTTCAATTCACCGTAGAGGCGATCCATTTCCGGAATCTCCAGCACATGGCGAGCGTGGTGCAGCCAGGCCTGGATGCGTTCGATACGCGGCAGTTGCTCGGCCAGGTCTTCCGGCTGCTGCTGGTAGCGTTGCAGCTGCAGGGCCGAGGATTCTTCGCCCAGCAGGCGCGGCAGCCAGCTGCCCAGTTGCGCCGCGCCCTGGCGATTGCCACGGGTGTTGCGCTCGGCGGCCCAGCTGCGCGCCAGCAGCCAGCGTGAAGTGTTGAGGGAAAACAGGCCCCAGCGCGGGTCTTGCAGCTCTTCAAGGAACTGTTCCGGCGCCGCCTTGCGCACGTCTTCGTCATCCAGGCCGGCCTGGACCAGTGGGCGCCAGTCTTCCAGCAACGCGTCCAGGGCCAGGCGCAAGTCGTGGGTCGATTGGCGCGGCGCGGCCTGGCCGAGGCTGCTGAGCAGGGCGCGCAGTTCGGCGAGATTTTCCACCCAGTCCTGCAGCAGGCGCCAGTGGCCGTTGAAACGGTATTGCTCGGCCAGGCGTTGGCTGCTGCCGAGCAGATGCCAGCTCAGCGCGGCGAAGGCGTCATCCAGCGGCGTTTCGGCGGTCAGTTGCGGGGCCGGCAGGCTGAGAGCGTAGCTGCCCGCGTCATGCAGGCGATAGCCGCGCTCGGCCTTGCTGATGTCGCAGGGCATCAGGGGCAGGGTCGCGGCCAGCTCGGCGGCCAGTTCCAGCAGGGCGGCGGGTTCGCCTTCGCGCAGTTCCAGCTCCAGTTCGCAGATTTCTTCCTTCTGCTTGCCGACCGCCACGTGGCCCAGGTCCAGGGCGGCTTCGATGACTACCTTGCTTTTGCCACGGCCCCAAGCAATCTCAGCGCGTTCGCGAACGAAATCGGTGGTGAAGATGGCCTTGAGGGTTTTCTTGTCCAGTTCGGCCAAGGCCTCGGGCCAGCATTCGCCGTCGAGCTTCTTCAGGTCGAGCTTGGCCTTGGGCAGGTGCCAATCGTACTCGTTGCGCTCGGACAGGCCGGCGACGCTCTGGCCGCGGGTCTTGAGGGTCTGGATCACCTCTTCGCCATCGCGACGCAGGCGCAGGGCGACCTTGGCCTGGGCCAGGTCACGCTCCGGTGTGTCGAAATACTGGTTCATCAGTTCGTGGCGTTCCCAGCCACTCTTGTTGCGTTTTTTCAGCAGCGGATGCTCGCGCAAGGCTGCCAGGGTCTCGCGGCTGACGCGGAGTTTGATTTCGGTTTCTTTCTGCATGGCCGGAAAATCCAGGGATCGGGTGCGCAGCCGGGGGAAGGTGTGGCTGCCAAGGTCGTGCAGTGTACAGGACTCACTCGCCCTAGGTGCTGCGGCGGTTTATTCCTGGCGCCAGATGGTTCTATGATGAACGTCAATCTGTAAGCCCGGAGTCAGCGATGCCTTTGCCGTCCATGAAAGATCAATTCGCTGCCCTGATCGCCGCACCTTCGGTCAGTTGCACCCAACCTGGGCTGGACCAGTCCAACAGTGCCGTGATCGAGCTGCTGGCAGGCTGGCTCACGGAGCTGGGGTTCTCCTGTGATATCCAGCAGGTCAACCCTGGCAAGTTCAATTTGCTGGCCAGTTTTGGCAGTGGTCCTGGCGGCCTGGTGTTGGCGGGCCACAGCGACACCGTGCCGTTCGATGGCGCGTTGTGGCAGACCGATCCGTTGAAGCTCACCGAGGTCGATGGCCGTTGGGTGGGCCTGGGCAGTTGTGACATGAAGGGGTTTTTTGCCTTGGTCATTGAAGCGGTCAAGCCGCTGTTGGACCAACCGTTCAAGCAACCGCTGCTGATTCTCGCGACCTGCGACGAAGAAAGCTCCATGGCCGGTGCCCGGGCCCTGGCTGATGCCGGGCGACCGCTGGGACGCGCGGCGGTGATCGGCGAGCCGACCGGCCTGCGGCCGATTCGCCTGCACAAAGGCGTGATGATGGAACGCATCGACATTCTCGGGCGCAGCGGCCACTCCTCCGATCCGAGCCTGGGCCACAGCGCGCTGGAGGCCATGCACGATGCCATGGGCGAACTGCGCGGCCTGCGCCTGCAATGGCAGCGTGAGTTCCGTAATCCGCAGTTCAGCGTGCCACAACCGACGCTGAACTTCGGTTGCATCCATGGTGGCGACAACCCCAACCGCATCTGCGGCCAGTGCTCCATGGAGTTCGACCTGCGGCCCTTGCCGGGCATGGATCCACAAGTGTTGCGAGCAGCGATCCGGCAGAAGCTCGAGCCCATTGCCGAGCGGCACAAGGTCAAGATCGACTATGCGCCGCTGTTCCCCGAGGTCCCGCCGTTCGAACAGGCCGAGGATGCCGAACTGGTGCGGGTAGCCGAGCGACTCACCGGCTATCGCGCCGAAGCAGTAGCGTTCGGCACCGAAGCACCTTATCTTCAGCGCCTTGGCTGCGAAACCCTGGTGCTTGGCCCTGGCGATATCGCCTGCGCCCACCAGCCGGGCGAGTACCTTGAAATGTCACGTTTGCAACCTACCGTACAGCTGTTGCGACAGTTGATCGGCCATTATTGCCTGACGCCGGCCACGGCCGGTTAAATTGCCCCCTCGCGGGTCCGTATTCATCACATGAGGAGAGCGCGCGTGTCGCCAAGCCTGTTCCGACGATAACCACCAGCCCGTTTGTGCGTTCTGTTTCGTCTTTTTTTGGCTGTTATTTATTACAGGTCCAGGTTCATGCCCGAATACGTCAACTGGCTTCGTCACGCTTCGCCCTACATTAACGCCCACCGCGATTGCACCTTCATCGTCATGCTGCCCGGCGATGGGGTGGAACACCCTAATTTCGGCAACATCGTCCATGACCTGGTATTGCTGCACAGCCTCGGCGTGCGCCTGGTACTGGTCCATGGTTCACGCCCGCAGATCGAGACCCGCCTCGCCGCGCGGGGCCTCACGCCGCATTACCACCACGGCATGCGCATCACCGATGCCGCGACCCTGGAGTGCGTGATCGACGCGGTCGGCCAGTTGCGCATCGCCATCGAGGCCCGTCTGTCCATGGACATGGCGTCCTCGCCCATGCAGGGCTCGCGGCTGCGGGTCGCCAGCGGCAACCTGGTCACCGCGCGTCCCATCGGCGTGCTCGAAGGCGTGGATTATCACCACACCGGTGAAGTGCGCCGGGTCGATCGCAAGGGCATCAATCGCCTGCTGGACGAGCGCTCCATCGTATTGCTGTCGCCGTTGGGTTATTCGCCCACCGGCGAGATCTTCAACCTGGCCTGTGAAGACGTCGCCACCCGCGCGGCCATCGACCTGGCGGCCGACAAGCTACTGCTGTTCGGGGCTGAGCAGGGACTGATCGGCGAGGACGGACGGCTGGTTCGCGAACTGCGTCCGCAACAGGTTCCGGGTCATATGCAACGCTTGGGCAGCGACTATCAGGCCGAACTGCTGGATGCGGCGGCCCAGGCCTGTCGTGGCGGCGTGGCGCGCAGCCATATCGTCAGCTATGCCGAGGACGGTGCGTTGCTGGCTGAGCTGTTCACCCGCGATGGCAGCGGTACGCTGGTGGCCCAGGAACAATTCGAAGTGGTACGCGAGGCGGCCATCGAGGATGTCGGCGGCCTGCTTGACCTGATCAGTCCGCTGGAGGAACAGGGAATCCTGGTGCGTCGCTCCCGCGAAGTGCTGGAGCGCGAGATCGAACAGTTCAGCGTGGTCGAGCGCGAAGGCATGATCATCGCTTGCGCGGCGCTGTACCAGATCGCCGATTCGGATGCCGGGGAGCTGGCCTGCCTGGCAGTGAACCCGGAGTACCGCCACGGTGGCCGCGGCGATGAGCTGCTGGAACGGATCGAAACCCGGGCTCGCGCCCAAGGGCTCAAGACGCTGTTCGTGCTGACGACGCGGACTGCCCACTGGTTCCGTGAACGTGGTTTTGAACCCAGCACTGTCGAGCGCCTGCCGGCGGCGCGGGCTTCGCTCTACAACTACCAGCGCAATTCGAAAATCTTCGAAAAAACCTTGTAGGCGGCCGTCGAAAAACTTGCCCTGTCGCGATTTTCTTGATTTCAGACAATGAGCGGCTAGTCTGGAACACGTCAAGATCGCGGCATGCGCGAACTGTCTTGAACAGGAATCGAAGGCGCAGGAGGCGCGCAAACAGAGCTCGTCGCCAAGAATTCGCGGGCCTCGTAAATCCCCGACGAATTATCGTTCAGTAATTTCCTGCGTCGCCGATAAGTCATGTCACGGCCTGATGGTGCTGTGATGATGGCCATATGTCGAAACGAGCTGAAAACTGTTGAAACAATTCTTTTTGGAATTATAAAGAATCCATTATCCTGCGGGCCGGTGTAGAGGGGGTTAGACCATAGTCGTAGTCATAAATGGTTACGATTGACTTGTCAGTCACGGTCTGGCGCTAATCGCGCATCCGCGGAATCCGGGCGTTCGATCCGGAACCAAAGACACACAAGAATTAGAAAACGAGAGGAGCTAAGCATGAAGAAGTCCACCTTGGCCATTGCTGTGGCCGTTGGGGTTTTGGCGCAGCAGGCAGGCGCCGCCGGTTTTATTGAAGACAGCAAGGCGTCTGTCAGTTCTCGTACGCTGTACTTCGATAACGATAACCGCGAAGGCGGCAATGATCAGCGTGAGACAGCCACTGGTCTGAAGTTCGACTACAAGTCCGGCTTCACTCAAGGCGTCGTTGGTTTTGGTATCGATGCCCAGGCATTGGTGGGTATCCACCTCGATGGCGGTAAAGGCCATCACCCGGATACCAACTCTTTCGTTCCAAGTGATTCCGATGGTTCCGCCGTACACGACTGGAGCCGTCTGTCGGGTAACGTCAAGGCGTTGTTCTCCAAGACCGAGGCCCATCTGGGTGGCGCCCTGGCGCCTAACCTGCCGATCCTGGTCGCCAGCGACGGTCGTCTGCTGCCGCAAACCTTTGAAGGTGGCACCATCACCTCCAAGGAAATCGACAATGTGACGTTCAACGCCGGTCAGTTGGAACACGTTGTTGGTCGTGCCGGGAGCAACAGCACCGGCATGTCAGTAAACGGCGGTACTGAAGACAGCAATCAGTTCCGTTACGGCGGTGCCGACTGGAAGGTCACCAAGGACCTGACGCTGCAGTACTACTACGCCAACTTGCAGGATTACTACAAGCAGCACTTCCTGGGCGCCGTACACGTTTTCCCGATCAGCGAGGGCCAGTCGTTCAAGACTGACCTGCGTTACTTCGACAGCAGCTCGGATGGCCGCAACGGTGATGCTGGCTATCGCTTCAACAACAACGGTGGCTATGCCAAGAACCCGGGCGAGGTCGATAACAAGACCTGGAGTGCCATGTTCACTTACACCCTGGGCGGCAGCGCGTTCCTGTTGGGTCACCAACAAGTCGGCGATGATGGTGGCTTCGTCTACCTGAACCAGGGCAGCCTGCTCAATGACGCCGGTCGTAACGAAGGCGCGGGTGGTTCCAGCTTCTACCTGTTCACCGATAGCATGATCAACGCGTTTGTCCGTGCCGGTGAAAACACCACCTTCGGTCAATACTCCTACGACTTCACGGCCCTGGGTGCTCCAGGCCTGAAGGCTTCGATTGCCTACCTGCACGGTGATGACATCAAGTCGGCTACCGGCGGCAGCGACACGTCCGAGTGGGAACGTGACATGCGCCTGGACTACGTCGTCCAGCAAGGCCCTCTGAAAGGCTTCGGCACCACCTTGCGTCACGGCGCCTACCGTGGCAGCGGCACCGGTATTGCCGACCAGGATCAGACCCGCCTGATCTTCAACTACACTTACAACTTCATGTAAGACGTAGTCGCGTTAAAAAGCCCCGCCCGACATTGCGTCTGGCGGGGCTTTTTTGTTGACCGACTCAGCGTTGTGGTGCGGACTCTATCGCGTCCTTACGCAGTATGAACGCGCTGAACGCCAGGAAATCATCCAGATGCCCGGTGATGATGGCAACCATGATCGGCAATTGCAGCGCCTGGTAGTCATGCACGGCGATATTCCTGAAGCCCACCATGTTCTTCAGGTTCTTCACCAGGCCCTCTTGCACCCAGCCCCCTTGGAAAAGCAACTCGAATGTATCGCGAGCACTTTGCGGGACACCCAATCGCTCACGTCGAATCAAATGCTGTCCCATATCCAGGGCCGCTTCACACGCACGCTGGATGTTCAGGACGGCCGAATCCTGGCGAGTGAAATCGGTGGCAAACGTAGCAGGATCCTTCTCATATTCCTCCCGTACTCTGGCGACGCAGCGCTCGATACTTGCTGCCTTATTGATCAGTACGTCATCGGCCATACACGCTGCCTTCTTCCTGGATATCCTTGAGCAATCCCGCCCGAGCCTCATCGAGAGCGGTTTTTTCGCTGAGAATGAAACACTCGAACAACCCCGCCTGTACGTCTCTGGCCCAGAGTCTCTGGCCTCGGGTCACAATCTGGTATTGCATGACGGTCGTTGCCCCGCGCAGATCAATCAGATCTACCGGACTGCCCGCGATATCCGCCAAATCACCTGAAAGCTGCCATAACGACACAGGGTCAACCTCGCCGGACAAGAGCACAGCCAGATCGACATCACTGCCAGGCCCCGCGGTGCCCTGTGCATGGCTCCCGAACAGGTAAACCGCGAGCAGGCCGGGGAGATGGTTTTGCAGGTGAGTCAACAAGGCTTGAGTGTTCATGTTGCCTATCCTAGCCGCTCGTCCTGAAACCGCGTCAATAATTTCGTCATGTGAATACAAAACAAAAAAGCCCCGCCCGGCAATACGCCGGGCGGGGCTTTTGCGTTTCGGGTCTGGCCCACCCCTGTAGCCTTCCCCGAACCTTCTCCTCTTTTCAGCAACTCGAGGCCTTCTCGAAACCTCGGAAATGATCTTGGGCCGCTATGCGTTGTGGTGCCAGTGAACAGTTTTTTATATTCACTAGAGATCTAAATAAATGGATATTTATTCTTTTTAAAGCAAACGAAACCGGTGCAAAGTTGGGCTCACAACAACCTCATCCAGGAGCCGCACCATGAGCCTCAGACTCGGCGACATCGCCCCCGACTTCGAACAGGATTCCACCGCCGGCAAGATTCGCTTTCACGAGTGGCTCGGTGACAGCTGGGGTGTGCTGTTTTCCCATCCGGCGGATTTCACGCCCGTGTGCACCACCGAGTTGGGCCTGACCGCCAAGCTCAAGGACGAGTTCGCCCAGCGCGGGGTCAAGGCCATTGCCCTTTCGGTCGACCCGGTGGACTCGCACCACAAGTGGATCGAGGACATCAACGAGACCCAGAACGCCGTGGTCAATTTTCCGATCCTGGCCGATGCCGATCGCAAGGTGTCGGACCTGTACGACTTGATCCATCCCAACGCCAGTGACACTTTGACGGTGCGTTCCTTGTTCGTGATCGACCCGAACAAGAAGATCCGCCTGACCATTACCTACCCGGCCAGCACCGGACGCAATTTCAATGAGATCCTGCGGGTGATCGACTCGCTCCAATTGACCGACAACTACAAAGTCGCCACCCCGGCCAACTGGCAGGACGGTGACGAGGTGGTGATCGTACCGTCGCTCAAGGATGAAGAGGAGCTCAAGCAGCGTTTTCCCAAGGGCTACCGCGCTGTGAAACCTTATCTGCGCCTGACCCCGCAGCCCAATCGCTGACGCAAAACCTGACCTGAACCTGTGGGAGCGAGCTTGCTCGCGATAGCGGTCTATCAGTCGACATCGCCGCTGGCAGATCCGACGCCATCGCGAGCAAGCTCGCTCCCACAGGGAAATAGCTGTGCACTAAGGGTTTTGGCCGTTTCGACGGCCTTTTTTATTGCATTTGGGAAAGTGAATTTTATATCTCTAAATTGCATAACCAAATGAATAAATATGATTTAAAGATATAATAATCCCCTGTTATGGTTTGACCCATGCAGCGAGATCGCCCACCGCGAATCGCACGTGACAGTTAAGGAATCGCAGGCATGTTGGTCGTCTTACTCGGTGGCAGTCCCAGCCAACGCTCCCGCTCCGGGGTGCTGCTGGAGCGGTCGCAACGCTGGTTGCAGCAACAAGGTGTGGAGGTAGTGAGCTATCAGGTGCGCGACTTCCCGGCCGAAGATCTGCTCCATGCCCGTTTCGACAGCCCGAAGGTGGTCGACCTGCTCCAGCAGATCGAAAATGCCGATGGCCTGTTGATTGCCACGCCGGTGTACAAGGCGTCTTTTTCCGGTGCGTTGAAGACCGTGCTGGACCTGCTGCCTGAACGGGCCCTGGCCCATAAAGTGGTGTTGCCGATGGCAACCGGCGGCAGCATCGCCCACATGCTGGCGGTGGATTACGCCCTCAAGCCGGTGTTGTCGGCGCTCAAGGCCCAGGAAATGCTCCACGGGATCTTTGCCGAAGACAGCCAGATCGCTTATGGCGAAGGCAGCGCCCAGGCGCAATTGGTGCCGGCCCTGCAACAGCGCCTGGACGAGGCGCTGGAACAGTTTTTCAGCGCCATGGCCCGTCGGCCCAAGCCGCTGGACCCTCGTGTATTGAACGAACGTTTGTTGAGTGCTCGCTGGAGCATTTGAACCCCGAACACCCTGATTCAACTCACCTTACTCAGCCGCCAACGGCCAAGCAGGTGCAGCCAAAACCCCACAGCAAAAAGGAGAGGCGCCATGCGCACTGTCATTTTGCGTCGCGGGCTGGTCGCTCTGTTTGCTGCGGCTGTGTCCCTCGGCGTCATTACTCAAGCTCAAGCCGAGACCTTGCGGATCGGTTATCAGAAGTACGGCACCCTGGTGCTGCTCAAAGCCAAGGGAACCTTGGAAAAACGCCTCGCAGCCCAAGGGGTGGACGTGCAATGGACCGAGTTCCCCGGCGGCCCGCAGCTGCTTGAAGGCTTGAACGTCGGTTCCATCGACTTCGGCGTGACCGGTGAAACCCCGCCGGTGTTTGCCCAGGCCGCAGGCGCCGATCTGCTCTACGTCGCTTACGAGCCACCGGCGCCCACCAGCGAGGCGATCCTGGTGCCCAAGGGGTCGGCGATCCAGTCGGTGCAAGACCTCAAGGGCAAGAAAGTCGCGCTGAACAAAGGCTCCAACGTCCACTACCTGCTGGTGCGGGCGCTGGAAGATGCTGGCTTGAAGTATTCCGACATCCAGACCGTTTTCCTGCCGCCGGCCGACGCCCGCGCCGCGTTCGAACGTGGCAGCGTCGACGCCTGGGTGATCTGGGATCCGTACCAGGCTGCCGCCGAACAGCAGTTGCAGGCACGCACTCTGCGTGACGGCAAAGGCATCGTCGATAACCACCAGTTCTACCTCGCCACCAAACCCTATGCGCAAAAAAATCCCCAGGTCATCACGGCGCTGGTGGAAGAAGTGCGCGCAGTGGGGGAGTGGTCCAAGGCCAATCCTGAAGACGTGACCCAGCAGGTCTCGCCGTTGCTCGGCCTGCCGGCGGACATCACCCTGACCTCGGTGAAACGCCAAGGCTACGGGGCGTTGTTCCTCACGCCGGAAGTGGTGGCGGCGCAGCAGAAAATAGCCGACAGCTTCTACCAGCTCAAATTGATTCCCAAGCCCTTGAGCATCAAGGACGTGATCTGGACGCCGCCGGCGGCCGTTGCGAAAGCGCAGTAATTCGATCCCTTAGGAGACCACTCCATGAGCCTCAATATTTTCTGGTTCCTGCCTACCCACGGCGACGGCCATTACCTTGGCACTGCCGAAGGCGCCCGCGCCGTTGATCACGGTTACCTGCAGCAGGTTGCCCAGGCGGCGGACCGACTGGGTTTCGGCGGCGTGTTGATCCCCACCGGGCGTTCCTGCGAGGACTCCTGGCTGGTGGCCGCTTCGCTGATTCCGGTGACCCAGCGCCTGAAATTCCTCGTCGCCCTGCGCCCCGGGATCATTTCCCCGACGGTGGCGGCGCGCCAGGCCGCGACGCTCGACCGGTTGTCCGGCGGACGTGCGTTGTTCAACCTGGTGACCGGCGGCGACCCGGACGAACTGGCCGGCGACGGCCTGTTCCTCGATCACGAGCAACGCTACCAGGCGTCGGTGGAATTCACCCGCATCTGGCGCCGGGTGCTGGAAGGTGAAACCGTGGATTACGACGGTGAGCACATCAGTGTGAAGGGCGCCAAGCTGCTCTATCCGCCAATCCAGCAACCGCGTCCACCCCTGTATTTTGGTGGCTCGTCGGAAGCGGCCCAGGACCTGGCGGCCGAGCAGGTGGAAATGGTGCTGACCTGGGGCGAACCGCCCGCAGCCGTGGCGCAAAAGATCGAACAAGTGCGGGCCAAGGCCGCGAAGCTCGGCCGTACCGTGCGCTTCGGCATCCGCCTGCATGTGATCGTGCGGGAAACCAACGCCGAAGCCTGGCAAGCGGCCGACCGGCTGATCTCTCACCTGGACGACGACACCATCGCCCGTGCCCAGGCTTCCCTGGCGCGCTTCGATTCGGTGGGCCAGCAACGCATGGCCGCCCTGCACGGTGGCCGTCGCGACAAGCTGGAAGTCAGCCCCAACCTCTGGGCCGGTGTCGGCCTGGTTCGCGGCGGGGCCGGTACGGCGCTGGTGGGCGATGGTCCGACCGTGGCGGCGCGGGTCAAGGAATACGCCGACCTTGGCATCGACACGTTCATCTTCTCCGGTTATCCACACCTGGAAGAGTCCTATCGCGTGGCGGAACTGCTGTTCCCACACCTGGACGTGGAGCGCCCGGAGTTGCCCAAGAGCCAGGGCTATGTGAGCCCGTTCGGTGAAATGGTCGCCAACGATATTCTTCCCAAAGCCGCGTCCCAGAGCTGAGGCGGCCATGAAGAAAATCATCCACAACTTTGCGCCCTGGGCGGTGCCGCTGCTGTTGCTGGCGGTATGGCAACTGTCGGTGTCGGCCGGTTGGTTGTCCACCCGGATCCTGCCGGCACCCGTGGCCGTCATCGAGGCCGGGGTCAACCTGGTGCGCAGCGGCGAGATCTGGACGCACCTGGCGATCAGCGGTTGGCGCGCGGCGGTGGGCTTTTTGATCGGCGGCGGCATCGGCCTGGCCCTGGGCTTCATCACCGGTTTGTCGAAATGGGGCGAGCGCCTGTTGGACAGTTCCGTGCAAATGGTTCGGAACGTCCCGCACTTGGCGCTGATTCCGCTGGTGATCCTGTGGTTTGGCATCGATGAGTCGGCGAAGATTTTCCTGGTGGCGCTGGGTACGTTGTTCCCGATCTACCTCAACACCTACCACGGCATCCGCAACGTCGACCCGGCGCTGGTGGAAATGTCCCGCAGCTACGGCTTGTCCGGCTTCAGCTTGTTTCGCCAGGTGATCCTGCCGGGCGCCTTGCCTTCGATCCTGGTGGGCGTGCGTTTTGCCCTGGGTTTCATGTGGCTGACGCTGATCGTGGCGGAAACCATCTCGGCCAGTTCCGGTATTGGATATTTGGCGATGAATGCCCGGGAATTCCTGCAGACCGATGTGGTGGTGCTGGCGATTCTTTTGTACGCGGTGCTGGGAAAATTGGCCGATCTTGCCGCCCGTGGGCTTGAGCGGGTCTGGCTGCGCTGGCACCCGGCGTACCAAGTGAACAAGGGAGGTGTCGCATGACCGCCCAACAACCTCCGCGCTTGCTGCGTGGCATCCCGCTGGCGGTGCGCAAGCTGCAAAAAACCTTCGGCACGCGCCAGGTATTACGCGACATCGACCTGCATATCCCGGCCGGGCAGTTCGTGGCCGTGGTCGGTCGCAGTGGCTGCGGCAAAAGTACCTTGTTGCGTTTGCTGGCCGGCCTCGACCAGCCCACGGCAGGAGAGTTGCTGGCTGGCTCCGCGTCCCTGAGCGCTGCACGGGAAGACACGCGGCTGATGTTCCAGGAAGCGCGTTTGCTGCCCTGGAAAAAAATCATCGACAACGTCGGCCTCGGGCTCAAGGGCAACTGGCGCCCGCAGGCGCTGCAGGCACTGGAAGCTGTCGGTTTGGCCGACCGCGCCCATGAGTGGCCGGCGGCGTTGTCCGGCGGGCAGAAACAACGGGTGGCCCTGGCCCGCGCGCTGATTCATCAGCCACGCCTGTTGCTGCTCGACGAACCGTTGGGAGCGCTGGACGCCCTGACCCGTATCGAGATGCAGCAACTGATCGAAAACCTCTGGCAGCAGCACGGCTTCACCGTGTTGCTGGTGACCCACGACGTCAGCGAGGCGGTGGCGATTGCCGACCGGGTGATCCTGATCGAGGACGGCCAGATCGGCCTCGACCTGTCCATCGACCTGCCGCGCCCGCGGGTTCGCGGCTCTCATCGCCTGGCGAGCCTGGAAACCGAAGTCCTCAACCGTGTGCTGTCCTTGCCCGGCCAACCGCCGGAACCCGAACCCGTTTCACCCTTGCCCACGCAATTGCGTTGGGCGCAATAACCTCATCCAAACAGGAATCGACACCATGACTATCAAAGCCATCAATGTACGCAACCAGTTCAAAGGCACCATCAAGGAAATCGTCGAAGGCGACGTGTTGTCGGAAATCGACGTGCAGACCGCGTCGGGCATCGTCACTTCGGTCATCACCACCCGCTCGGTCAAGGAGCTGGAACTGGCGATCGGTAGCGAAGTGATCGCCTTCGTCAAATCCACCGAGGTGTCGATCGCCAAGTTGTGAACGATGCATCACCCACAGCCCCGGACGGCGTGAGCCCTTCGGGGCTTTTTGGCTTTCTGCTGGCGTGTGAACACGCTTGGGTGAGGTTTGGGGCTGCTGCGCCCGAGGCGTCGGACCGGCCCAGCGGGAGCAAGCTCCCTCGCCACGATGAGGCGACTCTTGGCTCAGGGCGCTTCACGCTTGGGGAGGTACGGCGGCAGATACAGCCCCAGATACGCATCGAACACCCGCATGCCTTCTTCGGCCATGCGCGGGGTGATCTGGCCGTGTTGTTGTACCGAGCGGGCGTAGACGCGGTCGCCCAGTTCCATGGCCAGGGCGAACACGTCGACGTCTTTGGGCAAGGTCGGCAGCTCGAAATGGTGGTCGAACACCTTATGCATCAGGTCGCCCAGTTCGAGGTCGTGCTGGCGGTCGGCCTGGGTGACTTCGGTCAGGCCGTGCTGGGCCAGGATCAACTGGCGGGCGGCGGCATCCTGGCCGTAGATGACGAGCATGCGCTGTTCCACCAGCCGTGACAGGTCGTGCCAGTGGTTCAACGCGCCATGGTCGATCGGCGCTTGCAGGCAGGCGCGAAAGGCGGCGTGGACATCGGCGGTCAGGGCTTCGAGCAGGGCCGGGACGCTGGCGAAGAAGTGATACACGGAGGAGGGTGGGATCCCGGCGCGTTCGGCGACGCTGTAGATCGACAGGCTGGCCACGCCTTCGGCGGCAAGCAGCGTGCGGGCGGCATCGAGAATGGTGTCGATCCGGGCCTGGCTGCGTGCGCGGGGTTTGCGGGGGGTGGCGATGCGCGTCATGGACGTCTCCTGCGGGGTTGCCGGGCATTGTACGAGCCGGTTTCTGTGTTGTCTGCCAAGCCGTCATCGCGGGCAAGCCTTGCTCCCACAGGGAACGGTGATGAGCCTGGGCCAGTTGATCACCCTCGATCCAATGTGGGAGCTGAGCTTGCTCGCGATCCGCCGAAGGCGGCCATCCAACCTGCATCCATAAAAAAACGCCGCAGCCTTTGGGGCTGCGGCGTTTCTCTTTACTGCAACCACTTACACGGTATGCAGGTACCAGTTGTATTCAAGGTCGGAGATGGAGTGTTCGAACTCCTCCAGCTCGCTCTCCTTGCAGGCCACGAAGATATCGATGTATTTCGGGTCGATGTACTTGGCCATGACTTCGCTGTCGTCCAGCTCGCGCAGGGCATCGCGCAAGTTGTTCGGCAGGCTTTGCTCGTTCTGCTCGTAGCTGTTGCCTTCCACCGGCGCACCGGGCTCGATCTTGTTGACCAGGCCATGGTGCACGCCTGCCAGCACGGAAGCCATCAGCAGGTACGGGTTGGCATCGGCACCGGCGACGCGGTGTTCCAGGCGCACGGCATCGGCCGAGCCGGTAGGGACGCGCAAAGCCACGGTGCGGTTGTCCAGGCCCCAGGTCGGCGAGTTCGGCACGTAGAACTGTGCGCCGAAGCGGCGGTAGGAGTTGACGTTAGGGCAGAGGAACGCCATCTGCGCGGGCAGGGTCTCGAGCACACCGCCGATCGCGTGACGCAGTGCGGCGTTCTGCTCGGGATCCTCGCTGGCAAAAATATTCTTGCCATCTTTATCAAGAATCGAGATGTGGACGTGCAGACCATTACCCGCCTGGCCCGGATAAGGCTTGGCCATGAAGGTGGTGTCCATTTCATGGTCGTAGGCGATGTTTTTGATCAGACGCTTGAGCAGGACCGCATAGTCGCAGGCCTTGATCGGATCGGCCACGTGGTGCAGGTTCACTTCGAACTGCGCCGGGGCACTTTCCTTGACGATGGCGTCGGCGGGAATGCCTTGCTCCTTGGCCCCTTCCAGAATGTCCTGGAGGCAATCGACGTATTCGTCGAGGTCATCGATCAGGTAGACCTGGGTCGAGTGCGGGCGTTTGCCGGAGATCGGCGAGCGAGGCGGTTGTGGGCGTCCATTCACGTTCTCCTGGTCGATCAGGTAGAACTCCAGCTCGAATGCGGCGCAGATGGTCAGGCCCAATTCGTCGAACTTGGTCACGACCTGGCGCAGGACTTCCCGTGGGTCGGCGAAGAAAGGCTCGCCTTCGAGTTCGTGCATGGTCATCAACAGTTGCGCAGTGGGGCGCTTCTGCCAAGGCTCGTTGCACAGGGTGTCAGGGATTGGATAACAGATCCGGTCGGCATCGCCGATGTCCAGACCCAGGCCGGTGCTTTCCACCGTAGAGCCATTGATATCCAGGGCAAATAAAGAGGCCGGCAGGTTGATGCCTTTCTCGTAAACCTTGTGGAGGCTGGTGCGTTCTATGCGCTTGCCGCGCACCACACCATTCATATCCGCAATCAGAAGGTCAACGTACAGAACCTCAGGATGTTCCTTAAGGAACGCGTTCGCTTCGTTAAGCTGAACGGCACGCGGGGGTACCGACATGATGCAACACCTTTGTTGTTAAAAATATCAATCATTGATCTCTTCGAAAGCCAGTCAACCCGAACGGCATGCCGAAGTCAAGCAGGGCCTTTTTTGCCCTAAAAAAGCACCTGC
This sequence comes from Pseudomonas sp. St316, assembly GCF_018325905.1. Taxonomy (NCBI): domain Bacteria; kingdom Pseudomonadati; phylum Pseudomonadota; class Gammaproteobacteria; order Pseudomonadales; family Pseudomonadaceae; genus Pseudomonas; species Pseudomonas sp. St316. The sequence continues at coordinate 6,474,176 of NZ_AP021901.1, read as the reverse complement.
AGGGCTTTTTTGAGGCAATTTAGGGCGTTTTTTTCCCTTTAAGGGTCTTGCCGACCGCGGGCTTGAGCGGGGCGTGTTGTATTTTTTACGGGGGTGTTGTGTAAAAAAATGAACAAGGCTAAGCTCGATTCAAACCCATAACAGCAATAATATCGGGGTGCTTCATGTCTCGCCTGCCGTTAATCGGCGTCACCACCTGCTCCAGGCAGATTGGTCTGCATGCTTATCACATCAGTGGCGATAAATATTCCCGGGCTGTCGCGACAGCCGCCAAGGGCTTGCCAGTGCTGCTCCCGTCCCTGGCGGATCTGTTCCCGCCGTCCGATATTCTGGACGCCCTGGACGGCATTCTTTTTACCGGCTCTCCTTCCAATGTAGAACCTTTTCATTACCAGGGCCCGGCCAGTGCGCCAGGCACTGCTCATGATCCTGCACGGGACGCCACCACCTTGCCGCTGATCCGCGCCGCTGTCGAGGCGGGCATCCCGGTGCTGGGCATTTGCCGAGGTTTCCAGGAGATGAACGTAGCCTTTGGCGGCAGCCTGCATCAGAGCGTTCATGAAGTCGGAACGTTCATCGATCATCGTGAAGACGATACTCAAGCGGTGGATGTTCAATACGGCCCTGCCCACGCCGTGAATATCCAGCCTGGTGGTGTACTGGCAGGCCTGGGGCTGCCTCGACAGATAGCGGTCAATTCGATCCACAGCCAGGGTATCGAGCGCCTGGCGCCTGGGTTGCGGGCCGAAGCGATGGCGCCCGATGGCCTGATCGAGGCTGTTTCGGTGCCAAAAGGCAAGGCTTTTGCTTTAGGTGTGCAATGGCACCCCGAATGGGAGGTAAGCTCTCACCCGCACTACCTTGCGATTTTCCAGGCATTTGGCGATGCCTGCCGAGCAAGGGCAACACAACGCGACGCCGATGCGTCAAACAACGCCTGACGACTAATAGCCGTCAGGAAACTCACGCCTAGAGGCATTTATGAGTAACAACCTCGACCAGCTCACCGATTGGTTGAAAGACCACAAGATCACAGAAGTCGAATGCATGATTGGCGACCTCACCGGTATCACCCGGGGCAAGATCTCGCCGACCAACAAGTTCATCGCCGAGAAAGGCATGCGCCTGCCCGAGAGCGTTCTGCTCCAGACCGTTACCGGCGACTATGTCGAAGACGACATCTATTACGAACTGCTCGACCCCGCCGACATCGACATGATCTGCCGCCCGGACGAGAACGCAGTATTCCTTGTGCCCTGGGCCATCGAGCCCACTGCCCAGGTCATTCACGACGCCTACGACAAGCAGGGCAACCCCATCGAGCTGTCGCCGCGCAACGTGCTCAAGAAAGTACTCAAGCTCTACGCCGACAAGGGTTGGCAGCCGATCGTCGCGCCGGAAATGGAGTTCTACCTGACCAAGCGCAGCGACGACCCGGACTTTCCGCTGCAACCGCCCGTTGGCCGCTCCGGCCGCCCGGAAACCGGCCGGCAGTCCTTTTCGATCGAAGCGGCCAATGAATTCGACCCGCTGTTCGAAGACGTCTACGACTGGTGCGAACTGCAGGAACTGGACCTCGATACCCTGATCCACGAGGACGGCACGGCGCAGATGGAAATCAATTTCCGTCATGGCGATGCCCTGTCCCTGGCCGACCAGATCCTGGTGTTCAAGCGCACCATGCGCGAAGCGGCACTCAAGCACGACGTGGCGGCCACCTTCATGGCCAAGCCCATGACCGGCGAGCCGGGCAGTGCGATGCACCTGCACCAGAGCATCATCGACAAGGAAACCGGCAAGAACGTCTTCTCCAATGAAGACGGGACCATGAGCGATCTGTTCCTGCACCACATCGGCGGCCTGCAGAAATTCATCCCCGAGCTGTTGCCGCTGTTTGCCCCCAACGTCAACTCGTTCCGCCGCTTCCTGCCGGACACCTCGGCGCCGGTGAACGTGGAATGGGGCGAGGAGAACCGCACCGTCGGCCTGCGCGTGCCGGATGCCGGGCCACAGAACCGCCGGGTGGAAAACCGCTTGCCGGGCGCCGATGCCAACCCGTACCTGGCGATTGCCGCCAGCCTGCTGTGTGGCTTCATCGGCATGGTCGAAGGCATCAACCCGAGCGCGCCGGTGGTGGGCCGAGGCTACGAACGCCGCAACCTGCGTTTGCCGCTGACCATCGAAGACGCCCTGGAGCGCATGGAAAACAGCACCACCATCGAGAAATACCTGGGCAAGAAATTCATCACAGGCTACGTCGCGGTCAAGCGGGCCGAGCATGAAAACTTCAAGCGCGTCATCAGTTCGTGGGAGCGGGAATTCCTGCTCTTCGCCGTCTGAAGCGCCGGGCGGGGCTGCTTCAGGCAGCTTCGCCCTCACCGATAAAAGGAGAATTGGCATGACCGGCAACAACCCGCAAACCCGTGAATGGCAGGCCCTGAGCAACGATCACCACCTGGCGCCGTTCAGCGACTTCAAGCAGCTCAAAGAGAAAGGCCCACGCATCATCACCCACGCCAAGGGTGTCTACCTCTGGGACAGCGAAGGCAACAAGATCCTCGACGGCATGGCCGGCCTCTGGTGTGTGGCCGTCGGTTATGGCCGCGAGGAACTGGCCGATGCCGCCAGCCAGCAGATGCGCGAGCTGCCGTACTACAACCTGTTCTTCCAGACGGCCCACCCGCCGGTGCTGGAATTGTCCAAAGCCATCGCCGACATCGCCCCTGAAGGCATGAACCACGTGTTCTTCACCGGTTCCGGCTCCGAGGGCAACGACACCATGCTGCGCATGGTCCGCCACTATTGGGCGATCAAGGGCCAGCCGAACAAGAAAGTCATCATCAGCCGCAAGAACGGTTATCACGGCTCGACCGTGGCCGGCGCGAGCCTGGGCGGCATGACTTATATGCACGAGCAGGGCGACTTGCCGATCCCGGGTATTGTCCATATCGCCCAGCCTTACTGGTTCGGTGAAGGCGGCGACATGAGCCCCGAAGAGTTCGGTGTGTGGGCGGCCAACCAGTTGGAAGAAAAGATCCTGGAGATCGGCGTGGACAACGTCGGCGCCTTCATCGCCGAGCCGATCCAGGGCGCTGGCGGCGTGATCGTGCCGCCGGACAGCTACTGGCCGCGCATGAAGGAAATCCTCGCCAAGTACGACATCCTGTTCGTGGCCGACGAAGTGATTTGTGGCTTCGGCCGTACCGGTGAGTGGTTCGGTACCGACCATTACGGGTTGAAACCGCACATGATGACCATCGCCAAGGGCCTGACCTCCGGCTACATCCCCATGGGCGGGCTGATCGTGCGTGACGATGTGGTTGCGGTGCTCAACGAAGGCGGCGACTTCAACCACGGGTTTACCTATTCCGGTCATCCGGTGGCCGCGGCAGTGGCCCTGGAAAACATCCGCATCCTGCGCGACGAAAAGATCATCGAGCGCGTCCATGCTGAAACGGCACCCTATTTGCAGAAGCGTTTGCGGGAACTGAACGATCATCCGCTGGTGGGTGAAGTGCGCGGTGTCGGTTTGCTGGGGGCGATCGAGCTGGTTCAGGACAAGGCCACGCGCAAGCGCTACGAAGGCAAGGGCGTGGGCATGATCTGCCGGCAGTTCTGTTTTGATAACGGGCTGATCATGCGCGCGGTGGGTGACACCATGATCATTGCGCCGCCGCTGGTGATCAGCAAGGCCGAGATCGATGAATTGGTGACCACGGCACGGCAGTGCCTGGACCTGACGCTCAGTGCGTTGCAAGGCTAAGTGCTAGGCTCTGAGCGAGGTGCCTGCAAGGGCTCCGCCCAGCGAGAATAAAAGGCTGGGCTTGTGTTGAAAGCCTGGCCTGTAACTTGCCAGACTACCGACCGTTCAAGTTGTCCGCGAGTCGGCTACTGAACTGTGGCTAAGAAGAATAACTGGAGCATTTTTTCATGAAGGCATTAGGTATGAAGATAGCTGGCAAGACCCTCCTCGCCATGTCCCTGATGGGCGTGATGGCGGGCGCTGTTCAGGCGGACGACAAAGTGCTGCACGTCTATAACTGGTCTGACTACATTGCGCCGGACACCGTCGCCAAGTTCGAGAAGGAATCGGGGATCAAGGTCGTCTACGACGTGTTCGACAGCAACGAAACCCTGGAAGCCAAGTTGCTGGCCGGCAAGTCCGGTTATGACATCGTGGTGCCGTCGAACAACTTCCTGGCCAAGCAGATCAAGGCCGGCGTCTACCAGCCACTGGACAAGTCCAAGCTGACCAACTGGAAGAACCTCGACACCGACCTGCTCAAGGCCGTTGGCGACGCCAGCGACAAGGGCAACCAGCATGCCTTCCCCTACATGTGGGGCACCATCGGCATTGGCTACAACCCCGAGAAGGTCAAGGCCGCACTGGGCATCGACAAGATCGACTCGTGGGACACCCTGCTCAAGCCGGAAAACATTGCCAAGCTCAAGGGCTGCGGCGTGAGCTTCCTCGATTCGCCAACCGAAATGATCCCGGTGGCGTTGCACTACCTGGGCTACCCGACCGACAGCCAGGACAAGAAGCAACTGGCCGACGCCGAGGCGCTGTTCCTCAAGATCCGTCCTTCGATCAGCTATTTCCACTCGTCCAAGTACATCTCTGACCTGGCCAACGGCAACATCTGCGTAGCCGTGGGTTACTCGGGCGATATCGAACAGTCCAAGTCCCGCGCCGCCGAAGCCGGTGGCAAGGTCAAGGTGGCCTACGCCATTCCAAAAGAAGGCGCCGGTTCCTTCTACGACATGGTCGCCATTCCCAAGGATGCCGAAAACGTCGACGCGGCCTACCAGTACATGAACTTCCTGCTGAAGCCGGAAATCATGGCCGAGATCACCAACAACGTCCGCTTCCCGAACGGCAACAAAGCCGCGACGGCGTTGGTGGAAAAAGATATCTCCGGTGATCCGAACATCTACCCATCGGATGAAGTGAAAGCCAAGTTGTACGCGATCAGCGACTTGCCGCCGGCCACCCAGCGGATCCTGACCCGCAGCTGGACCAAGATCAAATCCGGCAAGTAAGCCGGCCTGAAGTACTTTCCTGTTGTCGTCGCCATCGAGGCGGCGACAACGGGAAGCCCTGAATAATTAAAAGTTTTGCTGGATCGGTTTATCGAGGGTAAGTTGCGCGCCGGTTTTGTTGCAGGGCCCATCGTGGCCAGCTAACGGGGGCAACTTGGGCCCAACTATTTAAGAGGACCTCCACGTGCCAGTCTTTTCTTTGTTACGCAACGCCTTGCTGGTCGGTGCCGGCCTGACGCTCGCCGTCAGCGTCCAGGCTGCCTCCACCGTGCATATTTATAATTGGTCGGACTACATCGGCGAGACCACCCTGGCGGATTTCGAAAAAGCCACGGGCATCAAGCCGGTGTATGACGTGTTCGATTCCAACGAAACCCTGGAAGGCAAGTTGCTGGCCGGTCGTACCGGCTACGACGTGGTCGTGCCGTCCAACCACTTCCTGGGCAAGCAGATCAAGGCCGGGGCGTTCCAGAAACTCGACAAGGCCCAGTTGCCCAACTACGCCAACCTGGACCCTGTGCTGCTCAAACGCCTGGAAAAGAACGACCCGGGCAACCAGTACGCCGTGCCTTACCTATGGGGCACCAACGGCATCGGCTACAACGTCGAGAAGATCAAGGCAGTCCTGGGCGTCGAGAAGATCGATTCGTGGGCCATGCTGTTCGAACCGGAAAACATCAAGAAACTCTCCAGCTGCGGCGTGTCGTTCCTCGACTCGGGCGACGAGATGATCCCGGCGATGCTCAACTACCTGGGCCTGAATCCCAACAGCGAAGACCCTGAAGACTACAAGAAGGCCGAGGCCCAGCTCCTCAAGATCCGGCCATACGTGACCTACTTCAATTCCTCCAAGTACATCTCCGATCTGGCCAATGGCGAGATCTGCGTGGCCGCCGGTTTCTCCGGCGACATCTTCCAGGCCCGCTCGCGTGCCAGCGAAGCCGGCAAGGGCGTCGAAATCGCCTACGTGATCCCCAAGGAAGGCGGCAACCTCTGGTTCGACATGCTGGCGATCCCGCGTGACGCTACCAACGTCAAGCAAGCGCACGCCTTCATCAACTATGTGCTCAAGCCTGAAGTGATCGCCCAGGTCAGCGACACCGTTGGTTATGCGAACCCGAACCCGAAGGCTGGCGAGCTGATGGACCAGAAAGTGCGCACCGATGAAGCGGTGTACCCACCGCAAGCGGTCGTCGACAAGCTGTACGTCAACTCCGAGTTGCCGCCCAAGATCCAACGACTCATGACCCGTAGCTGGACCAAGGTCAAGTCGGGTAAATAACGTCAACACTCTTAGGTTCGTCCGCGTGGGGCGAACTGCAAATTCTGTGGGAGTTTCGTAAATGGCAGTTGCCTCCGGCGCCTATAAGAAAGCCCTCGAGGGCGACCAGACACCCAAGCAGGTGCTGGTCAAAATCGACCGGGTCACGAAGAAGTTCGACGAGACGATTGCCGTGGACGACGTGTCCCTGGAAATCAAGAAAGGCGAAATCTTCGCCTTGCTCGGCGGTTCGGGATCGGGCAAATCCACCTTGCTGCGCATGCTGGCCGGTTTCGAGCGGCCCACTGAAGGGCGGATTTTCCTCGACGGTGTAGACATCACCGACATGCCGCCCTACGAGCGGCCGATCAACATGATGTTCCAGTCCTACGCCTTGTTCCCGCATATGACCGTGGCGCAGAACATCGCCTTCGGCTTGCAGCAGGACAAGATCCCGAAAGCCGAGGTCGATGCCCGCGTGGCTGAAATGCTCAAGCTGGTGCAGATGAGCCAATACGCCAAGCGCAAGCCGCACCAGCTTTCCGGCGGCCAGCGCCAGCGCGTAGCCCTGGCCCGTTCCCTGGCCAAGCGGCCGAAGCTGTTGCTGCTCGATGAACCGATGGGTGCCCTGGACAAGAAACTGCGCTCGCAAATGCAGCTTGAGCTGGTGGAGATCATCGAGCGGGTTGGCGTGACCTGCGTCATGGTGACCCACGACCAGGAAGAGGCCATGACCATGGCCGAACGCATCGCGATCATGCACCTGGGTTGGATCGCCCAGATCGGCAGCCCGATCGACATCTACGAAACCCCGACCAGCCGGCTGGTTTGCGAGTTCATCGGCAACGTCAACATCTTCGAGACCGAAGTGGTGGACGACGCCGAAGGCCACGCGGTGCTGACCTGCAAGGACCTGGACCGCAACATCTACGTTGGCCACGGCATCAGCACCTCGGTGCAGGACAAGTCCGTGACCTACGCCATTCGCCCGGAAAAACTGTTGGTCACTTCCCAGCAGCCGACCTGCGAGCACAACTGGTCCAGCGGCAAGGTCCACGACATCGCTTACCTGGGTGGTCATTCGGTGTTCTACGTCGAGTTGCCCAGCGGCAAGCTGGTGCAGTCCTTCGTCGCCAACGCCGAACGCCGCGGCCAGCGTCCGACCTGGGGCGACCAGGTATTCGTCTGGTGGGAAGACGACAGCGGCGTGGTACTTCGCTCATGAACATGCGCAAACTCAAACGCCGACTCGATCGAATAACGCCCGGTGGCCGCCAGTTGGTCATCGGGGTGCCCTTCATCTGGCTGTTCCTGTTCTTCATGCTGCCGTTCTTCATCGTCCTGAAGATCAGCTTCGCCGAAGCCGACGTCGCCATCCCGCCGTACACCGAGATCTACAGCTATGTCGACCAGAAGCTGCAGGTGCTGCTTAACCTCGCCAACTACGCGATGCTGAGCGAGGACGAGCTGTACATTGCCGCCTACCTTGGCTCGCTGAAGATGGCGCTGATCAGCACCGTCTTGTGCCTGCTGATCGGTTATCCGATGGCCTACGGCATCGCCAATGCCCGCAAAGAGATGCAGACGGTGCTGGTGCTGCTGATCATGATGCCGACCTGGACCGCGATCCTGATCCGTGTCTATGCGTGGATGGGCATCCTCAGCAACAACGGCCTGCTCAACGGCTTCTTGCTGAGCATGGGCTGGATCAGCGAACCGCTGCAGATTCTCAACACCAACCTGGCGGTCTATATCGGGGTCGTTTACTCCTACCTGCCGTTCATGATCCTGCCGCTGTACGCCAACCTCGTAAAACATGATGCCAGCTTGCTGGAGGCCGCGTCCGACCTGGGCTCGAGCACCTTCAACAGCTTCTGGAAAATCACCGTGCCGCTGTCCAAGAACGGCATCGTCGCGGGCGCCATGCTGGTGTTCATTCCCGTGGTGGGTGAGTTCGTGATCCCGGAACTGCTAGGCGGCCCGGAAACCCTGATGATCGGCAAAGTGCTGTGGCAGGAATTCTTCAACAACCGTGACTGGCCGGTGGCATCCGCCCTGGCGGTGGTGATGCTGGCGATCCTGATCGTGCCCATCATCCTGTTCAACCGCAGTCAGGCCAAAGAAATGGAGGGCAAGGAATGAAGCGCTTCAGTTTTTCAAGCCTGATGCTGGTGCTGGGTTTGTTGTTCATCTACGCACCGATGCTGATCCTGGTGATCTACTCGTTCAACGCCTCGAAACTGGTGACGGTGTGGGGCGGTTGGTCGATCAAGTGGTACGTCGGCCTGCTGGACAACAGCCAGTTGATGGGTTCGGTGCTGCGTTCGCTGGAAATCGCCTGCTACACGGCGATTGCTGCGGTGGCCCTGGGTACGTTGGCGGCTTTCGTGCTGACCCGTATCACCCACTTCAAGGGGCGCACGCTGTTCGGCGGCCTGGTCACCGCGCCGTTGGTGATGCCGGAAGTGATTACCGGTCTGTCACTGTTGCTGCTGTTCGTGGCCATGGCCCAGATGATTGGCTGGCCCCAGGAGCGTGGCATCGTCACCATCTGGATTGCCCACACCACGTTCTGCGCCGCTTATGTGGCGGTGGTGGTCTCGGCGCGCTTGCGTGAACTGGACCTGTCCATCGAAGAGGCGGCCATGGACCTCGGTGCGCGGCCGTGGAAGGTGTTCTTTTTGATCACCATCCCGATGATCGCGCCGTCACTGGCAGCGGGGGGCATGATGTCGTTCGCGCTGTCCCTGGATGACCTGGTACTGGCAAGCTTCGTCTCCGGCCCCGGCTCGACGACCTTGCCGATGGAAGTGTTCTCGGCGGTGCGCCTGGGGGTAAAACCGGAAATCAACGCCGTGGCGAGCTTGATCCTGCTGGCGGTGTCTTTGGTGACGTTCCTGGTCTGGTACTTCAGCCGCCGCGCCGAAGAAAACCGCAAGCGAGCGATCCAGCAAGCCATCGAAGAAAGCGCCGCCGACTCCTGGAAACAACCGGAAGTACGCCGGGCCGAAACCGCACCGGTCTGACCCGGCATTGGTGCCAAATGTGGGAGCGAGCCTGCTCGCGACAGCGGTGTGGTAGTTGGCGCAGATGTTGACTGCCAGGCCGCCATCGCGAGCAGGCTCGCTCCCACAGGTGTTTGTGAAACCCACAAATCCACTGCCGGGTGCAGATCCCACAGGTGTCTGTGTAGCCCATAGATCCGCGGCCTGATGCAGGTCCCAGTGTGGGAGCGAGCCTGCTCGCGATAGCGGTGTGGCAGTCAATGAAGATGTTGAATGCCGGGTCGCCATCGCGAGCAAGCTCGCTCCCACAGGTGTTTGTGTAGCCCACAAATCCTCGGCCGGGTGCAGATCCCACAGGTGTTTGTGTAGCCCACAAATCTGCAGCCTGATGCAGATCCCAGTGTGGGAGCGAGCTTGCTCGCGATGGCGGCGGGGCAGTCGAAGAGGCTGTCCCGCCACTTTCTCATTTCTTCAACGCGTCATGGGCCTCCAGCGCGCGCAGGGAGTAGATATACGCCGCGCCCGCGTTCAGGGACACCGCGGTGGCCAGGGTGGCGGCGATTTCTTCGCGGGTGGCGCCGGCCTTGATGGCGGCATCGGTGTGCACGCCGATGCAACCGTCGCAGCGGGTGGTGATTGCCACGGCGATGGAGATCAGCTCGCGGGTCTTGGCGTCGAGCACGTTGTTCTCGGCGGCGGCTTCATCCAGGGCCATGTAGGCCTTGACCATCTTCGGATTGCTTTTGCCCAGGGCGCCAAAGGCGCTCTTGATGGTAGGCAGCAGCTCGGACCAGTTATTGAACATAGCGTTTGACTCCTAATGGGGAGGGTGGGATTGCGCCCTTGTAGTCTTGACCATCAATGACGATCAAGCTCGGGTGGCGATGAAAAAGACTTGTGCGCCCGCTTCAGGGCGCCCGGGCCGGCAACAGTTTCAAGGTGCCATGGGTATTGGCCGTCACTTCTTCCTCGGCCAGGTGCGCCTGGTGATACAACCCCTCTATGTACGCTTCGGCCTGGTCCTCGTAATGCTTGTCGAACGGCACGCCGCTCTGGCCGACGGGGTTGATGGTGACGCTGTGGCTCGGGTCGGCGAAGTCGATGATGCGCCGCGTCGAGGGCCCATAGGTCACCGGCCACGGCGCCGGGCCGATTTTGGCGGAGAGGTTGTTGGGCACCTCGTGGGTACCCGGTGCCGCGAAGGGGCCGACGTTGAAGATCCGGTCCAGCGGCTTTTGCAGGCCCAGCGGGTGGCCATGGGTGAGGGTGTGGGCCTGGCCCCATTGCCATTGCGTGGCATCGTCGCCGAGGGTGACTTTCAGGTGCGCCAGGCTCTTGTCCCAAGCCTTTTTCACGATGTCGGCGCGGGACTCCGTGCCAAGGGTCGTGCGGTCGTCCCACCACGGTGAGTCCCCGGAGGCCGCCAAGCGTGGAAGGGCTGCGTCGATCACCCGGGTCGACAGCGCGGTTTCGAAGAAGCCATCGCCCAGTTCATCGTGCAGGGCGGCGTCGGCCAGGTTGAACAGGAACTGGTTGAACAGCGTGGCGCTGGTGGAGTCCAGCGGGTAATCGCCCGGCCACTGGGCCAGTTGTTCCACCCATTTGCGTTCCTGTGGGTCGCTGACCACCTCACGCAGCACCGGCAGCAAAGGCGCGAGCAGGCGAGGGCCGTAGGCGGTGGTGGTGCCCAGTTGCAGTTTCTGGGTGGTTTCGATGTCCCACTTCGCCTGCTTGTCGCTGAGCTGGTGGTTGAGTTGCTGGCCACGGTCGGCGAGGTTGTAGTAACCGGGGATCTCGATGCCGCTGGCCGGCACCGGCTGGAAATTGGCCGAGACGATGTAGCCCCGCGTCGGGTTCTCTTCCTGCGGGTTGCTGGTGAACGGATAGAAACCTTCCTTTTCCGCCTCCGGACGGCTGCCATCGAGAATGAAGCCGGGCTTCACGCCGGCCGGCCGCTTGGGCAGTTGCGCGGCGGCCCACCAGCCGATGTCCCCCTTGGCGTTGGCCCACACCACGTTCAGCCCCGGTGCGTGGATCTTGGCCGAGGCGGCACGGGCCTTGCTGAGGGTATCTGCGCGGTTGAGCTGGTAAAAAGCCTCGAGGATCGGGTTGCGGCTTTCCAGGAATCCCCACCACATGGCGACCGGGGTCTTGCCGGCGTTCGCGCCGAGGGCATCGTTAACGATCGGACCGTGGGGCGACTGGCGCAGCACCAATGTCACCGGCGCTTGGCCCTTGACGGCGATCTGCTGTTCGCTGCGGGTCATGTCCACCCATTTGTCGCGATACCAGATCTGTTCGGGATTGTCCGGGTTGACCTTCTCGGCGACCAGGTCCAGGTCGTCGTTCTGGAACATGGTGATGCTCCAGCCAAAATCCTTGTTCATGCCCAGGGTCGCAAAGGGCAGCAGCGCCTGGTAGTGCCCGTAGAGTTCGAAACCCGGCGCGGACAGGTGCGCCTCGTACCACACCGAAGGCGTGGAAAAGCGGATGTGCGGGTCACCCGCCAGCAGCGGCTTGCCGCTTTGGGTGCGGCTGCCGGAGAGCGCCCAGGCATTGCTGCCCTCGAACTGTGGCAGGCCGTTATCGGCCAGTGCCTGTTCGCTCAGACGGGCCAGGGCATTGAGGTCTTTCCAGTCGGCGGCGGCCAGTGGCAGGCCGCCCTTGCGACCTTCGGCCAGCACGCCTTGAGGCTGCCAGTCGAGGTCGAAAATGTTCAGGTAATTGGCGCCCAGCACATCGCGCACGTAGGTCAGCAGGGGCTCGGTGCGAAAGGCGGCGGCGAAGCTGTAGGCCATGTAGCCGGTAATGCTCACGGTGTCTTCGGCGGTGAAGGGGCGCTTGGGAATGCCCAGCACATCGAACTCCACGGGCCGGGTGTGGCTGTCCTGGTAGGCATTGATGCCGTCCAGGTAGGCTTGCATGGCGAGCCAGGCCGGGGATTGCGGGTCTTGCTCGGTCACATAGGTCGCGGCGCGCTCGCGGATGCGCAGGCTGCGCATCAGCTTGTCGGTGTCGAGCAGTTTCGGCCCCAGCACCTCGGCCAGCTCACCCCGGGCGAGGCGGCGCAGGATCTCCATCTGGAACAGCCGGTCCTGGGCATGCACATAGCCGAGGGCGCGGTACAGGTCGGTTTCGTTCTCTGCGCGAATATGCGGCACACCGCGTTCGTCGTAGCGCACCGTCACCGAGCCATGCAGCCCTTGCAACTGCACCGTGCCTTGGCGGGTGGGCTGCTTGCTGTAGAGGTAGCCGCCCGCGACGATGATCGCGGTGACGACCAATGACAGGAAGGCGACGAGGGTGCGTTTCATGGTGATTCCTTATTCTGGTGACAGCGGTCCCATGGTTTCGCTGTTGATTCCCTGTTTAGCACATGGCCGCTGCCCGGCGCATCGTCCGTCGGAGGGATTTACTCCAAGTCGCCTCGCGGGCAGGAGTATAGGCGGTGGAAGGTTTCGGGCAGCGGCTGGGCTTTTGGAGGCTGGCGCCGCGAATCGCAAGGCTATCGTTGATCGGCCCGGCAATCACGTTGGTCGTCGTCGAAGCGCAAGGGGATGTGAGTCGGCGTGTGTCGCGAGGGCCGGCCACAGGAGGCTCCTGCGGCCGGCGTAGAGGGACGGTTTCAACCGGTGATCGTCAAGCTGGCGAAGGATGGCTCGACGGCTTCATCAGCTTGGCCGAGTGGTGGGTGCTGGTTCGTTGGACGGCCCGCCCTGGGGTCTCGGCTCGCCTCGCTCTGCCAGTTGAATGTCATCGCCAGAGGCTTTTTTGGGCCTTGTTGCCAGGCTCTGAGCCCATTCGGTGCCCAGGTTAAGCCCCGCGATAGCGGTTTGCGGAACGACCTGGGTAAGGCCGCGGGTCACGTGGTAGGTATTTTCGAGGTCGCGCCGCCAGCCTTCCGGCTGGGTGTGGGGCAGGCCGTCTCGGTTTGGACTTGTCACGTTCTGCAGCGGTACGTTGGCTCGCTTGGTCAGGTCGTCTGTGCCGCTCAGCGCCTTGTTTTCGAGCGGTGCCGCCACACTGTTGGCAAAGAACGGAAGCAGCGTCAGGCCGGAGGAGAAGAAGGTTGTGACAATCTGCTCCATTTTTTCCCGCACTTCCGGGTTTTCACCCACCGCGGCGGCGTCGCCCACGGCTGTACGCATGGCGACCCCTTCGCCCACGCCGACGATCCGATTGGTGAGGTCGCTGACATTGGCCATGTTGAGCGGGTTGAGCTTTCCTGTCGCTTCGGAAAACGCCTTGGGTAACAGTTCGCCCCAGTTGCGGTTTTCCTTTGTCACCCGGTAGGTGGGAATCTCCTCGTCACCGTGGGTTTGCGCATATTTCGCCACTGCCTGGCCACCCGCCATGAAGGTGCCACCCACTGCGGAGGCCGCTGTGCGGGCGACGATGCCACCAGCGTTGACTGAGGTGAACTGGTCGATGGTGTCCCGCACTGCGTGAGCGGCACCGAAGGCGAGGTAGCCGGTGAAGTCGCCGCTCGCTGTGCCGAAGTTGTTCGCGTTCTGCTTGAGCGTGAATTCGTTGCGCTGTTGCTCCTGCGCAAGATTGCGCGCATCGAGTGCAGGGTTGGCGACCCGACGCCCATTCTGCGTGACGACTTGCAAGGCCTTGGGGTACACCGCCAGCGGATCGACCTTTGCCAGACCCGCGCCGATGGTCTTGTCGACCACGACCTGGACGAATGGACGGATGCCGTCGCTGATCACTTTGTGTGCGGCGCCAAGGACAGTCGAGGTCGCCGCGACATGCTTACCGTAGGAGGCGTCGGCCATTTTCTCATCGATCGACGCAGTGATTGCGCCAAAGTGACCCGCAGAGGCCACGCCCTGCGGGATCCCCGCCCCGGCGAACACCGCCA